>NZ_CP014143.1:3495119-3864326 GCF_001750105.1 Microbulbifer aggregans
GATGACCTTGTCGGTCAGCCACCAGCCCAGCAGCACAATCACCAGACAGGAGGCGGAAGTGAAGAACCAGTTATTGAGCGGGTTCAGCTGCAACTCGGGGCTGACAATCTGCGCTGCGGACTGGGTAAAGCCCTGCAGCAAGGGATCGATGGCCGATGGCACAAAGTTGGCGGAGAAACCTCCGGATACCCCGGCAAAAGCCGCCGCAATCCCTGCCAGAGGGTGGCGGCCGGCCGCGTAGAAAATGACCCCGCCCAGTGGGATCACCAGCACATAGCCAGCATCCACCGCCGTGTGACTGACAATCGCCACCAGGATCAGCATGGGAGTCAGCAGCATTTGCGGAGTCACACCGAGCAGCTTTTTCAGCACGGCGTTGATAAAGCCGCTCTGCTCCGCCACACCCACCCCCAGCATGGCCACCAGTACCACGCCCAGGGGGGCAAAGCCGGTAAAGGTGGTGACCATGTTGGAGAGGAAGTAGGCAAAGTTGTCCCCGGACAGCAGGTTGGTGACCTGGACTGCCTCGCCAGTAGCCGGATGGATGGCGTCAAAGCTGACTCCGGACAACAGGAGTGAAAGGACCCAGACTGTCACCATCAGGATCAGGAACAAGACGGCCGGGTCCGGCAGCCTGTTGCCTACCACCTCGATAAAGTTCAGCGCGCGATCGACCCAGCCGCCCTTGCCGGGACCGTTTGGCGTATCCATGGGGGCGGCAGTATTCGCCGGAGACTCACTCATCGGTTTATCCTCGTTGTTATTGTTCTGTTTGCCAGCCATAGCGCGTCCCTCTATCGATGTCAGCCTATTTTGCGGATGCCGACTGCGTGACGCAGCTTGTCGATAAACGGCGCAGAGTAGGCACGGGCCTTCTCCGCACCCTTCTCCAGTTCTTCCTCGATCTGCGCGGGATTCGCCAGCAGCTCATTGTAGCGCTCACGTGCATCGCCGATCTGGCCGTTGATCAGTTCGAACAACTGCTTCTTGGCTTCACCCCACGCAATCCCCTCTTCGAATGCCTTGCGCATCTCGGCGGTCTGATCCTGAGTGGCAAAGGCCTGCCAGATCTGGAATACCGTGGAGGTGTCGGGATCCTTCGGCTCACCCGGCTCCAGTAAATTGGTTTTGATCTTGTTGATGTGCTTTTTCAGCTGCTTCTCGGTCAAAAACAGCGGAATGGTATTGCCGTAGCTCTTGCTCATCTTGCGGCCATCGAGGCCCTGCAAAACCGCCACATGGTCGTCCACCACCGCCTCCGGCAGCGCGAAGTGCTCGCCGTAGTGATGGTTAAAGCGCTGGGCGATATCCCGCGCCATTTCGATATGCTGGACCTGGTCCTTGCCCACCGGCACCTTGTTGGCATTGAACATCAGGATGTCCGCGGCCATCAGGATCGGGTAGCTGTAAAGGCCCATGGTGATGCCAAAGTCCGAGTCCTCGCCGTCGGCGCGGTTCGCATCCACCGCAGCTTTGTAGGCGTGGGCGCGGTTCATCAGGCCCTTGGCGGTCATACAGGTCAGCAGCCAGGTCAGCTCCGGAATCTCGTGGATATCGGACTGGCGATAGAAGACTACATTGTCGGTATTCAGCCCCAGCGCCAGCCAGGTGGCGGCGATCTCGAGGGTGGACTGGTGCACCTGCTCGGGGTCCTGACACTTGATCAGCGCATGGTAGTCCGCCAGAAAGTAGAAGGACTGGTTGTTCTGATCCTGGCTGGCGGCAATTGCCGGGCGAATTGCGCCCACATAGTTGCCCAGGTGGGGGGTACCGGTGGTGGTAATGCCTGTCAGTACACGCTGCTTACTCATATACGCTATCAATTCCGTGCTGCAATCTCGGGAGTTAAGGGCGAATAATACCCTTTTCGAACATTCGATTGTACGCCGCAAGCCTTAGAGCGCAGGTACATCGCAACGCTGGAAAGCCCTAACGGTGAGCAAAAAACAAACAATCAACATACAGTACGTCTGATTCAACGGTTTCCCGCTGGCTGTCAAAGACCGCGCTTGCACCTACTCCCTCGCCGCGGCCTGTGCGTCACCCAAAGAGCGTGTTCTGCGAGAAAACATCAGCAGTCATCGTTCCCCTGCAGGCCATCGCCTCAGGCATTAGCCCGACCTAACCCACTGATATCTGGCTAGATTTGCTTCTCTCTAGACGTCCCGTTAGGAGAAGCGACATCGAGGTGATATAAATTCCACAGATAATGGATGATCGACCTGAAAAAAGGCTGTCTTCGAGGGAATATGAAGATAAGAATCACTAAAAGCCAATTGCGATTGGTCATATTCTGGTCTCTCGTCATTTTGGTTGCCCCGTTCGCACTCGAAACGGTTATGCTCGCAGAGTTGGCAGGGGCGGAATTTGCGATTGGTTTTCTGCTGCTTTATTTGAAGCAGTCAATGTTGGCTCTAAGGGATAAGGTCGCTCGGCTCAAGAGGTATCTGGGAAGCATCGCCGAAATATTAGCCAACCACTTAGCTTTTAGCGAAAGGCAATTTTTGTCCCATGCCGGGTTCTCTCTGGCCGCTATAGCGCTGGGCTCGCCAATTTTCTTTACCGCCGTCATCTGGTACCCGGTGCTTGTGACCGGCACATATACATAGCGCTACCGGGGACCGGCTGGGAGAACCGGCAGGCATCTGACGGGCATTCTGCTGTTTCAGCCTCGTCCAATGAGCATTATCAATTTTCACCTTGGGAGTTTCACAATGAAAAGGAATTCCACGGTAGTTCGAGCAATTGGCATGGCAGCAACGGCAGTGATGATGACTCTGCTTGCCACGTACATGTTTATCCTGGTGAAAATTCAAGAGGAACTCAGTACCGGATTATTTATTGCGTTAGAGGGACTGGGTGTAATTTCGTTATTGATACTGATCAAACCGTTTCTTGAAAAGCGCGAAACACGGTAACTGGAAACCAACGATGCGGAATATAAACGGTACTTACCCGCTGCAACCAAACCCAAAACGCACATACCAGTCAACCGCTGCCAACTATCCTTAAACTGCAACCACCACTGCTTGCGGCTCCGGGAGAAATTGACGATCTGATGAATAATCAAAACAAGGAAAAACCCATGAACCGCACTGCAATTGGCATAGCCATCGGAGCAGGGGCTGGCTCTGCTATAGGTTTGGCCATTGGCAACGCGGGGTTAGGAATTGGAATTGGAGTAGCGATCGGCGCAGCGATCGGAGCCAGCATGAGCAGGAAGGAAAATGGTACGGACAATGACTGCCAGGGCCCTGGATCAAAGTCAGGTTAGTCCTCTTTCCTCGCCTGCCATTAACCGTAAGGAAGTATCCAAGCACTTCCGGACAAGCTGATCGAGGCATGGCAAGAAATATCGGGCTGTCTGCAGAAAGCCAGTAACCAGGCCCAGAGCTTTACCCACCCCAGGAATTGAACAGACCAACCACAGTTCATCCTTGAAAGGCCCCCTATGACCCGAGCTTTTCTTTTCACTCTCAGCTTACTAGTCACCTGCTTTTTCCCCCGGCCAGCCCCTGCAGCTTCTACTGACGGCAACACCACGGAAAAAATGGAGGAAGAACACAGAAAACGCAGACTCTTGGCGCGAAAATCCAGAACGATATACCCCTCCAAACCACGTCGCTTCTCGGGCTCACTCCGAGAGGAAAACCTGAACGATATCGAGGTCCGAAAAATTGTCAGTGAAGCACAGAGGATTATGCCCGGCTCAATGGTCATGATCGACGGCGTTAAGGATGGCTGTCCATGTGCGGAGGGCCCTCACTGCAGTGCTCAGGTATGGGTGGCGACCTACAAGGATGGCAAAAATACGGGACTGATGCTGTCTAAGATCGACGACCAGTGGACTCTCGGGTATGTCCAGGCGTGGTGGCTTGAGTTTGAGGCGATCCGTGAAGAGCAGAGGTTACTCGCTCGTACTCCGCGGCCACGTCCCGAGGCCATTCAGGAAGCGCTGGATGAGGCCACAGCCTTGCTGCGACTGCTGTGGGAAGAGTTTCCCTCCTGCGAGGAAGATGAGCTTCAGGCCCGCGACAAGGGTTCCTGAGCGGCTGGACAAGAAAAACCGAACCCGCTGAGCTCAACCTGCGGATACCGCATCCTCAAATGCCTGTCGGTATCTGGGCGCGAGCAGCTCCCAGCGCAGGGGCGACATATCGACTTCGGGCAGGGCTCGGCCCTCTTTCAGGGACATCGCGAGCCTGGAAAGTATTGTGACAGCCTCATCGACCGAAGCGTAACGGCAGGCAGAGGGATAGTAATCCGGATAAGCCTGTTCGTCCGGCACCACTGGCGAGCAACCGAGCGCGCAGGCCTCCATGACTGCCAGCCCCTGGAACTCATGGTAGGCGGTACTCAGGAAGACATGACTGCCGCCCAGGATCTGGCGATAAGCTCCAGCCGAGGCCTGATAACCCACTGACTGCAGACGGGCAGCGAAACGCTGACGAATCTTCTCAAACTCTTCGGGGCTGTTGCGGAAAGACTCCCCGAGCAGGTTCAGTCTGAAGTCGACCCCGCGATCTTCCAGCCCCTCCAGAATCTGCAGCAACCGATCCGGGCCCTTGTCGTATTCCCAGCGCGCGGCCCAGCTGAAAACCAGTGGCCCCTGCTCCGACCGACGCCCAACGGCATCTTCCGGGAACAGGCTGTCTTCCAGCGGCACCGGTAGCACCCGGGATTTTCCTGCAATCTCCTCACAGATACCTTGCGGCACGCAATCGGGGAAACGCTTCAGCAGCCGACGTGCCCCCTCCAGGAGGGAACGGCGATTGAACTCGGAGTTGAACAGCAGCAGGTCGCCACAGAGCGCGGTGTAGATATTCAGTAATTGCGGTTCGACGGACTGGAAAGCGTCTTTGGTGCGGGGGTAAGCGAACTGGTTTTCATGGAAGTAGACCGCTGTCGGCACTGTGGCGATCTCAGGCACCAGGCCCCGCAGGGCGGAGAGATCAGTCATCGAGGTGGCCACGACCAGATCCCAGTGCTGGCAGATTGTGGCCACCTCCTCTCCCCTGCTCCAACTGAGGCTGTTGCCCCGAATCCGCCAGCTGAAATAGCGCGGTGGCAGGGAGAGTACGGTCCAGTCCCATTCCGGTATCGCATCCACCAGCCCGTGCCGCCAGCGCTTGTGGCTGCCGGCGTCGTAGGCGGACAGGAGCAGGACTTTCATGGCGATGGGACCAGGCTACTCCGCCTCGTCTTCAAAGGAGCGCACATTCGTCAGGCGCGCGAACAGGCTGGAGGTATCCCAGCGGCCGCCACCCAGTGCCTGCACCTCGCTGTAGAACTGGTCCACCAGCGCAGTGACCGGCAGTAGCGCGCCGTTACGCTGGGCCTCGTCGAGCACGATGCCCAGATCCTTGCGCATCCAGTCCACCGCAAAGCCGTGCTCATATTCACCGGCCAGCATCGTCTTGTAACGATTTTCCATCTGCCAGCTCTGTGCAGCACCCTTGGAAATCACTTCCACCACCTGTTCCGCATCCAGCCCGGCGGCCCTGGCAAAGTGAAGCCCTTCGGCAAGGCCCTGGACCACGCCGGCGATACAGATCTGGTTGACCATCTTGCACAGCTGGCCACTGCCCACCGGGCCGAGCAGATTGGTGGCGCGGGCATAGCATTGGATGAATGGCAACGCGCGCTGGTAGTCCGCCTCTTCACCACCGACCATGATGGTCAGCGCTCCGTTCTCGGCGCCAGCCTGGCCGCCGGAAACCGGCGCATCCAGAAAGCCGAGCCCCCGTTCGGCGCCGATGACAGCCAGCTCACGGGCTACATCCGCCGAGGCAGTGGTGTGATCTACGAACAAGCTGCCGGATTGCATCCCCGCATAGGCACCCTGCTCCCCGTTAACCACCTCTCGCAGGTCGTTGTCATTGCCCACACAGGCAAACACCAGCTCTGCGCCTCTGGCGGCTTCTGCCGGGGTTGCGAAGGCTTCACCGGAGTATGTTTCGAGCCACTGCTGTGCGCGGCTAGCAGTGCGGTTGTAGACACGTACCTTGTGGCCCGCTTTGGCGAGGAACCCAGCCATGGGGAAACCCATTACGCCGAGCCCTAAAAACGCGACAGTAGCCATAACTTACCCCCAGATCATCCATATCAGTGCCGCACCCAGTAACAGGCGATAGATGGCGAACGGCGCCATGCCGATGCGGCTAATAAATTGCAGAAAAAAGTGGATACACAGATAGGCGCTGATTCCGGAAAGGACAGTGCCGAGCAGAATATCTCCCCAGGGCACGGCCTCGAGAGAGAGCAGATCAAACGTCAGCAGCATGGCGCTCAGGGCGATCACCGGGATCGACATGAGAAACGAGAAACGCGCGGCATCTTCCCGCTTCATGCCCAGCATCAGTCCGGCAGTCATCGTAATTCCGGACCGGGATGTACCGGGAATCAACGCCAGCGCCTGGGCCAGGCCGATCGCAAGTGCTTTCTTCCAGTTGAGCTGCGCCAGGGTCTCTTGGCGCCGGCCAAATACATCTGCCCACCACAGCAGTAGGCCGAAGCCGATGGTGGTGGCGGCAATCACTGCTGCCGAGCGCAAATGCGTTTCGATGAAGCCCTTGAATGCCAACCCGACCAAACCGGCCGGGATCGTGGCCAGCACGATCAACCAGGCCAGGCGGCCATCATCGGTAAAACGATTGTTTACCAGGCCACCCAAACCGTCACGCAGGAGCGCCCAGACTTCGCTGCGGAAATAGATAATCACCGCAGTCAGCGAGCCAAAATGCACCGCAACGTCAAAGGCCAGCCCCTGGTCCGGCCAGCCCAGCACCTCTTTCGGCAGAATCAGGTGTGCCGAGCTGGAGATGGGCAAAAACTCAGTGAGCCCCTGGATCAGGGCCAGGATTACGATGTGAAAGAATTCCATGAATGATTACTGCGAACGGATTTTTTGTCGTTTTTGCCAGGTGATTTCGTCGCGTAAATAGAGCGGCTCCAGCTCCTCTGCACGCATCGAAACCCCGTTTTGCCATAACAGCGCCCCCAGCTCAGCAATATCCCGAGCATGAATCAGGGCTTCGGTGTCCCGGACCTTGACCGGTGCCTGCTCGAGTGCCGGGTAGTGCCAGCCTGGCCCCGCGCCATAGAGCTCCCGTGGCAGGTCGGATTCGCGGAGTACGTGAACCGCCTGTTCTGGATCCTGTACCGCCTCCGGCAGCAGACTGCAGTTTGGCGCTTTCGGCGAGTAAACACCCCAGTATATCTGCCCCATGCGGGCATCCAGGGCCGAAACCACCGGAGCCTGCTGCCACTCGGGATGCTTGCGACGGGCGCCGGCAGCCAATGCCGCCAGGCTCGATACGGGGACTACCGGCTTGTCCGCTGCAAAGGCCAGCCCCTGCACACAACTGATCGCAATACGCAGGCCGGTGAATGATCCCGGACCGCGACTGACCGCGAGAGCATCCACTTGCGCGAGTTCCAGCTTCCCCTGGGCCAACACCTCGTCAACCATCGGCAGCAGTCGACGGGTATGGTCTCTCTCAGCCTCGACGAACTGCTCGGTAATGCGGCCGTCGTCATATAGGGCAACTGAACAGGCGCCAGAAGTGGTATCCAGGGCTAATAGCTTCACGGGTGACTCGATTGACAACTTCACGGGAGCGAATTGTGGCACGGTCCGGAGAGAGAGTCATGTGTGGCTAGAACCGCACTGGAGGGGGTAGGTAGCCTCAGCGCCCCGTCATGAAAAGAAAAAGCCCCGCTGAGCGGGGCTTTCCATTCACCGGTCCATTTGCCGGTCCATCTGCCGATCCACACCCTTCGGCTCCGCAGGGAAGCCAGGACGAGAACGGGAAAGAACTTACTTCTTCTTCGGCGGACGACCGCGACGAGCCATGGTTTTCTTGGCTGTGGCCTTGGTCTTGGCCGCCTTCGGTGGACGACCGCGGCGGGCGGACTTCTTCGGCCGACCTGGAGTCTTCTTCGTGGCGGCTTTCTTGGCAGCGCTTTTCTTGGGACGACCAGCCTTTTTCTTGGCCGACTTCTTGGCTGCCTTTTTGGCTTCTGCCTTGGCCTTGGCTGCGGCCTTTTTCTCCAGAGCCTTGGCCTTGGTTGCCGCTTTCTTGGCAGCGGCCTTCACCTTGGCCTGGGCCTTTTTCTCAGCTGTCTTGACCTTCTTGGCATCAGCTTTGGCGCGGGTCTTTCTCCAACGGCTTTCAAATGCTTTTACCGCAGCAGCCAGATCCTTCTCGGCCTTGTCGGAAAGCTTGTCAGCCATCTCACTGATTTTTGCCTTCGCAGCTTCTTCGGCCTGGCGGACGGAATCCATCGCCTTGGCCTTGGCCAACTCAACCTTTGCCGCCGCCGCTTTGGCGCGTAAATCTTTCGCCTTGGCATTGGCATTGGTCAGCGCTTTCTTCGCTGCAGCAGTGCCGGTTTTCTGTGCCCGCTCCCGTGCCTTGGCAACCCGATCCATCTGGGCATCCAGGGATTTGGTCGTTGATTCCACAGCCTTTTCGGCTTTGGTGACGACTGGTGAAACAGCTGCGGTGGCTTTTGCCTTCGCAGGGCGCTTGGCCTGTTTTCTCTTCTTTGCTACTCGTGCCATCCCTTGTCTCCTGTCAGAGTCGGAAAACTACCTCTGCAATCAATCTAAAAGTGTGCTGGCAGTATTGCCGTTTTGCTGCCCCGGGACTTTTTACCCATCTCCCGAGTAGAAGTAACAGCAAGCCGCAACGATTTTAACGATGCAACCATATCAAAGTTAATAAAAAAAAATTGCTTTGCAAGGGAAAAGGGGAAAAAAACGGTTTTTTGGGCAATAAAAAATTGCTTTTCCCAAAATTTGCCGCCGCCCGGACACGAAAACGGCGGCAAAGAGGATTCTCTATCATTCAGCCGGACTGTTTTGAGGGGACCGGTAACTTTTCTTCGACAATCCTGGCCAAGGCTTCGATATGATCCGGCCGTAGATTGAGAGCGGGGATGTAACGATATTCCCCACCCCCCGCTTCGACAAAATTAGCGCGATTCTCTTCTGCAATTTCCTCGATGGTTTCGAGGCAATCTGCCGCGAAGGCCGGGCAAATCACATCGACACTGCCCACGCCCTTTATGCCCCACTCTTCCAGGGTTTTGTCCGTGTAAGGCTGAAGCCACTCCGCCTTACCAAAGCGGGACTGGAAACAGAGCTGCCACTGCTGCTCGTCGAGCCCCAGCTCCGCCGCCAGATGCTCGGCGGTCTCGCGGCACTGGAGATAATAGGGGTCTCCCTTGTCAACATTCGCCTTGGGGATACCATGAAATGACAGCAGCAGTTTTTCGGCTGCGCCATGCTTATCCCAATGCTCGCGCACTGAGTTTGCCAGGGCTCGCACGTACATCGGGTGGCGGTAGTAATTATGCACCACAGAGATATTCGGAATATTCCTGTTAGTGCGATAGATCTGCGCCACCTGGTCGTAAATCGAGCCCGTCGTCGTGGCGGAATACTGCGGATAGAGCGGAAAAACCATAAAGGAATCAAAGCCTTCCCGCTGCAGGCGCTCCACCACATCAGCAAGGCGGGGTTCGCCATAGGTCATGGCGAACTCAACACGAATATCCGGCCGGTTTTCCCGTAACTGCTCCTGCAACAGTTCCGACTGCCGACGGGTGTAATAAAACAACGGGGCACCCTCTACGGGAGCACCATCGAGGCCGGTATCCCAGATTTCTGCATAGGCTGGTGCGATCCTCCCCGGCCTGAGGGGCAAAATGATCCCGTGGAGGATAGGCAACCAGACCAAACGTGGAATTTCGACTACTCGGGGGTCGGAGAGAAACTCTCGCAGAAATTGCCGCACTGCCGGGGCACTCGGCTCCGCAGGCGTTCCCAGGTTCATCAGGATAACCGCTGTCGACATGTATTTGATCCTGTTGGTGATAGGTCTGAGCAGAGAACCATTTACACAAAAGGCTACACTATCGCCCACTTGCGCGCTCAACGGGCACAAAAAAGCCCCCGAATGGGGGCTTTCTTACGAAGGGAATCGTGGTACGGATCAGCTCAGTGCTTCCAATACCTTCTCACGGATCTCATCCATGCTGCCAACACCTTCCACCTTGCTGTATTTGGGTGCAGCATCAGGCATACGCTCTCCCAATTCCCGATAGAAACCAACCAGCGGCGCAGTCTGTTCGTGGTAGACCTTCAGGCGGTTGCGAACGGTCTCCTCGGTATCGTCAGCACGCTGTACCAGCGTGTCACCGGTAACATCGTCCTTACCCTCTACTTTCGGCGGGTTGTAGATCACATGGTAAACACGACCAGAGCCCTCATGGACACGGCGGCCAGACAGGCGTTTGACGATCTCTTCGTCGTCAACGGCGATCTCCAGAACGTTATCGATGGCAACGTCTGCATCGAGCAGCGCCTGTGCCTGCGGAATGGTGCGCGGGAAACCGTCAAAAAGGAAACCCTTTGCACAGTCAGGCTGAGCGATGCGCTCCTTGACCAGAGCGATGATCAGATCATCGGATACCAGCTTACCGGCAGCCATGATGTCCTTGGCCTCTAGACCGAGGGGAGTACCCTCTTTCACGGCGGCTCGCAGCATGTCACCAGTGGAGATCTGCGGAATGCCGAATTTCTCTGTAATGAACTGAGCCTGGGTACCCTTACCGGCCCCCGGCGCCCCCAAGAGAATGATTCGCATAGTCAGATTGCCTCCAGATTATCGGACGTGCCAATGCCCGGCGCGCCAAAAGAGCGCTACCTTACACGCTGCCCCTGACTAGGGCAAGGCTGCCGAGTGGCCGTGAGCCGGGGGACGCAGCCAATCACGACGTCTTATGGACGCTCGGTCACACAACCAGCGCTATGCTCTTTAGCGGACACGGGCAACAAGCGCTGAGCTCCCTACCCATCAGAGGGATCAAACGATGAAAATCGCCATCTTTAATGCGCGGGAATATGACAAGCGTTGTCTCGACCGTTATAACCGCCAGTACCGTCACGAACTGCATTACGTCGACACTCACCTGGACGAACAAACCCTGGTGCTGGCCGACGATGCCAAAGCCGTCTGCGTTTTCGTGAATGACCCGGTTCCGAGATCCCTGCTGAAGCGGATGCGGAGCCAGGGCATTCAGATGCTGGCGTTGCGCTCTGCAGGATTCAATCACGTTGACATCTCAGCAGCCAACGAACTGGGCATTCTGGTTGCCAATGTGCCCGGATATTCCCCCTACGCCGTGGCCGAACACGCTACAGGGCTGATTCTCGCCCTGATCCGACGGCTGGTGCGGGCACAGGCCCGGGTTCGCGAGGGAAATTTTTCCCTGGAGGGGCTGATGGGATTCGACCTCCACGGCAAGACTGTCGGGATCGTCGGAACCGGCAAGATTGGCTCCGTATTTGCGCGGATCATGCACGGCTTTGGTTGTGAGCTACTGGGGACTGACCCCGTAGAAAGTGAGGAATGCCGCAAGCTGGGAATGCGTTACGTGAATTTCGAGACGCTGTGCCGCAACTCGGACATCATCTCCCTGCACTGCCCGCTCCTGCCCGATACCAGGCACCTGGTGGACGAGAAGGCAATCAACGAGA
Source organism: Microbulbifer aggregans (assembly GCF_001750105.1). Taxonomy (NCBI): domain Bacteria; kingdom Pseudomonadati; phylum Pseudomonadota; class Gammaproteobacteria; order Cellvibrionales; family Microbulbiferaceae; genus Microbulbifer; species Microbulbifer aggregans. The sequence continues at coordinate 3,506,668 of NZ_CP014143.1, forward strand.
TGCGCGATCGGGTTTGCCTCATCAACACTTCGCGTGGCGGTGTGATCGACACGACAGCCATTATCCGCGGGCTGAAATCAGGCAAAATCGGCTACCTGGGACTGGATGTTTACGAGGAGGAGGAAAACCTGTTTTTTGAGGATCACTCCGACTCAGTAATCAGTGATGACATATTTGCACGTCTTCTCACCTTCAACAATGTGATGGTCACGGGACATCAGGCGTATTTCACCCACGAGGCGATCAGCAATATCGCCAGGACCACTCTGGAGAATGTCGGGGAATTCGAAAAAACCGGCAGTTGCTCCAACCAGCTGATCGCCAGGTAACCGCTGCGGCGACAGGCTGAAGCCCAACGCATCAATTCTTTTCTTGTTCTTTCGCCCGGTTCCAGAGCTGGTCCAACTCTTCCAGAGAGGCATCGGAAGGTTGGCGCCCCTGCGTCCGCAACGCTCTCTCGACCGAATTGAAGCGCCGTTCAAATTTGCGGTTGCAGTCCCGCAGCGCAGTTTCCGGGTCGACGCGCAGGTGGCGAGCGGCATTCACGCAGGAGAAAAGCAGGTCTCCCAGTTCTTCCCGGGTATGCGCCTCATTTTCTGAGGCGATCGCAGCGCGCAATTCAGCGATTTCCTCTTCGATTTTTGCCAGCACACCGTCCACTGCCGGCCAGTCAAACCCAACCCGGGCGGCCCGTTTCTGCAGCTTGGCAGCCCGTGTCAGCGCCGGCAGCCCCACCGCCACGCCATCGAGCGCACCGGCCTCGCCCTTGGCACTGCGCTCTTCCGCCTTGATGGCCTCCCAGTTCTGCTTTACCTGCGCCTCATCGACGGCTCCGGCATGGTTATCGCCGTAGAGTTCACCACTGGGAAAAACATGGGGATGGCGCCGGACCAGTTTGCGCACCAGGGTGTCCACGATTCGGGAGAAATCAAAATGCCCGGCTTCGCGCCCCAGCTGCGCATAGAAAATCACCTGGAAGAGCAGATCCCCAAGCTCCTCGTGCAGGTGGTCGAAATCTTCGGCTTCGATGGCTTCCGCCACCTCGTACGCCTCTTCGATGGTGGAGGGCACAATCGTGGAAAAGTCCTGTTTCAGGTCCCAGGGGCAGCCGCCGTCCGGGTTGCGTAACTGCACCATCAGGAACAGCAGGTCGTCAACGGAATAGTGTTTTTCCATGGTGCGCTCCCTTTCCACGTCGGGCCGTCAGTGCAGCATGCGCCGCTTGGCCGAGGCCACGTTCGGCAACTGGTTGATGCGATGGAGCACGCGACTCAGCTCCTCGAAGTTGTGAATTTCCGCCGTCAGCACCATGTCCACCGTATGCTTGTGCTTGTTGGAGCGGGTTTGCATGGCGGTAATGTTGATACGCTGGCTGTCCAACATGGCAGTGATATCGCGCAGCAAGCCGTGGCGGTCATATGCCTCGATCATAATTTCCACCGCGTAGAGTTCCTTGGGTTTTTCCGCCCACTCCACCTGCAACACCCGCTCGTGCTCGTCCGCATACATGCGCAACATGTTGGGACAGTCCTTGCGATGGATTGATACCCCGCGGCCAAGGGTGATGTAACCCATGATGTCGTCACCGGGTACCGGGTTACAGCAGCGGGCAATATGGGTCATCAGGTTGCCCACACCGTCGATATAAACATCGGTCATGCCCTCGCCGCGCGCCACGGAGGCGGTAAGGGAGGGAGTCGGCTCCACACGGTCGACCTTGACCATGCGCTGGGCCGCGTTGAGCACCTGCCCCACGCCAATATCCCCGGCGCCGACCGCCGCGTAGAGATCGTCGAGGGAGTGCATATTGAGCTTCGCAGCCAGTTTCTCGAAATCGAAGTCAATCAACGCCAGCTGTTTGAATTCACCATCGAGGATGCTGCGGCCATCGGCAATATTCTGGTCACGGGCCTGCTGCTTGAACCAGTGAATAACCTTGGCGCGGGCCCGGGAAGTCGTGATATAGCCCATGCCAGGTGAAAGCCAGTCACGGCTCGGCGCCTCGCGTTTGCCGGTGAGAATTTCCACCTGGTTGGCCGTCTGCAGCTCGTGGTTCAGCGGCACGATGCGACCATCCACCTTGGCGCCGCGGCAGCGGTGGCCGATCTCGGTGTGAATCTTGTAGGCGAAGTCCAGGGGCGTCGCGCCCCGGGGCAGGTCCACCACATGGCCATCGGGCGTGAACACGTAGATGCGAGTGTCGACGTCGCTGGACTGCAGGTCGTCCTGCAGGGGATTGCCGCCGACCTCCTCGTGCCAATCCAGTACCTGCCGCAACCAGGAAATTTTCTGCTCGTAGCCGTCCTGGCCCTCGGACTTCTGGTCGGTACCCTTGTAGCGCCAGTGCGCGCAGACCCCGTACTCCGCTTCCTCGTGCATGGCAAAGGTGCGGATCTGCACTTCCAGCACTTTACGCTCCGGACCGATTACTGCCGTGTGCAGGGAGCGGTAGCCGTTTTCCTTTGGCGAGGCGATGTAATCGTCAAACTCGTTAGGAATGTTTCGCCACAGGTTGTGCACGATACCCAGTACTGCGTAGCAGTCGCGCACAGTGGGCACCAGGATTCGCACCGCACGGATGTCGTAAACCTGCGAAAAGCCGATATTCTTGCGGCGCATTTTGCGCCAGATGCTGTAGATATGCTTGGCACGGCCGTAAACATCGCCCTCGATGTCCGCACGCTGCAGTTCACTGCGCAGCAGCTCAAGTACCTCGTCGATGTACTTCTGCCGGGCAAGGCGCTTTTCGTCCAGCAGCTTGGCAATCTGCTTGTAGTCATCCGGTTCCAGGTAGCGGAAGGAAAGATCTTCCAGCTCCCATTTGATATGGCCGATGCCCAGGCGGTGGGCCAGCGGCGCGTAGACATCGGCCACTTCCCGGGCCACCCGCCGGCGCTTGGCCGGATCGGCATTCTTGGCCGCGCGAATTGCGCAGGTGCGCTCGGCCAGCTTGATCAGCGCTACACGGACATCGTCAACCAGCGCCACCAGCATGCGGCGGATATTCTCGGAGTGCTCTTCGACCGCCAGGCTCTGCTTCTTGCCCGTCTCCGCACTCTGGCTGCGGATGGCCGCCATTCGCAACACACCGCGGATCAGCTTGGCGACGGTCTTGCCGAACTCTTCCTCGACTTTCTTGAGCGGCAGGCGTTTTTCACGTACCGCCCGGTAAAGAACCGCCGCACAGAGCGCCTCCCCATCAATCTGCAGGTCGGCGAGAATCTCGGCCATTTCCAGGCCGGTCAGAAAACTGCTGGCACCCTCTGCCCAGATATTCTCGGCGGCAATCGCCTGCTTTTCTGCCTCGGCACTCATCTCGGCCGCGCGGCGCAGGGTTACCAGCGCACCACCGTCCAGGCTCGCCAGGGTCTGCACATGACGCAGCCAGGACTCGAGATCCAGCTCGCCGTCGGAGCCGATGGAATGATGTTTGCGGACTTGGACCATGACTAATTCGCGACCGGTTTACTGACTGAACAATCCGGAGGAGAGGTAACGGTCTCCCCGATCGCAGATGATGGCAACGATGGTGGCGTTTTCCACCTCAGCAGAAACCTGCAAAGCCGCCGCAACTGCACCACCGGAGGAAACACCGGCGAATATGCCCTCTTCGCGGGCCAGGCGCCGTGTCATTTCTTCTGCTTTCGCCTGATCCATATCGATCACCCGATCCACCTCTTCAGGTACGAAGATCTGTGGAAGATAAGCCTGTGGCCAGCGACGGATGCCGGGAATACTTGAGCCCTCCGTGGGCTGCAGGCCAACGATCTGGATATCCGGATTCTGCTGCTTGAGGTAACGACCACAGCCCATGATGGTACCGGTGGTTCCCATGGAGGAAATGAAGTGAGTCACCTCACCGCCGGTCTGGCGCCAGATCTCCGGGCCCGTGCCCTCCAGATGCGCCAGCGGATTGTCCGTATTGGCGAACTGGTTCAACACAAGCCCCTTGCCCTCGCGCTGCATTTCCAGGGCCAGGTCGCGGGCACCTTCCATGCCCGCCTCACCGGATACCAGAATCAGCTCCGCACCATAGGCCGTCATGGCTGCCTTGCGTTCTTCAGTCGCGGTTTCCGGCATGATCAGGATCATGCGATAGCCCTTGATCGCCGCGGCCATGGCCAGCGCAATGCCGGTGTTGCCACTGGTGGCCTCAATGAGGGTGTCGCCGGGCTTGATCTGGCCGCGCGCCTCGGCGTGGCTGATCATGGACAGGGCAGGCCGATCCTTGACCGAGCCCGCGGGATTATTCCCTTCGAGCTTGAGAAGAATGGTGTTGCTGGTGTTCCCTGGCAGGCGCTGCAGCCTGACCAGCGGCGTATTGCCGACACAGTCGGCAATCGTTGGGTAATCCATAAGCGAGCTTGTTCCAACGAAAAGCGGAGCGCCATTCTACCTTCCAGGCCGGCCACCCGCGACCTCCCGGTGCCGACAATGACGTGCGCCTATCAGTCTCGGGCCCAAGGAGGTAGAATCGAACAAAAATAACACGATCATCAATCGGGGGTTCCCCCATGGCCGCAACCCATTCTCCAGGGCAGGCAAACCAGCCACCGGCCCACCTTCGCTCCCTGCGGGCTCTGGTATTCCGCTTCACATTGGCGCCTGCGCTGGTGCTCGCATTGCTTCTGGGCATACTGTTCACGCTGCAGCAGATGCACGAACGCCGGCAGCTGCTGCTGTCCCACGGCAGCGCCAGTGCCGAGCAGCTGGCCGAGCTGATCGACCTGAGCGGTGAGCACCCGACGCATCTGCGCGTCGAGTGGCTCGATAAGAGCCTGCTGGCGCTGATGCTAGAAAAGGATATGGTCCGCTCAGCCCGCATCTACTCCGCCAAGAATTTAGCCGCGTCAGGGCAAGGCACACTGGAGGTACTGGCCAAGGCAGGGCCGCGCCCGCGGGTGGAAGTGACTGCCCAGGACGTAGCGCGCAGCGGTCCGTTCATCTTCGAGCAGGGCGAAAGCCTGCAAGTGCTGCACCCCCTGAAAGGCCTGGAGGTTACCTGCTGGATCAGTATCGAGCTACACCGCCCCTATTTCACTGTCGGTACCTATCAAGTGGTTCTGGTCACCCTTTTGGGACTGATCCTCTGCACACTGGGCGCGCTGATCTGGTCCACGTTTATTTCCGAGCGGTTCGCGCGGATGCTGGAACGGCTTGGCGACCGAATAGAATCAATCGGTCGCGGCCACTTTGAAACCCGGGACGAGGACATGGACAACCGGGAACTGCACCGACTCGCCAGCCGCATCAACAACATGGCGGACAACCTGCGAACCTACCAGGACGAATACAAGTCCAATGTGCTGCAGTCGATGGAGGATCTCCGCCAGTCTCTCGACTCGATGGAAGAGCAGAATATCGAACTGGACATGGCGAGGAAAAAGGCGGTCGAGGCCAGCCGGATCAAATCCACTTTCCTGGCCAACACCAGCCATGAGATTCGCACCCCCCTCAATGGCATTATCGGCTTCACCAATCTGCTGCTGAAGACCGAGCTGGACGAACTGCAACAGGACTACCTGCAGACGATTCTCCGCTCCTCCGAGAACCTGCTGACCACCATCAACGACATCATGGATTTCTCCCGAATCGAATCGGGCAACCTGGTGCTCGAGCACAGCCCCATGGACCTGGGCCTGGTACTGGAGGAGACCCTGCAGATCCTCGCGCCATTCGCCTACGACCATCGCCTGGAACTGGTGCCCCTGATCGACAAACAGCTGCCGCGCACCTTGATTGGCGATCCCTTGCGCATCAAGCAGATTTTCACCAGCCTGGTGGGCAATGCCGTGCGCCAGTCCGCGGATGGCAATATCCCGGTCCGTATCAGTGTTCAGAGCAGCAAGGATTCCGAGCTACTGGTTCGTGTCAGTGTCACCGACCTCGGCAATCGGGCGGCAGGGCGCGATCGACGCGAACTGCATCAATTGTTGGAGGCCTCTCCCCATGAGCAGGGCCAACAGATCAGCAGCACTGGCCTGGGGCTTGCGATCGCCCGCAGCCTGATCATGCAGATGGGCGGCAGTATCGGTGTCGATGAGGCTGCAGGTGGCGGTGCCACCTATTGGGTGCACCTACCCCTGGGCCTGGAACGCAACCGCACAAGCCCGATCCGTGAGCGCTTCCCCGGTTTGCGGATTTTACTTGCGGACCCCAACCGGATGACCCGTATGCAAGTTGCCCAGATGCTGCAGCACTGGGAGGTGGAACCGGTCGAGCTCTCCGAACCGGATACCCTGGAGCCCGCCATCGAACAGATGTGGCGTCACGACGCGCTGCCCGATGCTGTGATCATCGATACAGCCATGGCTGCCGGCAATTTCGAGCCCTTTATCCGCTGTGTGCAGTGTCTCGCAGATACCTATCAGTGCCGAATCATCGTGCAGGGCTCCCCGGTGGAGCTACGCCGCTGTTACGAACCGCTCCGTACCCGCGCCCTCGCATTCCTTGCCAAACCGGTGACCAGGGACAATCTGTTGCGCGCCCTGCGCCGCGCCGTGCCGCATCAGAACACACTCAAGCAGACCGGACTCCATCCCGCCCTGCCCGGCCCGGCAACGACCCGTGTGCTGGCGGTGGATGACCACGAGGCGAACCGCCTGCTGATCAGTGAACTGTTGCGGGGCCTCGGTGTTGAAACGAAAGTCGCCGCCAGTGGGGAAGAGGCGCTGGAGCTGTTCCGCCAGAATTCCTTCGACCTGATATTGATGGATATCCAGATGCCCGGTATGGACGGCATTGAGACGACCCAGCAGATTCGGGCCGAGGAGGCAGACCAGCGCACCCCCATCATTGCGCTCACTGCTCACGCCGGCAGTGAGGAGAAGGCGCGACTGTTGGCAGCGGGCCTGGACGATTACCTGAGTAAACCGGTCAGTGAGGGGCAACTCACCCACACCATCCAGCGCTGGATGAAAATACTTGCACCCGAGCGCACTGAACGTCAGCACCTGGATATTCCAAGACTTGTGGACATTGGTGAAAGCCTGGAACTGAGCAACAACGATGCCTCACTCGCCAGGGATATGCTGCAGATGCTGATCCGTGGTCTGGTTGCCGATGAGCAGGAGTTACACCGCCTCTTCGCTGCCGGGGATCACCGCGGGCTTTACGATCTGGTGCACCGGGTGCACGGCGGCTGTTGTTACTGCGGTGTGCCGCGTTTGCGTGAGGCAACGGGCCACCTGCAGGAGCTGCTGCGCCCCCTGCAACAGGAAGACGAGGCGGCAATCGATGAGCGCGCTGTGGATGCGGTGACCCGTGAAATCCGGGCCCTCCGCGAGTGGGCTTCAGAGCAGGATCTGGACGTGCTGTTTGGGCTGGTGGAGTTGCAGGAGGCCGAAAACATTTAAAAGGCCCTGCATCCGCCCTAGTGTCCGGGACGCCCCTCGAAGATGACGAAAGCGAGGGCGAAGTCTTTCTCGTCGGAGAGTGTCAGGTGAATGCTGTCGACACCGAGGACATCGGCTCGCCGGCGGGCCTCCCCCTGCAGAATAACCTTCGGCCCCAGACCCCGGCGGCGGCGCACCTCGATATCCTGCCAGGAGATGCCGGCGCCGATACCGGTACCCAACGCTTTACCCAGGGCTTCCTTGGCGGCAAAGCGCTTGCAGAGATAGGCGGCCCGGTTGGGCACGGCCAGCTTGAAGAACGCCTCGCGCTCCGGGGCACAGAGCACCCGCTCGACGAAGCGATCCCCAAAACGGCGCCAGGCGGCTTCGATGCGGGTATAACTGCAGATATCTGTACCGATGCTGACGATCACTGTTTACCGTAAACCTGTCTGAATAATTCCCGACTCTGGAGCGGTTTTTCGCCGAGCAGCGGCCTCAACAACAGACCTGTCAGGCGCTTCGCCACAGCCAGCTGCGCGGGTGGAAAAGAATCACTTTTCAGTGCGCCGTGCAACCCGAGCAAATCCTCGCCGATAAACTCGTCGGCGCGGGACACGGCCCCCTTTTGACGGTGCACGGGAACAAAGCCCGTTTCGCGTTCAAGCCGGTAATTTCCGGTGGGATCCAGCGGTCCCTGAGTCAGCGCACAATAGTTCAGGGACGGGCAATTTCCGAGGTCTTCGAGGAGCTTCAATTCAAAAAGTCGCAGGGGCCCCAACAATTCGCGCGAATCCTCACCTACAAGCGCGTTAAGACCTCGCAATAAGTCCTGATACGCTGCGAAAACCTGATACTGGGATTCTCCCACAGGTAACAACCGTACGAGTAATTCGTTGGCGTAGAGGCCACCGTAGACTGCCCGGCCCCGCAGCCAGTGGGCGCTGCCCGCGCTCTCCACCGGCCCGAGAGTCTTGAGGTCGCCTCGCCCCATCAGCGTCACCAGCAACGGACTGAAAGGCTGCAACGCCTGCTGACGGCGCTGTTTGTCCCGGCGCGCACCACGGGCCACACAACCGATCCGCCCGTATTCTGGAGTCAGAAGCTCCAGAATCAGGCTCGAATCCCGGTAGGGGCGTGAGTGCAGGATATACGCCGGCTGCAGCGGTGTTTGCGGTTGCGCCATTGAGTTGATGCGGTCGATCTCTTTATTGAGCGACCATTCTACCCGTCACTGCCAGTGTTCGATATCTTCCGGCAAGGAGATCCAGTGATGGCGGTGTTGTTCGTAGATGGATGCCGGTGGTGCGGGAAAATCCGGGTCGGCAAAAGCGCCCACCGGGACGCCGATCAAATCCGGCTCGATATCCAGCGTCAGATACACAGTAGAGCCACATTCCGGACAGAAGTGACCGGTAATCTGATTGCCGCTATCGGCGCTGCGCCGGTAGGCTTTGCTCTGTCCTTTTATCGTGATCCCGTCAGCGGGAAAGCGCGCCTGCACCCCGAAAACACTCCCCGTTCGACGCTGGCAGGCCAGGCAATGGCAAACAGAGATACGCACCGGCGCTCCGCGAACCACCAGCTGTAGCTGACCACAACTGCACGCTGCGCTTCTTTCCAATCCCGCCGGCTGCCGGCCCGTCACAGGCATACTCATGCCATCCCTAGTCGTCGCGATAGCCGAGACTGCGCAGGGCACGTTCGTCGTCAGACCAGCCGGATTTCACTTTGACCCACAGGTTCAGCATGACCTTGCTGTCAAACAGGCGTTCCATATCCAGACGCGCCTGACTGCCGATCTGCTTGATACGCTCGCCCTTGTTGCCGATGATGATCCGTTTCTGGCCGGAACGCTCCACCAGAATGGCGGCACTGATATGTAGTATTGGCCCATCCTGGCTGAATTCTTCCACCTCCACCGTCACCTGGTATGGCACTTCCGCACCGAGCTGGCGCATGACCTTTTCCCGCACGATCTCCGCTGCAAGGAAGCGGGAGCTGCGGTCGGTAATCTGGTCTTCGGGGAAAAAGTGTATGCCCTCCGGCAGACGCTCGATAATGACCTTCTCCAGGGTATCCAGATTGACGTTGCGCAGCGCCGAGATCGGCACAATCTCGGCGTTGGGATGCTGGTCGGCGAGGGCCTGCAACTGCGGCAACAGGTCGGCCTTGTCTTCCAACTGGTCCACCTTGTTAACGGCGATAACCAGCGGGCATTTGAGACCGCGCAGCTTATCCGCCACCAGCTGGTCGCCCTCGGTCCAGCGGGTCCTCTCCACTACGAACACCACCACATCCACATCCCGGGCAGCGCTGCTGGCGGCGCGGTTCATGTAGCGGTTGATGGCCTTGTCCGCATCCGCGTGCAATCCCGGTGTATCCACGAAAATGATCTGGTTGGTACCGTCGGTTTTGATACCGAGCATGTTGTGGCGGGTGGTCTGGGGCTTGCGCGAGGTGATCGCCAGCTTCTGACCCAACATATGGTTCAGCAGAGTGGACTTACCCACATTCGGGCGGCCGACGATGGCCACATAGCCGCAGCGGGGGGATTGTTCAGTCAAGGTGTTCTCCAATGGTTTTACCGTCACAGGACAGCACTACGCCCGCCGGGGCACGGACCGCAAGTCAGAGGCCGGGCCTGGTGGACGTCAAATAAGAGTGTAAGGTCAATCTTCGCCGGCAAGGCGGTTGTAGGCCTCGGTAGCGGCAATCTTCTCCGCACTGCGGCGACTGCTCGCCTCCCCGCGAACGGGGGCGCTGAGGCCTTTCACACGGCATTCCACCACGAATCGCTGGGCGTGCTCGGCACCGGATACATCGACCACGGTGTACTCTGGAAGGGGGCGCTGGCGCGCCTGCAGCCACTCCTGAAGGCGGGTCTTGGGGTCCTTGGCGGTTTCAAGGGAGAGATTTTCCAGTCGGCTGGCAAACCAGGCCAGTACTCGCTGGCGGGCTGGTTCCAGACCGGCATCGAGATAAATTGCCCCGATCAGGGCTTCAACCGCATCGGCGAGAATCGAGGCGCGGCGAAAGCCACCGCTTTTCATCTCACCTTCGCCCAGACGGAGGCAATCGCCGATTTCCATCTCACGGGCCAGTTTCGCCAGGGTCTCGCCGCTGACCAGCTGCGCGCGCAAGCGGCTCAGCTGCCCTTCCCGCCCCTGGGGGAATTTCTCGAACAGGGCTGCGCCGATGGTAAAGCCAAGAATGGAATCGCCGAGGAATTCGAGCCGCTCATTGTTGCGGCTCCCGGCAGAGCGGTGGGTCAGCGCCAGTTCAAGCAGCTCGGGCCGTGAAAATTGATGGCCGAGCCGCAGGCACAGACGCTCGAGAAGAATATCAGTCACGTTTACGGAATTGTTCCAGGTCTACCAGCGGCTCACAGCAGAGATCCGCCTTGGCGGTGTTGAGCTGCTTGTTAAACTTCATTACCACGTCGATGTTGTAGATCAGCGGCTGGCGCAATTCATAGTCAACGCTTACCAGCATACTGTCCGCCCCGCGGATCACCTGAACCGCTTTGGTGGGCTCGCCGCGCACATTGTTGATCAGGAAAAAGCGGTCCAGCTCACGCTTGATCTCGCCACGGTTCAAGTCACGCAAACTCGGATTCTCGGCCAGCTTTCGCAACCCTTCATCCACATAGTAGGCGTCGATATAGGCCGGCCCCATTTTGGAGACACAGGTGAGCACGAAGCCGAACACGGCCACTACCATCAGCCAGCCCCAGTAGCTCATGCCGCGCTGGCGGCGCAGGGAAGTTTGCAGTTGCCCAGACATGGAAAAGCCCTCGATTTTGTTATTGTGTCTAGTATCTATCCGATTCCACTCAGAAACAGGTCTACTGGATCGAACCCGCCCGGTCAAAACTCGGCAGGCTGAACAGTTCATCCCAGTGCATCCAGATGGCAAACGCCTTGCCCACGATGTCACGCTCGGGGACGAAACCCCACTCACGGCTGTCGAGACTGTTGTCGCGGTTATCACCCACCATAAAGTAGTGCCCTTCCGGCACGACTGCATTGAAATTGGCAAAGCGGCTCGGCACTACGTGCTTCGCCATCAGGTGGCGCTCACCATCGATTTCCTCCCACATAACCTCAACCTGGGGGCTGGCCGGAGGCAGTGCCTGGATCAGTTCCTGTGAGGCGCGCTTACCGTTAATGTAAAGCACATTGTCCTCGATGCGAATTTCATCCCCGGGGAGACCGATTACCCGCTTGATGTAGTAGGTGTCGTTCATGTGCGGGGGGAAGAACACCATGACATCACCGCGTTCAGGCTCGCCGATATCGAGCACTTTCTTGCGGGAGACCGGCAGCCGCAGCCCGTAGGCGTACTTGTTCACCAGGATAAAGTCACCCACTTCCAGTGTCGGCACCATGGAACGGCTCGGAATCTGGAACGGCTCCACCACAAAGGAGCGGAGAATAAATACAATCGCCAACACCGGGAAAAAGGACTTGGCATACTCCACCAGTGCCGGCTCCTCGGCATCCCCCTGACGGTGGCGGGCAAAAAACAGGCTGTCCACCAGCCAGATAACGCCGGTGATAATCACCAGCCACAGCAGGATCAGCGGGAAGTTAATATCCATTCATCGTTCTCTTGTTGTTCCGGTGGATTCTACTGGTCCACCTTCAAGACCGCCAGAAACGCCTCCTGCGGCACTTCCACACGGCCCAGCTGCTTCATGCGGCGCTTACCGGCTTTCTGCTTTTCCAGCAGCTTCTTCTTACGGGTAACGTCGCCACCGTAGCACTTGGCCGTCACGTTTTTGCGCAACGCCTTGACCGTGGTCCGCGCCACCACCTGGCCGCCGATGGCAGCCTGGATGGCCACATCGAACATCTGCCGCGGAATCAGCTCCTTCATTTTCTCAGCCATCGCCCGCCCTTTCTGCTGGGCGTGATCCCGGTGCACGATCAGCGCCAGCGCGTCCACGCGGTCGCCGTTGATGAGGATATCGAGGCGTACCAGTTTGGCCGGTTCAAAGCGATCAAAACTGTAATCCAGTGAGGCAAAACCGCGGCTGACGGACTTGAGGCGGTCGAAGAAGTCCATCACCACTTCGCTCATGGGCAGTTCGTAGCGCAGGGAAACCTGGCTGCCCACATACTGCATATCCTGCTGGATTCCGCGCTTTTCCACACACAAGGTGATGACGTTGCCCAGGTACTCCTGCGGTACCAGGATGTTGACCTCAGCGATCGGCTCGCGCATTTCCTCAATCGAGCCCACTTCCGGCAGGCGCGAAGGGTTGTCGACACTGACCACGGTACCATCAGTCTGCAACACTTCGTAGACCACCGTCGGCGCGGTGGTGATCAGGTCCAGGTCGTATTCCCGCTCCAGCCGCTCCTGGATGATCTCCATATGCAGCATGCCGAGGAAGCCACAGCGGAAACCGAAACCGAGGGCGTCGGAAGTCTCTGGCTCATAGAACAGGGAAGCGTCGTTCAGTGACAGCTTCTCCAGGGCATCGCGGAAAGCTTCATAATCATCGGAACTGACGGGGAACAGTCCGGCATAGACCTGCGGCTTCACCTTCTGGAAGCCGGGCAGCATGCTCACTTCCTCGGCGCCCTTGGCATGGGTCAGGGTATCACCCACCGGCGCGCCGTGAATGTCCTTGATACCGGCCACCACAAAGCCCACCTCACCCGCGCGGAGCACACCGGTCTCTTTGCGCTTGGGCGTGAAGATGCCGACGCTGTCCACCACATGGGCGCGGTTAATGGACTTGGTGACGATCTTTTCCTTGGTCTTCAGGGTGCCCTGTACCACACGCACCAGTGACACCACCCCCAGATAGCTGTCGAACCAGGAGTCGATAATCAGCGCCTGCAGGGGCGCATCCACGTCTCCCTCGGGCGGCGGCACCTGGCGCACCAGGTCCTCCAGCACATCCTCGACACCCAGGCCGGACTTGGCGCTGCAGCGGGTGGCCTCGGTGGCATCGATACCGATAATGTCTTCGATTTCCTCGGCGACCTTGTCCGGATCTGCCTGCGGCAGGTCCATCTTGTTCAGTACCGGAATCACCTCCAGCCCCTGCTCGATGGCGGTGTAGCAGTTGGCCACCGACTGGGCCTCTACGCCCTGAGCGGCGTCCACCACCAGCAGCGCGCCCTCACAGGCCGCCAGGGAACGGGATACCTCGTAGGAGAAGTCCACGTGCCCGGGGGTATCGATGAAGTTCAGCTGGTAGGTCTTGCCATCGCGCGCCGTGTAATCGAGGGTCACGCTCTGGGCCTTGATGGTAATACCGCGCTCCCGCTCCAGATCCATGCTGTCAAGAACCTGCTCGGCCATCTCACGGTCAGTCAGGCCTCCGCAGACCTGGATAAACCGGTCGGCCAGGGTCGATTTGCCGTGGTCGATATGGGCGATGATGGAGAAATTGCGGATATGGGAGAGATCTGTGGCCACTGCGGATTAGAAACCCTATAAAAATCAAAAAGTTAGGCCGGAACGACTCCGGTTGCGTGGCGCAAGTCTATCAGAACTGTGGATCAGTAGTGAGTGCCCGGTGACGCTGCCGCATTTCAGCGGCCAGCGACCCGGGCTTCCCGGCGGGACAGGCCCGCCCGGGCAGAATCACTCGTCAATCTGGATGGTACGGAAAGTGGGCTGGCCACCACGGAAAAAGCGGATCGGCAACAGCTCGTCGCCGGGCAGCTCCTTCGCCACCCGCTGGAAGTCATCCAGGTCTTTGACCTCGTCAAAGCCCAGCTGCGCAACGATATCACCGCTGCGGAGACCGGCGCGGGCACCGGGTTTACCGGGCACCACCTGCTTCACCAGCACACCGCTCTCAACACCCCAGCGCTGCTTCACTGCGGCCGGGATCTCCTCCACGACCAGACCCAGGCGACCGCCGACGTCGTTGGACGGATTGACGGACGCCTGCTGGGCCGGCTCTTCTTCACCGGGCAGCGCACCAACGGTGACCTGTACCCGCACGCTCTTGCCCTTGCGCATCAGGTCCACCGGCACTTCAGCACCCGGACGCGTCTGACCCACGACATGGGGCAGGTCCCCGGATTCCATGATCCGCTCACCGTCGAAGCGGGTGATGATGTCGCCCGCCAGAATACCGGCATCAGCTGCGGGGGTACCGGTTTCAACCTGGGCCACCAGGGCACCGGCAGGCCGAGAGAGGCCCATCGCCTGCGCCATGTTGCGGTCCACATCCTGGATGCCGACGCCCAGCCAGCCGCGATCCACCCGGCCCTTCTCGCGCAATTGAGCGACGACATCCTGGGCCAGGCTCGCCGGAATGGCGAAAGACAGTCCGATTGAGCCGCCGCTGCGGGTGTAGATCTGGCTGTTGATGCCGACCACCTCACCTTTCAGATTGAACAGCGGCCCGCCGGAGTTACCCGGGTTGATCGCCACATCCGTCTGGATGAACGGCACATAGTTCTCTCGGCTCTCATTCGGGATGCTGCGTCCCATCGCACTGACAATACCGGCACTGGCGGAGTAGTCGAGGCCAAACGGGGAACCGATGGCAACCACCCACTCACCGACTTCCAGGTCCTCGGAATTACCCCAGCTGGCCGTCGGCAGGTCATCTGCGTCGATCTTCAGCAGGGCCAGGTCGGAACGGGCATCGGTGCCGATCACCTGCGCGTCGTACTCGCGACGGTCGGTCAGGGTGACGACCACCTGGTCTGCACCTTCCACCACGTGGTTATTGGTCACCACATAGCCGTCTTCAGAAATAATGAATCCTGAGCCCATACTGGCCACAGGCCGCCTCTCCCGACCACGGGGTTCCAGCAGGTGCCGGAAGATATCCGGGATGTCCTGCTGGTACTGGGGCGGTACGCCCCTGGTGGCGCGGGTGCGCTCCACCGTGTTGATCTTCACCACAGCCGGTGAATTCTGCTCGATCAAGTCCGTCAGCTCGGGCAACCCCCGGGCAAAGGCGGATGCTGAGATCATCAGGCAAAGAATGAAAAAGGAATGCGTAACGCGCTTGAGCATCGGTTTGTTACCTTTGATTATCCCATCTACTATCCAATCGAAGTGTCGAGAAATCGACCTCAACCACGGCGTACCCACTGTGTGGTGCGGGTTAACCGCGGTGAGCCACGGGTTTTCGGTAACCGTTTAGTGGCGTTTTGGCCGCGAAAGTTCGCTTCTTCAGTGTAAAGCAGTGTAATGATTCACTGAACACTGGAGCAGCCATTTGCCAGGACTCACTATGCCCACCATGCGCCCCCGGCCCGAACGGGGCCAGTTCACACACCCCCGGGAACAGTACGGCGAGTCTGTCCTCGGTGCGCCACTGCTGCACTTCCCCGCTCAACATGGTCGGAACCCCGGACTGATCATCGCCGGTACCCACGGAGATGAGACCGCCGCAGTCATCGCACTCTCTTGCGCCCTGCGTTCATTGCCACCGGAACTGCTCAGGCACCATGTGGTACTGGCTGTGAATCCCGATGGATGCCAGCTGGGGCTGCGGGCCAATGCCAACGGCGTGGACCTGAACCGCAATTTTGCCACCAGCAACTGGACCGCCGAGGGCAGCGTCTACCGCTGGAATAGCCAGGCCGAGGAGCGCGATGTACGCCTCAAGACCGGCGCCAGCGGCGGCTCAGAACCCGAAACTGAAGCACTATGCCAGCTGATCGACAAGCTGGCCCCCGCTTGGGTAGTCACGATCCACGAGCCACTGGCCTGTATCGAGGATCCGGACGAGAGCGACCTTGGCGTGTGGCTGTCAGAACGACTCAAATTGCCTCTCGTCACCGAGGTCGGCTACCCGACACCCGGCTCGTTCGGGACCTGGTGCGCCGAGCGCGACTTGCCGTGTATCACCGTCGAATTTCCGCCGATTTCCGCCGATATCGCCAGTGAGGACTATCTCCCCACGCTGTTTGACCTGCTGACATACGACTACGACAGCAACGACACCAGAGATCAGTCCCAGTAAACCCGCCCGCCGCTGAAGCGCAATGGCGGCTCGACATCCCTGGCCAGCCAGGTGGGACCATCGAGATCGCGAAAACGCACTTTCGCTCCCACCGGCCAGGCGGCTCGAATCGCGCGGGAGGTACACAGCATACAGCCCAGCATCAAATCGAACCCCTGCGACTCCCCGGCTTCAGCGAGTGCCAACGCCTCCGTAATACCACCGGTCTTGTCCAGCTTGATGTTGATCATCTCGTAGCGTCCCAGGAGACGCTCCAGATCCGCACGGGTATGGCAGCTCTCGTCCGCGCAGATGGGTAGTGGGTGGGGGAAAGAGGCCAGGAAGTCGTCATCATCGGCCGGTAGCGGCTGTTCCAGCATAGCGACCCCCAGTTCGGCGATCTGCCGGCAGCGATCAATGAGGGTTTCGCGGGACCAGGCCTCATTGGCATCGATGACCAGCTGAGCCTCTGGGGCGGCCTCACGCACTGCCCTGACCCGCTCCAGTACCAGCCGATCATCCAGTTTCAGCTTCAGCACTTTTACACCATCTGCAACAGCAATCCTGGCAGCCCCGGCCATCGCTTCCGGCTCGTCCACCACCAGCGTTTGCACAGTTGTCAGGGAGCTGGGCTCGGCCCTTGGCCCGCCGCTCTCAGCTGCCTCCAGATCCGCCAGCGCACAATCCAGTGCATTGCGCGCAGCTCCCGCGGGCATCCGGGCCTGTAACTGCTGACGATCCAGGCCGGCTTCCACCTCCTTCAGAAACGGCTCGAGCTGGGCCAGGACCGAGCTGACGCTCTCGCCGTAACGGGGATAGGGCGTGCATTCACCAACACCCTGGAGCCCATGAGACTCGAGTTCCACCACCACGACCTCGGCGTGGGTGCGGGCACCGCGGGAAATAACAAAGCTGGTGCGCAGGGGCCAGGTTTCCGCATAGCAGCGAGCGCGCATTGGGGTCTCCGAGCGATCCGGGTACCGCGGCCGCGGCCCCTGCTCCCAGTTTAGGTGCTGGAGGACAATCGGACCGCTTACTGGGGCTCGATACGCAGGAGTAAGGGGGAGAAATTCGGGTCGCTATCGTGGCGGCGACTGAACCACCGCACGGCCACCGCGCCCAACAGAAGACCAGCGACTGCACCGCCGATCGCGCCGGGCTCTCCGGCTGCGAGATGGCCCGCATATGAGAGGAGTAGCAATCCCAGCAGGGGAACCAGATAGACCAGCAGCGCGGCCGTGGTCAGGGTGTGCTCGGCGATCCCGATCACGGCGATATCATTGAGGCAGATGCGCTGGGGATCCCAGCTGTTGAGCGAGACACGGATTCTCGAGGCGCTGGCCCAGTAGTCTCCCAGCAGGCCGGTGCCACAACCTGACTTGGCTGCGCAGCCGTGACAGCCGCTGCG
This sequence comes from Microbulbifer aggregans, assembly GCF_001750105.1. Classification (NCBI taxonomy): domain Bacteria; kingdom Pseudomonadati; phylum Pseudomonadota; class Gammaproteobacteria; order Cellvibrionales; family Microbulbiferaceae; genus Microbulbifer; species Microbulbifer aggregans. The sequence goes on from NZ_CP014143.1 coordinate 3,524,345, forward strand.
CTGTATCGTCTCCACCCAGATGGCATCGGATTCAATCGCAACGATCCGACCGCGCTCCTCAACCACCGACTCAGCCCCCGGTAGTGGTCACTGCCCGCGCCACCAATTGCGCAGTGCTGTCGGGGATTTCACCGACGACGGTGACGGTGTAATTGACTCCCTCGGCTTCCACTTGATCCATGTAGGCCACGGTAGCACCTCGGATGGCGCGACCTTTGAAGTTCAGCTCAGGACCAAGACGTTGGACGAAAACGGTGAACACACTCAATCCGTCACTGAATACCAGCATGTCGCCATCGGTGAGGGTCTGCACTGCCACCGGGCGGTAGCCCTCAGGTACCCAGCCCAGGCGCCAGCGGCTCTGCGCGGCGATACAGGGGTTGCTGTTGTCGATGCGCCTTGCGGCTGCAGACTGCGCTTGCAGGTCGCTGTCCTCTACGGGAGACAGATCCAGCCGCACAAACTGATACCGTTCCAACACCTTGCCCTGCGGCCCCACCAGCATCGACTTCAGGGGCAGGCCGGTCTCCTGGTCCAGATTGACCACCATCCCCAGGCGGTGGCGATCACGTGGACGCGCTTCAATGATCACTGTGGGGCGATCGGCGATCCGCTCTTCTCCCCGCACAATAAACTGATAGGCCTGCTGCAGGCGTTCCTGGCCAGCAGTGCTCAGAAGAGCGGCACGATTAAACGGCCCACCGGTGCCTTCGCATGCACGGGTACTGCCATGACTGACCAACTCTCTTGGATCGCCGCTGAGATAGCGCACTCTTTCCACTTGCTGGCCGTCCCGCACCGCGTGGACCACCTCCAGTGTCTCCAGGGTGCCGGTGTGTTCGAAGGTCACAAGGCCGGAATATTCCAGCTCTTTGACTGCCCGCCCCAGCTTCTCCAGCCATACCGCCGCACCATTCGCGGGCGCCTGCAGCGCCTCCGCTGGCACAGATGATTGGGGCGCGGACTCCTGCTGGGGGGCCACCACCGTTCCCGGCCCAGGGGATTCCTGCGCCGGCTCCGGTACAACGGCGGCCTGCGCCATCAGAAGGGAGGGAAACGCCCACAAGCACAAAGCCAACAGCAGGCTGTTGGCTTTAGGGGTAGTGTTGAAAAGTTCAGTAGTGCCCAAGGCTATTGACCGTCTTGCTCGCCATAAGTAGCACGGGCAAACGGCACCATGCCCTGATTGCCCACATGAGCAGCCTGTTCAGAATGCTGGATCATGACCCGGTTAAGGTGACGCATCAGTTCCGGAGTTGGCACCTGCTGAATCATATTCGCCTGCCCGGGTGTACCGCCCTGAGGCTCGAACATCACGCGGGGACTGGCCGTGCTCACCGCCCGGGTACTCGGCCCGGGAACATAGATGCTGCTGGGCTGCGCCGCAGGCTGCGGTACTTGCTGCTGTACCGGGCGCTCGGCCTCAGCGACCAGTTCCTGAGTGACGTCAGGCTGCGTGACCTGCTGCACGCCGAGGATCGCGGCAAACGCGACTGTCGCGGCAACGGCACCACGGGAGAGCATCTGGCGCCAACGGTGGCCGGAATCATTTGCAGCGGTAGCAGGACCAGATGTCTGCTGCAGCGGCTCTTCACTGGCGACCGCGGCAGAAATCCGCGTAGCCAGGTCGCCTTCAGGCCTGGCTACAGGTTCCTGACGCATGACGCTCGCCGCCAGCTGGTAGCGCGACCAGCGCTGGCCAGCCTCAGAGCCAGCGGAACTGGCCTTCAGCAACCGCTGCAATTCCAGTTCACTCGCCTCTCCGTCCATCAGCGCAGACAGGGACTCGTTTAGCCGATCCTGGTGATTCCCGTGGGACATACGGGCCAATCCTCTCTGTGAAATATGGTTTTCGACCGCGGTACGGCATTCCGTTCTCGGTCTGTTTTTCGGCCAAGCTTAACGCTGGTTAACACTTCTGACCGGGCGCGGATGAATTTGTTTCGCGCCTTGAGTAAAAAATTACGTCAATTATCGCAACGTGAGCGCAAAGCTCAGCTTCGATCCCCCAGGGGCTCCGGTTCGCCCGCCAGAACCGCCTGAACAGTCCGGTCGATAGCCTCACGGGCACGGAAAATACGCGAGCGCACTGTACCTACCGGGCAGTCCATGACCTCGGCGATCTCCTCGTAACTCAGCCCCTCCATTTCACGCAGGGTCACTGCAGCACGGAGATCCTCGGGCAGTGCCCGGATAGCATCGTGCACAGCGGCCTCCAGCTGGTCGCGAAAGAGCTGGTTCTCGGGCGTCTCGTTATCCCGCAGCAGGTCGGCACCCGAATAGAATTCCGCGTCCTCCAGATCCACGTCTGACGACGGCGGACGCCGACCCCGGGATACCAGGTGGTTCTTGGCGGTATTGATGGCGATACGGTACATCCAGGTGTAGAAGGCGCTGTCGCCACGGAAATTGGCCAGGGCGCGGTAAGCCTTGATAAAGGCCTCCTGCGTAACGTCCTGCACCTCCGCATGGTCCTTGATAAAGCGGCTTATCACGGCGACGATCTTGTGCTGATATTTCAATACCAGCAGGTCAAAGGCGCGCTTGTCGCCTTTCTGGACACGCTCCACCAGCTGGCGATCACTTGGTGACGCCTGTTGCGATGTCATCCCCTACCCCCGTTACCAGCTGCACCGCGGGAAATGGCCCGGGCATTTCCGGAGCGGACGGCGCAAGCGTATTTTGTATTGTGTCCAAGACACTGGCGATAGGACATAAGTTCCGTGCCAAATCGACGAATTTGAAGTAGGCGCTATACTACGCCACCCCTTTTAACAATGAAAATTATGAACGCTCAGGCAAATTACGATGTTCTGGTAATCGGCAGCGGTGCGGCGGGGCTGACCCTGGCACTGCATCTGGCGGATCGCTACCGGGTCGCCCTGCTGTCCAAACAGCGCCTGCGCGACGGCTCCACCTGGTTCGCCCAGGGGGGCATTGCCGCCGTGCTGGATGACACGGATTCCGTGGAATCCCACATCGCTGACACCTTAGACGCGGGTGCAGGCCTGTGCCACCCGGACGCAGTGCGACACACGGTCGAGAACGGAACCGCCGCCATTCAGTGGCTTATCGACCAGGGGGTGAGCTTCACCCGCGAGGACGGCGATTACCACCTCACCAAAGAGGGCGGCCACAGCCACCGGCGCATTATCCATAGCGCTGACGCCACGGGCATGGCGGTCCACAGCACCCTGATCGAACGGGTCCGCGCCGCCGAGAATATCGATTGTTTCGAGCACCATATCGCCCTGGATCTGATCCGCCAGCCCGATCCTCAGCGCGGTCGCTTTCGCTGTGCGGGCACTTACGTCTACAACAAACAAACCGACGAAGTGGAGCTGTTCCAGGGGCGTGCGGTAGTGCTGGCCACTGGCGGCGCCAGCAAGGCCTACCTGTACACCAGCAACCCCGACGGCGCCAGCGGCGATGGCATCGCCATGGCCTGGCGGGCCGGGTGTCGGGTGGCGAACATGGAGTTCAACCAGTTCCATCCCACCTGCCTGTACCACCCCAAGGCAAAGGCAATGCTGGTCACCGAAGCCCTGCGCGGTGAGGGTGCGCAGCTAAAGCTCCCCGACGGACAGCGGTTTATGGACCGGTTCGACAAGCGCGGTGAACTGGCGCCGCGGGATATTGTTGCCCGCGCCATCGACCATGAGATGAAACGGCTGGGTGCAGACTGCCTCTACCTGGACATTTCCCACAAAGATGCCAAGTTCGTCCGCGAGCACTTCCCCACTGTCTACCAGAACTGCCTGCAGTACGGCATCGATATAACAAAGGAGCCGATTCCGGTGGTGCCGGCAGCCCACTACACCTGCGGTGGTGTGATGGTGGACGAACACGGCCGCACGGACCTGGACCAGCTCTACGCAATCGGCGAGACCACCTTTACCGGTCTGCACGGCGCCAACCGCCTGGCGAGCAACTCGCTGCTGGAGTGTGTGGTTTACGCGCGCGCCGCGGCACTGCACATTGATGCCACCCTCTCAGAAGTGCAGCCGCCGAGGCTGGCGCCGGCCTGGGACGCCTCCCGGGTCACCGACTCGGATGAGGACGTGGTGATCTCGCACAACTGGGACGAGTTGCGGCGATTTATGTGGGACTACGTCGGAATCGTGCGCACCCGCAAGCGCCTGCTGCGAGCACAACATCGGGTCAAAATGCTGCAGGGTGAAATCCGCGAGTTTTATGCCAACTACCGCATCACCAGCGACCTGATCGAACTGCGCAACCTGGCACTGGTGTCCGAGCTGATCATCCGCTCGGCGCTGGACCGGCGCGAGAGTCGCGGCCTGCACTACTCACTGGATTACCCCAACCTGCGCGAGCTGGCTATGGACACCATCCTGGTGCCAGAGAACTTTGCCGACCAGCGGCAGTTCATCTGAGAAAGTCGAGTCAACGGGAATAGCGCAGCGCCACCTGCAGACGACGCCAGTCAGTGGCCGCCACACTGTCGCGGCCCAGCACGAGGCGCCGGCGCTGTCCGCTCGCATTGCGCCCGTTGATCACAATCAGCCAGGGCCATAGCACCAGCTCACCGCAGACCGAAATCTCCTCCAACTCCCCGCAGGCATCCCGCCAGAACCAGCGTCGCTCGGACGTGGACAGCTCCCCGCGGTTGCGCTGCAGCCGGCGCCACTCCCTGATACCAAGGGCAATGACCAGCAAGGTCGCAGGTAACAGCAGGCTCAGGGCAAAGCCACTAAACCAGAGCACCAACAGTGCCTGCAGCACGATCAGGGCAAGAAGGAGGGAGAGCAGTCGGGAGGGGAACACGGGGCAGCGCAGCAGAGCGCTGCGCCCGGCGTTCTGGGGATTACGCGGACCCGCGTTATTCCTGCAATCCGGTGTTGTCACGGATAATCTGCACGATTCGCATCAGCTCCGGATCAGAGGGATCCTCGCGACGCAGGAACCAGGCGAAGAGATCCTGGTCCTCACTCTCCAGCAACTGGACGTAGCGTTGTTGATCGGCCTCATCAAGGCTGTCATAGACATTCTCGAGAAAAGGCAGCAACACCAGGTCCAGCTCGAGCATGCCGCGGCGGCTGGCCCAGAAGAGTCGGTTACGATCCATACTTCAAATCCCGGTATCTACGACCGGCCGGAGCCGGCGACGACGCGACAGCGCGCCGTTTTGCAATGCAATGTGTGATTTGCGCGCAGTATAACTGCCGCCCACTGCCGTGAATAGCCAGCGGGAGGCTAAGAAGCGGCAGCCCCGGAATCGTAAGCCGGGCTCAGAAACACCGCTACCGAGCTTGAAAACGACGGGTTCAACCCAAGATACTCCCCTCCACAAGCAGTAAGGAACAGCGAGCAGGCTATGGATCGAAAAGTGTGGCAGGAATTCCTCTCCGGCGAGGGGGCCAAATGGGAGGGCGACAGGGCCCACTTCCCCGATGCCCAGTCGGATCTGCACCTTGTCGATCTCAGCCCACTGGGTGCCGTGTCCGTGCACGGCCCCGACAGCCAGAAATTCCTGCAGGGGCAACTGACCTGTGACCTGGTCAATCTCCCCGACGGACATGGGACACCGGGTGCCCACTGTAACCCCAAGGGCCGCATGATCAGTGCCTTCAATGCCCTGAAAAAGGCGCAGAACGATATCCTGCTGAGCCTGCCGCGGGATCTCGCCCCTATCGCATTGGCCGCCCTGGCCAAATACGTAGTGTTCTTCAAGACCGATCTCAAGGAGCTGACCGACAGCCATCACTGGCTCGGTCTACAGGGCACCGACGTCGCGGCTCGAGCCGCGGACCTGCTCGCACTGCCGGAGCTCTCCCATCTGGAGCCCGGAGCTGCTCACCCGTTCAAGTTCGACGGGCAAGAGGCTCTGATCCACGTGCTGAATCGGGAGCAAGTAGCGATATTAGTGCCAATGGAAGCCGCTCCTGCCCTCTGGAAAAAACTGTCGGCCGGCGCCACCCCGGCCGGTTTCTGGCACTGGCAACAGCGCCTGATCAGCGACGGCGTGCCACAGTTGCACACTGAAACCAGCGGCATCTTTATTCCGCAGATGCTGAACCTGCATCTGCTGGGCGGAGTGAATTTCAAGAAGGGCTGTTATACAGGTCAGGAAGTGGTAGCGCGACTGCAGTACCTTGGGCAGGCCAAGCGCCGCATGTACCGGGCCCGCTGTGACGCCGGCAACTTGCCCGCCCCTGGCCTGTCGATTGTTGAAGCCGGGAGCCAGAAAAATTGCGGTGAAGTGGTCATTGCCGAGCGCAGCGAGCATGGCATTGACCTGCTGGCGGTGCTCGCCAACAGCAGCGTCGCCGCCGGCTCCACGCTAGAGCTCGAGGATGGCCGTCCCGTGGAGCTGCTGGAACTGCCCTACGATGCCGACGCGGACCCGCTGACAGACTGACTGCTCAGCACCTTCGACCCTTTCGACCGCTTCGCCCCGTCCTCAGTGAGCACGGTCAAATCGCCGATCTCGCTCGACTCAGATTTCCACCGCCACCCGCTGCAGGGCGGAAGCCTCCGGCAGCGCCCACTCGATAGGCGCCTGGCCGTGTTGCTGTAGCCAGGCATTCGTCTGGGAAAAGGGACGTGTGCCAAAGAAGCCCCGATGGGCCGACAGCGGCGATGGGTGCGGGCCTTTTAAGACCAGGTGCCGGTTGCCATCGATGAAGGCGCCCTTCTTCTGCGCATAGCTGCCCCAGAGGATAAACACCAGTCCTTCCCGCTGCTCCGCCAGTGCGTGGATTGCCGCATCCGTGAACTGTTCCCATCCACGGCCCTGGTGGCCGCCTGCCTTGCTGTCTTCCACGGTCAGCGTGGCATTCAGCAACAACACCCCCTGTTCCGCCCATGGCTGCAGGCAACCGTGATGTGCCGGCGGAATACCGAGGTCCGACTGTAATTCCTTGTAAATATTCTTCAGTGACGGCGGGATGCGCACACCAGGCATCACCGAAAAGCACAGGCCGTGCGCCTGCCCCTGCCCGTGGTATGGATCCTGTCCGAGGATCACCACTTTTACAGCGTCAAAGGGCGTGGAATTGAACGCGTTAAAAATCTGTGGCCCCGGCGGATAGATCTGCTTGCCGGCCTGCTTTTCCTCGCGCAGGAATTCCCTCAGCTCGGCCATATAGGGCTTGCAAAACTCCCCTTCGAGCACCCGGCGCCACGAGGAGTCGATCTTGATATTCTGATCTGCCGTCATGATTCTTCCCGGAAGATTCTTTTTACTTCTTTTTGCAGCGCCGGCACGACTTCCTGTTCGAACCATGGACGCTGTTTCAGCCACAGCGTATTGCGCGGGCTGGGGTGCGGCAGCGGAAAAAAACCCGCAGGTAGCGCATCGCGATAACGACGAACATTCTCGGTAATGCTGCCATACCAGTGCGGCAGGTAATAGCGCTGGGCGTACTGACCAATAAGCAAGGTAAGTTTCAGGTCGGGCAACTGCTGCAGCAACTGCGCATGCCAGGTCGGCGCACACTCTTTTCGCGGTGGCAGGTCACCGCCCTTACCACGGCCGGGGTAGCAAAATCCCATGGGAATGATGGCGATACGGGATTCGTCGTAGAAAGTCTCCCGGTCCATCTGCAGCCACTGGCGCAGCCGATCACCGGAGGGGTCATTCCAGGGGATGCCTGTCTCGTGCACTTTGGTCCCCGGTGCCTGACCGATAATCAGTAGGCGCGCCGTCGGTGAAGCGCGGAGCACGGGGTTCGGGCCGAGAGGGAGCTCACCCTCGCAGAGGCGACAGGAGCGCACCTCCTCGAGCAGGGGAATCAGTTTGCTCACGGGCGGTCGGGGTGAGCGAGGTGCATCAGGAGTGCGCGTTGGTCCGAAGGATCCGCCGCGCGGGCTACATTGTTATTGTCCAGCACAACGAAAATACCGCGCTCGTTGACTGCAAGCCCCTCCCCTTTGCCAAAATGGGTATCCGCATAGACGAACTGCGGCGCCTCCTCGACATCGCCGTAGTCGATGCACCACTGGGCCTCGAGACTTTCCAGGGAGCGGCGACAGACAGCGAACGCGTTGCGCTCGAGGGTGTACAGCCCACCCTCAAATACATCGAGGCCGGTTAGATCCTCTGGTCTGCCGCGAAAACTCAGCCCGCTGACAGGGGGAAGCTGCAGTAACCGCAACTCCTTCGCGCCGGCTCCGTCCTTTAAAGCCGTCGTGATCCGTAATAGCCCGCGGGGCTTTCGTTCCAGGGCAACCCAGAAAACAGGCGCTGCTGGACTTCCGGAGAGGACGATGCCCTCGCTTCCCGCATTAAAGATGGTCAGGTAACCCTGCTGTACTGCCATCTCCCGCCAGCGCAACGGCAGCCACTCGGCCTCCGCCCGATCACCTTCACCAGACAGCCGGGCAATGCGCTCGTGACGCTCGCTGACCAGATAGGGCGTAGAGCCATCACAGGTAATGCCTTCGAAGTCCATCTGCGCGTCGGGGCGCACCAGCGCCGCCAGCCGATTGACCAGGCCGCCCCCATCAGGTGCCTCCGGTGCCGGAAACTCCCGGAATAGATCCAGGCTGGCAACCCGCACCTCTTCCGAGTCCGGCAAGCGCACCCGATAGACGCGGTCGTCGCGCTTGTCTGAGATGGCTAGCAGCTGGCCATTACAAAAGCTAAGCCCGGAGATATCCAGCCCCGCACTTCCCTCCAACCACCAGGCGCCCAACAGTTTTGCCGGGCGCACTGTTTCAGCCGGGCAGGACAGCGTCCAGCCAGCCAAAAAAACCGCGGGAAGAAAATGCAGCCAGCGGGGCATGAAATCGCTCAATCGCGGAAGTTATTGAACTGCAGCGGCTGACCCAGGTCCTTCTCCCGCAGCAGGGCAATGACCTGTTGCAGATCGTCACGCTTCTTACCGGTGACACGCACCTGGTCCCCCTGAATGGAGGCCTGGACTTTCATTTTCTCGTCCTTGATCAACTTGGTAATTTTCTTTGCCAGCTCTTTATCAAGCCCGTTCTTCATGGTGACAGTCTGCTTGACCACTTTGCCGGACTGTTCCATCTCACCGATCTCCATGGCCTTGGGGTCGATATCGCACTTGATCAGTGCCCCACGGAGCATATCCACCATCTGTGTCAGCTGGATTTCAGCCTCGGCGCGGATCAGCAGGGTGAATTCGTTCATCTCCACCTCTGCTTCCACGCCCTTGAAATCGAAACGGTTTCCGACGGTCCTGTTCACCTGGTCTACGGCATTGGTAAGCTGGTGTTTGTCTACTTCAGACACGATGTCAAAGGAAGGCATTGGCTTCTCCGTTCTCTTGTATTCGGGCTGTTTATTTCAGTTGTTCAGGCACGACTTCCACACTCTGGGAGTCTGAGTTCATCCAGATATGGCCGTCCTGGATGGTCACCTGCAATTCCATATTGCGGTCTGCCAGGGCAGCGAGCGCGTCACAGGCATCGGCGGGCAGCAGGAAAACACTCAGGTTATCGAAGCGATCCAGCGCCGCACTCTGCTTCTGCCACCATACCGGAGCGGTGCGACGACCGTAACTGTACACCAACACCTGCCCTGCGCGGGCACAGGCTTTGCGTATCCGCTCCTCTGAAGGCAAGCCCACCTCTATCCAGGTTTCCAGCTCCCCGCCAAGGCTCCACTGCCACAGATCCGCCTCATCGTCGGAGGACAGGCCACGGGTGAACTCCAGGCGCTCGCCGGCATTGAGTGCAAACGCCAGCAGGCGCACCATCATTCTTTCATCGGTTTCCGAAGGGTGGCGCGCCAACGTCAGTTGATGGCTGTCGTAATACTCCCGATCCATATCGGCGATTTGCAGTTGGGCTTTGAATATTGTCGCTTTCAGTGCCATTCGGTTTCTCGTTTCCTGCGCGCGGCTGCTACCACCCCGCCGGGGGCTATTATTGTTCGGCTCACATGGAAAAAGCGGGTAGCAGCTATGTTCTCAGTTAGATCCAGCGACCGTGACAGTCGGTACTGGCGATTCATTTTCTGGCCACTCCTGGCGTTGTTCGTCGTCTCGGCAAGCGGTTGTGGCATCAACAATATTCCCACCATGGACGAACAGGTAAAGGCCGCCTGGGCCCAGGTGGAAAACCAGTACCAGCGCCGTGCCGATCTCATCCCCAACTTGGTCAAGACCGTGAAAGCCTATGCAGACCAGGAACGGGAAACCCTGCAGGCGGTTACCGAAGCCCGGGCCAAAGTCAGCTCTATGCAGGTGGACGAGAACATCATTAACGATCCAGCCAAGCTGCAGCAATTTGAGCAGGCGCAGCAGCAGTTGAGCGGCGCGCTCTCGAGGCTGATGGTCGTGGTAGAGCGCTACCCTGATCTCAAGTCCAACCAGAACTTCCTCGCTCTGCAATCACAGTTGGAGGGCACGGAAAACCGCATCAGCGTGGCCCGGCGCGATTATATCTCCGCCGTACAGGGCTACAACACGGAAATCCGCACCTTCCCCGGCCTGATCTGGCACAAGATCCTCTACAGTGACATGCCACTCCGCCCGACCTTCGAGGCCACCAAAGAGAATGCGGAGGAAGCACCGGAAGTGGACTTCCAGTAACGGCTATCAGAAGCAGCGATGATGCAATGCCGCAAGACTATCGCTATTTTCGGGATATTTGCTGCCCTTTGCGCTGCATTCGCCTGGGCCCAACTGCAGTTTCCGACGCTTTCCGGCCGGGTGGTGGACAACGCCAACCTCCTCAGCCCGAGCACGGAATATCAGCTGACCGAGCTGGCCCAGGCTCATGAGAAAGAAACCAGCAACCAGTTGGTCATCGTCACGGTACCAGACCTGCAGGGGCAGACCATTGCCGAATATGGCTATCAACTGGGGCGGCACTGGGGCATCGGTCAGGAGGGCAAGGATAACGGCGTCTTGCTGATCGTCGCCCCCAATGAGCGGCAGGTGCGCATCGAAGTGGGTTACGGCCTGGAGGGCGCACTGACCGACGCCCTTTCCTCCAACATCATCCACACCAAGATACTGCCCCGCTTTCGCAACGGCGATTTCGACGGTGGTGTGATGGAAGGTGCGCTGTCGATCATCGCGGCGATCAAAAACGAATATGTAGCGGAGCCCACCGAAACGGGCATGGATCGCAGAGTCGCATTGCTGGTCGGGCTCTTTCTGCTGCTGATCATGCTGCAGATTTTCGGTGGCTCGATGATGGGGCCTCCCCCCAGCCGCGGTAGCTATCGGCGCGGCCGCTACGGTGGCTACTACGGGGGCGGCGGCTTCGGCGGAGGATTCGGGGGTGGCTTTGGTGGAGGTTTCGGCGGTGGCGGAGGTGGCTTTGGCGGTGGGGGCGCCTCGGGAGGATGGTAATGCTCACGAGCCAGATGCGTCGGCGGATATCCGACGCCATCAAGAAGGCAGAATCGCGCACGGACGCGGAACTGGTTACTGTGCTCGCGCGCGAGTCGGACAACTACCTGTATATCTCAACTCTCTGGGCCGCGTTCCTGGCCCTGTTACTGGCACCCTTGCTGCAGTTCCTGCCCTGGTGGATCGAGTTCTACGAAGCATTCACACTGCAGTGGATTCTGTTCATCCTGCTGGCACTGCTTTTCCGCTGGCGCCCCCTGACTATGCTACTGGTGCCGAAAAGGGTGAAATACTGGCGCGCCGCCAATGTAGCCCGGCGGGAATTCCTGGAGCAGGAGCTCCACAGCACCGAGGGGCGCCTGGGCCTTTTGATCTTCGTCTCTGAGGCCGAACACTATGTGGAGATTCTGGCGGACCGCGGTCTGGCGGAGCATATTGGCGACGAAACATGGCGCGAGGTCGTCGAGCAGTTTATTGGCGAAGTTAAGCGCGGCAGAACAGCAGATGCCTTTCTCCACTGTATCGAGCGCTGCGGCGATCTACTCGAAGAGGCAGCGCCACTGACCGGGGCCAAGAATGAGCTACCCGACCATCTGGTAGTACTCGAATAGTGAGGTAGGACATGTGGGATAAGAACCCAATGAACAAGCGGCGCGCGGGTGCTCTTGTCGCTGTCGCTGCAACCCTGACTGTCGCAGTTGGCGCCCTCTCAATGCACTTCAGCAGCGGGACCACGGAAACTACAGCGGGTTCGGCATCCTCTGATAGCAACCCACTCAGCCTTGAGCAACGGATTGCCATACTCGAGCGGGAATTGCGCGATTCAAGTCGCATCCAGCAGCAACTGCTTGAACTGGTCGAAGAGTTACATCGGTCTACTGCGGGCGAATCGCGCTCTCTCCATGATGAAGAAAGGAATGCAATCGCACCTACCCTGCATGGTGATTCCCGTCGTCATCAAGAGGCACAGGTCCGCAACAGACGGGCGAAACAATATCGCGATTCCCAGTTACAGCGCCTGATCGATGCGGGTATGAATCCGAGCCGGGCCCAGTTTGTGCTGGAAAAAACCGAGCGCTTCCAGTTCGAGCATACAAAGCTCTCCTACCAGTACCGTCACCTTGCGGACAAGTCCTCTGAAGAGGCCCTGGCCCTGCGCAAACAGCTGGAAATCCATAGCAATCCGCGCCAGATGTTCTCCCACCTTTTAAGCCCCGAAGAATTTGAACTCTACCTGCAGGCCAATGGCGGTGGACAGGAGGTCAATATCAATCGCATCGTGCCCAATACACCGGCACACAACGCGGGACTGCAGGCCGGGGACAGAATCGTTTCCTACAACGGGCAACGCATTTTCCATATGGGGGATCTGCGCCAGCAGGTCTATCGCGTACCGCCCGGCAAGACCGTCGCTGTGGAAATTCAGCGTGCGGGTAGCAACAACCGCGAGACCATTTACGTGCCCAGTGGGCCGCTGGGCATACAGGGGTAGACAATTGAGCGTATCCCCGTCAGGGCGACGGCCGTGAGCATGCCGATACCCGTCACTCCAGCTCCAGCTCCAGCTCCAGCTCCAGCTCCAGCAACCAGTTTGTGATCCCGGGTGCTTGCTGCTCAGCCGTACTTTCATGCCGATGTACCAAGCCGGCAACGTGGAGCTTTCCGCCATGGCATGACATGTGGCGCGAAACACCTTGGCGTAACGGAGGCTTAGAAATCCAGCTGAACCTGATAGCCCAGGAAATTGCATTATTGGCGCCTTTCCCCACTCTAAAGCAGAACCTCAATGACTTCCGGCAATCCGAGCATTAACAGCGCCAATCGGTCTTCCAGCAATTCAATAGGAAACTGCTGTTAACTGGACAAACAATAAAATCATGGAGCTGCCATGCGTTCGCACCTGCAACGCGCGATCCCGATACCCGTTCTACTGGTGATCGCTGCGATTACCGGCTTCCTCGTCAGTATGCCAATAGTATCAACACAATCGGTAGGCAATAGCCGACCTATAGGAGCGGCAACAAGCGATGCGCTGGAAAAGCGTATAGCGCAACTCGAGAGCACACTGGCCGAAACCAGGGCAATCCAGGAAAACCTGTTGACGCTTTTAGAGGAAGTGCATGGTCAACAGGTCGAAACCAAGCGTCCCGGGATGCTCCAGGGGACCGTTTCAGCTGGAGCCAGTACCACCGGGCAACCGCCAGCGGCGACCAGCCCCAGGAAACGCCGCCTTGGTGTGACTCGGAAGGAACGCTTGATGGATGCCGGTATCAGTCAGGAGAGGACCAACTATATCCTGGGGCGCGAGTGGCAACTTCGCTACGAGCAGCAGCAACTCCGCCATCAGTATGATCATCTGGACGATCAATCTTCCGCCGAGGCAGCCGCGATCGCACGGGAACTGGAGCGCTACGACAACATCGCTGACATGCTCGAGAGCGAGTTGAGCCCGTGGGAATACGAGCGGTATCGAGAGGCGATAGCACCGAGGGAGAGGACCTTGATCACTGCGGTTCTCGAGGGCTCGAACGCAGCGAAAGCCGGAATAAGCCCGGGAGATACGGTCTTATCCTATAACGGCGTTACCGTCACGGACCCGCGCACCATGCGATCGCTACTGGCCGAGGCAGTGCCAGGCAGCAGCGTGCCTGTAGTAGTCAGGCGCCAGCAGAGCAACCTCGAGGAAACGCTCTATGTGACAGCTGGGCCACTGGGCGTAGAGAGCATATTCAGCGCGTATCCGCCCAGGCAGGATTCAGACGGGGAAGCGCCTTAACCGACCACTGCCCGCGCTGCACGATTTCGGTAGCGCAGTAGGTGGTTGCCGCATCGCTTCAAGCACTGATCCCGGAGTAGGCAGGAGCATTTTTCTGCGCCCACGCTACCCCGGCACAAGGCCCAGGTTACTCGCCTGTGACCTCGGGTCGCATATGCGGGAACAACAGCACGTCGCGGATTGAGGGTGAGTTGGTCAGCAGCATCACCAGGCGGTCGATACCGATTCCCTCACCCGCTGTCGGCGGCAGGCCATACTCCAGCGCACGGATATAGTCCGCGTCGTAGTGCATGGCCTCGTCGTCACCGGCATCTTTCTCGGCCACCTGGGCCTTGAAGCGCTCGGCCTGGTCTTCGGCGTCATTCAGCTCGGAGAAGCCGTTGGCGATTTCGCGGCCGCCGACGAAGAACTCGAAGCGATCGGTGACGAACGGGTTGTCGTCATTGCGACGGGCCAGCGGAGAAACCTCGGTCGGATACTCGGTGATAAAGGTCGGCTGGTCCAGGCGGTGTTCCACGGTCTTCTCGAAGATCTCGATCTGTACCTTGCCCAGGCCCCAGCTGTCTTTCAGCGGAATACCCAGGTCTCCGGCCACTTTGCGGGCGCTGTCGATATTGTCGATATCGGAATGAGACAGACCCGGGTTGTAACGCAGGATGGAGTCAAACACGGACAACCGCGCAAACGGCTTGGCGAAATCATAAGTGCTGCCCTGATACTCCACCGTAGTTGAGCCCAGCACATCACTGCAGATTCCGCGCAGCATCTCTTCAGTCAGATCCATCAGGTCGTTGTAGTCGGCATAAGCCTGGTAGAACTCCAGCATGGTGAACTCGGGGTTGTGCCGGGTGGACAGCCCTTCGTTGCGGAAATTGCGGTTGATCTCGTAAACCCGTTCGAAACCACCGACCACCAGGCGCTTCAGGTAAAGTTCCGGCGCCACACGCAGGTACATATCGATATCCAGCGCGTTGTGATGGGTAACGAACGGTCGCGCAGTAGCGCCACCGGGGATCACCTGCAACATCGGTGTTTCCACCTCCATGAAGTGGTGGCCATTCAGGAAGCTGCGAATGTAATTGATCACCTGCGAGCGGATGCGGAACACGTCGCGCGACTCCGGTGTGGCGATCAGGTCCACATAGCGCTGGCGATAGCGCAGCTCCTGGTCAGCAATACCGTGGAATTTCTCGGGAAGCGGACGCAGCGCCTTGGTCAGCAGCGTGTACTCCTCACAGTTCACGTACAGGTCGCCCTTGCCGGACTTGTGCAGTGTGCCCTGCACCCCCACGATATCGCCGATATCCCAGCCGCCGAAGCGCTCCTTGAGGTTTTTCTGGGTCGCCTTGTCCGCATAGAGCTGAATGCGCCCGGAAACGTCCTGGATCACCATAAACGGACCACGCTTCGCGAGGATCCGACCCGCCACGCAGGCGGATTTACCCAGCTCCTCCAGCTCTTCCTTGCTCTTCTCGCCAAACGCCTGCTGCAGATCGGCTGCCAGGTTCTCGCGGCGGAAACTGTTTGGAAACGCATTGCCCTTTTCGCGCATCGCGCCAAGTTTTGCACGGCGTTCGGCAATCAGCTTGTTTTCGTCTTGCTGGATCTCGGTCATGGGAACTTCCAATACGGAATGGTAAATGGTGAAAGCGATTCAATCAGATTGATCGGGCGCCTTTAGCTACTATGGCTACTGGCGCCCTGCCGGGGATCAGAGACCGGCCTTGAGACTGGCCTCGATAAACTGGTCCAGATCTCCGTCCAGCACCGCCTGGCAGTTGCTGGTCTGTACGCTGGTACGCAGGTCCTTGATGCGCTGGTCGTCGAGGACGTAAGAGCGAATCTGGCTGCCCCAGCCGATATCGGCCTTGCTGTCTTCCATGGCCTGTTTTTCGGCGTTGCGTTTGAGCATCTCCTGCTCGTACAACTTGGCTCGCAGCATCTTCCAGGCTTTATCCCGGTTCTGGTGCTGGGAACGCTCGCTCTGGCAGGCCACCACGATTCCCGAGGGAATGTGGGTCAGTCGCACGGCGGAGTCGGTCTTGTTCACGTGCTGACCACCGGCGCCGGAAGCACGGTAGGTGTCTTCGCGCACCTGCGATTTGTCCACCTCGATCTCGATGTTGTCATCGATCTCCGGGGAGACGAAGACAGAGGTGAAGGAGGTGTGACGACGGTTGCCGGAATCGAACGGCGACTTGCGCACCAGGCGGTGGACACCGGTCTCGGTGCGCAGCCAGCCAAACGCGTGATCACCGACGAAGTGGATAGTGGCACTCTTGATGCCCGCCACGTCGCCCGCAGAGGCCTCCTCAAGGGTGGTCTTGAAACCATGCGCCTCGCCCCAGCGCAGGTACATGCGCAGCAGCATTTCAGCCCAGTCCTGGGCTTCGGTGCCACCGGAGCCGGCCTGGATTTCCAGGTAGGCATTGTTGGGGTCGTTCTCGCCGGAGAACATGCGGCGGAATTCCAGTACCCCCAGCTGCTTTTGCAGCCCCTCGATTTCTGCGGCCACTTCGTCCACGGAGTCTTCGTCATTCTCCTCCACGGCCATATCCAGCAGCTCGCGGCAATCCGCGATCCCTGAATCCAGGTTCTCGATGGTGGTAACGACAGCTTCCAGAGAGGCACGCTCACGGCCCAGCTCCTGGGCGCGGTCCGGATTGTCCCAGACGGAGGGCTCGGCCAGTTCCAGCTCGACTTCGGTCAGTCGCTCTTTCTTGCTGGCGTAGTCAAAGATACCCCCTAAGAACGCCTGTGCGCTCTTCGAGGTCTTTCAGCTGGTTCAGGAGAGGGTTGATTTCCATGATCTCTCGGCTTCCGGGCAAATTTAAGGCGGCGCGCATTCTACCGTAGCGCGGCGGGGTACTGCCAGTGGCGGCATACGGCCGGGGTCTGCGCCCCGGCCAGGCTCGGGAAGCGAGGTGACGTCCTGCTGGCTCAATTCTCGCCGCTGGGGCAATCCTTGCTCTGGTATTGCGCCTGCTGGGCGGGATCGAAACCAAGCTGCAGGGCGGCATCCAGGGATCTCTTGTCGATCAGGTGTAGGTGAATGTCACCGGTCTTGCCGCCACAGACGGCGGGATACATACGGTCTGTGCGGACGCCGCAGCGGGATTGATGGATTGTCACTCCCTCTGCTGACAGCCGGGAGCTGCTCTCTGCGAGGGTTGTGCCTCCCCCTTCACACTGCAGGCTGCCCCGGCTCTCGAATACCCAGATCAGCTCCTCCGCCCTGGCAGGAGGCTGTTCCTCTTTTTCCTCAGGCTTTTCAGGCGTTGCGACCTGCTCTTCCCTGGCAGGTTTCTCGACCTCTTTCGGCCCACAGGCCGTCACGCCCAGCACCACAGCCAGCAGCATCAGTAAAAGAGTGTTCCTAGTCACTTGCGCTTCCTCCATAAAGCCAATTCATCAAATCCCTCGGGAAGCCCGAAGCCCGTCAATGCGCCCGCCGCCCTGTGATGATTCACTGGACTATTCAGGGGACTCGGGAGTGGAAGCCCCGGAGCCATCCTTCGGGCACTCCACCTTCTGGTGTTGAATCTGTTCTGCCGGGCCATACCCCTCCGACAGGGCAGCATCCAGCGCATGGCCCCGTATCAGGTGCAGCAGGATGTCCCCTGTAGGCTCGCTGCAACCGGACGTGTAAACCACGTCAGTGCGCAAGCCGCAGTGGGACTGGTGCACGGCCACGCCCGCACCCTTCAGCTTGGTAACACTCTCCTCGAGTGACATATCGTCACCGTAGCACTGCTTGGCGCGGCGGTGCCGAAATACCCAGATCAGTGGTTCCTGGTCACCTGATGCCTGAGCAGCTGGTTCGTCCGTTGATTCGGCAACTGGCGCCTTCGCTTGTTCCGGGCTACCTGAGGCTTGCTCTGCGTCTTTCTCGACGCGCTGCTCACACCCCACCGCGCCCAGAGCGAGAATCAGTGCCAGAAAAATCAAAGATGTGCGTTTCATGTGTGAGCTTCCTCCGTGAAGCTTGTGACGGCCCGATCAGCCAAAGGCCAACCAGGCTCCTACCGACAGCATCAGTGTGCCGGCAACGCGGTTAACCAGGCGGACGTTTTCACCCCGCTCCAACAGGCGACTCAGGGTGCGACCGCCAGTGGCGTAGATCAACATGCACAGGGTTTCCAATAGCAGAATGATAGCAATCAGCACCGCAAGCTGGGGCGCCAGGGGGCGGTCATCGCTGATAAACGGCGGCAACAGGGCAATAAAAAACGCCCAGCCTTTGGGATTGGCCACCGCAGTGAGGAAACCCTGCAGCGCCAGCGCGGAGCGCGCAGGCGGTGGCCCTTTTGCCCGCTCATCTGGTGCCACCATCACCATGCGCCCACGGGCGCGCCACATCTGCACACCCAGCCACGCAAGATAGGCACCACCGGCATACTTGAACAACTGAAAGGCTTCGGGATAACGGAGCATCAAGGCGGCGATACCCAGCACCGCGGATACGGCCACCAGGGCCACACCGGCGAGCTCCCCAAGCATCATCCAGGCAGTACGACGGACCCCAACAGTCATGCCCAACGTCAGGGCCAGGGTCATACACATGCCCGGGGTGATCGAGACAAAGAAAAAGGTCGGCACGAACAGCGCCAAAACGGACAGGTCGATTACCTCCAGCATCAGTGGTGACTCCCCGCATGGGCACCGTAGCGACTGAGCAGCATCCCCGCCAGCATCAGGCTGCAGCCGATCAGCTCCTTCAATGCGAGCACCTCATTGAGGATCAGCCAGCCCGCAACCAGTGCGAATACCGCCTCCAGGCTCATGATTACCGTCGCATGTGAAGTCGCCGCGTGACGCAGGCCCAACAGCTGGAAAGTAAAAGCAACCGCGGTGGAGAAGATCATCATGTAGGCAATCGGCCAGGCGGCATCCACTGCACCCTGCAAGGAGGCGTCCTCAACAATCAGCGAGGCAATTGCCGACAGGATACCGCAGCAGAGAAACTGCACCACCGCCAGGCGCAGCGCGTGGAATCCGCGCACCAGCCGGTCGGCCGTCAACACCTGGATGGCGAAAGCGAAAGCACCGGCAAACACGAGCAAGTCGCCGATAAGCTGTGCTTCTTCGGTGAAATCACTGAGCCAGTAGAGCCCCAGTAAGGCGATGGCGATACCGCCCCAAGTCCAGCGATTGGTCGGCTTGCCGAGGGAGAGACCGATTACCGAAACCAGCAACATTTCCATTCCGGAAATAAATCCAGCCCGCCCGGCGCTGGTGTAGACCAGCCCCCCCTGCTGTAACGCGGCCCCCAGGAAGAGCCAGAACCCGAGGATGGCGCCACCGCCGAAGCAGTCCCGCCAGCGACTGCGGATCGGCACACCGGGTTGCGGGGTAGCCACTTCGCGGCGTGAAGACAGCCAGTAGACGATCGGTATCAGGATCAATCCGCCCAGGATAAATCGCCAGGCATTGAATGCCAGCGGTGGCAGGTGGTCCATGGCAATCTTCTGGGGCACAAATGCCAGGCCCCAGAAAAACGCAGCCAGCAACAGCAGCAGCTCCGCTCTTGCCTGTTCTGTTTTCATGATCAGTTCCAGATTTTTAACGTTACAACAAAAGAAGGGTCTCGCCGGGGCAGCAAATAACTGCCTCCAGTTTGCGCAGGGGGATTCGGCAAGCTTCGTGCCTGTATCCGCGAGAGAGCGAGCAACCACTCACCCTCCGCGGGGTAAGCCCCTCAAGCAGGCTCCAGGTAATTCACCAGCAACTGCAGCGATTCCCTGCCACGAAACTCGTTGATATCCAGCTTGTAAGCCAGGCGCACGCGCTCTGTGGGCTGAGGCCACTGGTCCGTATCCACATTGAAGGCGATGGCATCCAGGGCCTGCTGCGGACTGGACTCCGGCGCCACCACCATTTTCAGGTGCCGCTCACCGACGATGCGCTGCTGCAACAGCAGAAACTCGCCATCGAAAGTAGGCTCCGGGAAAGCCTGCCCCCAGGGCGCCAGTGCACGCAGCGCTGCTGCCGTCTGCAGGGTGAAATCCGCAGGCTGTAACGCGCCGTCCGAATCGATCACCGCCTGCAACTGCGCCTCGGTGAGACGCGCACGCACTGCCGCTTCGAAGGCCTCCGTAAACGCCGGCAGATTGTCCCGTGGCAAACTGAGGCCGGCCGCCATGGCGTGGCCGCCAAACTTGGTGATCAGGTCAGGGCGGGTGGCCGCGACATCACTCAGGGCGTCGCGGATATGCAGGCCCGGGATCGAGCGGGCCGAGCCCTTGATCAGGCCGTTGTCCCCCTCGGCAAATGCAATGACCGGGCGGTGGAATTTTTCCTTGATGCGGCTGGCGAGAATACCCACCACCCCCTGGTGCCACTGCTCGTCATAGAGACACAGGCTCCAGGGAACCTCACCCTCCAGCTGCAGTTTCTCCAGCGCCGCCATGGCCTCCCGCTGCATACCCTGCTCGATGGCCTTGCGGTCCCGGTTCAGCGCATCCAACTCCGCGGCCAGTTCCCTCGCCTCGCTGGGGTCCCGGGTCATCAGACAGCGGATGCCGGTGCCGATATCGTCCAGGCGACCGGCGGCGTTGATACGCGGACCGAGGATAAAACCAATATCGGTGGTGGACAGTCGCCGCTGATCCCGCCCCGCCACCTCGAGCAGCGCCTCGATACCCGGTCGACAGCGGCCGGCGCGGATACGGGCAATGCCCTGATGCACCAGGATGCGGTTGTTGCGATCCAGCGGGACCAGATCCGCCACGGTGCCGAGCGCCACCAGATCCAGGTACTCCGCCATATTCGGCGGTGCGATGCCGGATTCCGCAAACCAGCCGCCCTGCTCCAGTGCGCTCTTCAAACGGCTGAGCAGATAGAAAATCACCCCCACTCCGGCCAGATTCTTGCTCGGGAACTCACAGTCCGGCTGATTGGGATTGACGATGGCATCGGCATCCGGGAGTTCGCTGCCGGGCAGGTGATGGTCGGTAACCACGACTTTCATACCGGCAGCGCGGGCCGCGGCCACACCGTCGATACTGGAGATTCCATTGTCCACGGTGATCAGCAGATCCGGTCCGTAGTCCTTCGCCACCTCGACGATTTCCGGGGTGAGGCCGTAGCCGTAATCGAAGCGATTCGGCACCAGGAAATCCACACCAGCGGCGCCCATGGCGCCCAGGGCCAACACGGCCAATGTGCTGCTGGTAGCCCCGTCAGCGTCGAAGTCACCCACAATGAGGATTTTTTCTCCGGCACGCACGGACTGTTCGAGGATACGCACAGCATCGGAGAGGCCGCGCATTGCCTCAGGAGCGTGCAGCCGGTTGAGCCGGTGATCCAGCTCCTCTTCACTGGTAACACCGCGCCCCAGCAGCACGCGCTGCAGAATTTCGGGAGTGTCAGAAGCAAAACGGCCAGTGGACAAGTCCACTGGCCGTCGCTGAATTTTTGTGTTCATCTCGCTCAGCTTATCGGTTGTACCGAGGGGCCCGCTGGCCGCTCACTCAGCGAATTGAGTGACCGGCTCAGCCTGCCCCCAGTGCCGTCGCCATAAAGTCATGAACCTTGGCCAGCTCGTTGGGCAGCACTTTCATGCGCTCCTCACGCTGGAACAGGTCCTGCATATGCGCAGGCAGGGGGATCTGTTTGGTTGGCAGCGCACGGGCTACCGCATCCGGGAATTTTGCCGGGTGCGCGGTAGATAAGCAAACCATCGGCTGCTCTTGTGAGCGGCGCACCTGTCGTGCCGCCTCCACGCCGATGGCGGTGTGGGGGTCGAGGATGTAACCGCAAGATTCGTAGACTTCCCGAATAACTGAGACTGTGCGCTGATCGTCCACAGTCCAGGAGGAGAAGACCTCCCGTGCTCTCTTCAACGCATCCTCGCTCAGGTGCATGGGTGCAGAGCGGTCAGCAAGCAGATCGGCTACCGCCGCGCCGTCGCGGTCGTAGAGGTCAAAGAGCAGCCGTTCGAAATTGCTCGACACCATGATATCCATGCTCGGCGACAGACTGTGCACCAGCTCTTTTGGCGTGTGGTCGTTGCCACTGATGCAGCGATGCAGGATGTCATTGGCATTGGTGGCAATCACCAGCTGATCGATCGGCAAGCCCATCTTGCGGGCCAGGTAACCGGCAAAGATATCGCCGAAGTTGCCGGTCGGCACCGAGAAATTCACCGTACGGTCCGGCGCACCCAGGCTCACTGCTGAGTAAAAATAATAAACGATCTGGGCCATGATCCGGGCCCAGTTGATGGAGTTCACCGCTACCAGCCGGCGCCCGTCCGGCAGGAAAGACTGATCGGCAAAACTGGCTTTGACCATATTCTGGCAATCGTCGAAGTTGCCTTCGAGGGCGATATTGAAAACATTGTCCGACAGCACCGTGGTCATCTGGCGCCGCTGCACCTCAGATACCCGGTTGTGGGGATGCAGGATAAAGATATCGATATTTTCACAGTGACGGCAGCCTTCGATGGCCGCGGAGCCCGTATCCCCCGACGTCGCCCCCATGACCACTACCCGCTCACCGCGCTTCTTCAGCAGGTGATCAAACAGCTGGCCGAGGAACTGCAGGGCGAAGTCCTTGAATGCCAGCGTCGGCCCCTGGAAGAGCTCCAGAATCCATTCGCCGCTGCCGGTCTGCACCAGCGGTGCCACCGCGCCGTGGCGGAAATTTCGGTAAGCGCGCTCAATGATTCCGCGCAGCTCCTCGTCCATAAGCTCGCCGCCCACGAACGGCTGGATGATGCGGAATGCCAACTCGCGGTAGTCCAGACCGGACATCGCGCGGATCTCTTCGACGGAAAAACTCGGCAGGGATTCCGGCACATAAAGGCCGCCGTCGCTGGCGAGTCCGGCGAGGACGGTATCGGAAAAAGAGAGCGACGGCGCACGGCCGCGGGTACTGATAAATTTCACGGTGGTTCTGCTAGCTGGTTGGAACAGGAAACGGGGCTTGTGAGGGGATAAGGGAAGCCCGCATCAGCAGGGCATCCCCATCATCGGGTCAACGTGCCTCAGCCCAGCGGCTCGACTCGAATACGCACGACTTCACCCTCGACAGTATCCAGGGCCTCGATCTGGCTGACAGCCTCCCGCAGCCGCGCCTCTTTGGCACGACTGGTGAGAATGACGACCGGCACCAGCGCCTCGCCCTCGGCGGGCTCGTGCTGGATCAGCGCTTCGATACTGATGCCCTGGTCACTGCAGATCTTCGCCACCTGCGACATAACGCCGGGTTTGTCATGTGCGGAGATCCGCAAGTAATAACTGGTCACCACTTCGTCCATCGGCAGTACGCAGTTCTGCCCCTGCCCACCGGCGGCCACGCCTGCGAGGGGTACCCGCTGGTCGGGAGTGGCCTCGAGGGTACGGGCCACATCGACAATGTCGGCGATCACCGCCGATGCTGTCGCCTCGGCCCCTGCGCCCGCGCCGTAATAGAGTGTCGGCCCCACGGCATCACCGCTGACCATCACGGCATTCATTACGCCGTTGACGCTGGCAATCAGGCGGCGCTGGGGAATCAGGGTCGGATGCACCCGCAACTCGACGCCCTGCTCTGTGCCGCGAGCAATGCCCAGGTGCTTGATGCGGTAGCCCAGTTCGTCCGCGTAGCGAATATCCTCGATGGAGATCCCGCTGATGCCCTCGGTATAGACCTTGTCGAACGCCAGCGGCATGCGGAAAGCCAGTGATGCCATGATCACAAGCTTGTGAGCCGCATCAATACCTTCAACATCGAAGGTGGGGTCGGCTTCGGCATATCCCAGTGCCTGTGCCTGTGCCAGGGCCTCCTCGAAGGTGCGCCCTTTCTCCCGCATCTCTGTGAGGATGTAGTTGCCGGTGCCGTTGATGATCCCGGCGAGCCACTGAATACGGTTGCCGACAAGCCCCTCGCGAAGAGACTTGATGATAGGAATGCCACCGGCCACAGCGCCCTCGTAGGCGATGGTCACACCTTTGCTCGCTGCAGCCTCGAACAACTCATTGCCGTGCTCGGCAATAAGGGCTTTGTTGGCGGTGACGATATGCTTGCCATTTTCGATGGCAGTGAGGATCAGTTCGCGAGCAACAGTAGTGCCGCCGATGAGCTCCACCAGAATATCCACCTCGGGATTGGTGGCTACGTCGAAAATCTCCCGGGAAACCTGCATCTGGCTGGTATCGCAGGCGGGGTTATCCCGCCGGGCACCGACCTGCACGATCTCCACCGGGCGGCCGCAGCGCGCGGTAATTTCCGCAGCATTACGGCTCATCACATTGACCGTGCCGCTTCCCACGGTGCCCAGGCCACAGATGCCAACACGTACGGTGCGCCTCGGGCTATCCGGACTTTCCTGTGATGCGTATTGAATGGTTTCTTCGACGGTTGCGCTCACAACTTCCCCCCGCGCAAACGGCTTCCCTCTCCCGCCGGATCTGCCGCTATTGATAAGTAGCGGGGCCACAGCCGGGATTGCAGCCAGGTAACAGCGCAATAAATGATTTTAAAAACAGAAAAAGGAAGTCAACCTTACTGACTGGAAGGGCAAAATGTCAATAAAATTGCGCAGTTAGGACAGGGGCACACCGGCGGCTCGCGGCTCATGTCTTCAATGCGACAAGAGAGGCAGCCGGCGACCAGGAAAGGGGAATGCCCGGACGGTATCACCGCCCGGGAAAGACATCAGATACCGAGGGCTTTTACCAGGGTATCCGGCGGCAGGTAGCCGGGGACAACGGTACCGTCCTCCATCACAATAGTCGGGGTACCGCGGACATCAATCGCGTCATTACCCAATTGGTATTGGGCGGCCACCGGGTTGTCCTTGCAGACTTTCAGCGGCACATTCTCGCGGTTCTTCAGTGCGGTCAGGGTCTTGTTCGGATCATCGGCACACCAGGCGGTGGCGACCTTGCGGTACCCGACCGAGTTCAGCCCCGCACGCGGGAATGCCAGATAACGCACCTCGATACCGCGCTTGTTGAGCTCCGGCACGTCATTGTGCAGCTTGCGGCAATAACCACAGTCCACATCGGTAAACACATAAATATGTGCCTTCTTTTTCCCTTTCGGGGAGAAGACGATCATGTCATCCAGGTTCTGCGTGGCCATTACCTTGGCCCGCTGTCCGGCACGGCGCTGCTCAGAGACGTTCACCAGGCTGCCCGCCTCTACCTGATAGAGATCACCAAAAATGAAGTGCTTGCCGTCCTCTGACACGAACAGCGTGTTGCCACCGTCCACTTCCACCTCATAGACCCCCTTCATCGGGCTCTCTAGGACTTCGCCGTAGGTGGCCTTGGGATTGCCTTCCTTGAGGCGCGCCTTGATCGCCTTGGCGGTCTCCGCATCGACCTCCGCATGGGCGGCACCGCCGAGCAGGGCCAGCACCGTGCCGACCAGCACCAGCGGCTTCTTGACATACTTCATTCTGGATAGCTCCTCTTTCGATTCATGGCTTCGACGTTGCCGCCAGCACACAGTTCCCGCGAGTATGGCATCAAACGGCGCCCTTTGTCGCCGCTGACGCCGAACTCCCTGCACCATACAGTCACACAATCATCCGCGGGGGTGATGCTCCCGATGCAGGGACTTGAGACGGGCCTTGGCCACCTGGGTGTAAATCTGGGTTGTGGAGAGATCCGTGTGCCCCAGCAATAACTGCACAACGCGCAGGTCGGCACCGTGATTCAACAAGTGGGTGGCAAAGGCGTGGCGCAGGGTGTGTGGCGAGAGCGGCTTTTCAATACCAGCAACCTTCGCCCAGTGTTTGATTCGATACCAGAAGGCCTGACGGGTCATTGACTGTCCAGCCCGGCCAGGGAAACAGACGTCGCTCTGCCCGAGCGGGAGCAGCAATGGGCGGGTTTCGCTCAGATAGCCCTGCAGCCAGGACTGCGCCGTTTCCCCCATCGGCACCAGCCGCTCCTTGCGACCCTTGCCCGTCACCCGGACGACACCCTGGCGAAGATTGACCTGCGACACCCGCAGGTCCACCAGCTCTGTCACCCGCAGACCACAGGCATAGAGCAGCTCCAACATGGTCCGGTCCCGCATGCCCAGTTCCGTCTCGACATCCGGTGCCTCCAGGAGGGCCTCCACATCGGCCTCCGACAGGGATTTCGGCAGGGGTTTTGGCAGTCTGGGGTTTTCTACCAGGGCGACAGGATCCTCCTGAATCAACCCCTGCCGGAGGCAGTACTGGTAAAACCCTCTGAGCGCCGCCAGGGCGCGGGCGGTGGAGCGGGCAGAGATCCCCTCCCGGTGACGATCGGCGAGAAACCGCTGCACATGCTCGCGCCCGACCGCCAATAGCCCGATGCCCACCGCTGCGCAGAATCCGGCGAAGGTCCGCAGATCACGCCCATACGCAGCGCGCGTGTGCTCACTGGCGCCGCGCTCGGCCCAGAGCATATCCAGCCAGCGCGCGATGTAAGCTTCCTGTTGCTGTAAGTCCTGCATCGGCCTATTTAACCACATCCTCCGGTGTGCAAATCGACAAGCACTTTTCACCGGCAAAAAAAAACCGGAGCTCTTGAGCTCCGGTTTTTTTGCATCGCGCGGGAGAAGCTTAGTTAAGCTTCTCTTTAATACGCGCCGCTTTACCAGTCAGGTTGCGCAGGTAGTACAGCTTGGCCTGACGCACGTCACCGCGACGCTTGACAGAGATGCTGTCAACCAGCGGGCTGTGAGTCTGGAAGGTACGCTCTACGCCCACGCCGTGGGAGATTTTGCGCACGGTGAAGGAGGAGTTCAGGCCGCGGTTACGCTTGCCGATCACCACACCTTCGAACGCCTGCAGACGCTCGCGGTTACCTTCCTTTACCTTTACCTGAACGATAACGGTGTCGCCCGGGGCAAAGGCAGGAACTTCGCTTTTCAGCTGTTCCTGTTCCAGCTGCTGAATGATTTTGTTGGTCATTTGGAATACTCCCAAATAAGAGTTTGTGTAGCTTCACAGCTAGTTCACCGAACTACTCACGCCTCCCGGCGAATTCGGCATCAACTTTCTTCGGAGCTGCGCGCCTGCCGGATTTCCTCCAGCAATTGTGCCTGCTCCTCGCTGAGCGCCAACCCGCTTAAAAGATCGGGCCGCCGGTCCAGCGTGCGCGCCAGCGACTGCTTGAGACGCCAGCGACGAATTCTCTCGTGATTACCGGACAAAAGTACTTCCGGCACCACCCTGCCACGATACTCCTCGGGCCGGGTGTAGTGCGGGCAGTCCAGCAATCCCTGGGCGAAGGAGTCCTCCACAGCGGACTGATCGTGCCCCAGAGCCCCGGGGATCAGTCGCGTAATGGCATCCACCATCACCATGGCAGCAAGTTCGCCACCACTTAAAACATAGTCGCCGATGGACCACTCTTCGTCGATGAGCATCTCGATCAAGCGCTCATCGACACCCTCATAACGACCAGCCAACAACACCAGGTTGCCGGCATCGGAGAGCTCCTCGACTCCCGGCTGATCCAGCTGTCGCCCCTGCGGGGACAGGTAGATGGACCGCGCGGGTTCACCGCCCTCTTCCGCCCAGGCTCGCGCTTCGCTGAGAGCCTGGTATAGAGGCTCCGCCAGCATCACCATGCCCGGACCGCCTCCATAGGGGCGATCGTCCACAGTGCGATGGCGGTCACTGGTGAAATCCCTGGGATTCCAGCAGCGCACTTCCAGCAAGCCGTCTTTGACAGCGCGGCCACTGATGCCGTAGTCAGTCAGTGCCGCGAACATCTCCGGAAAGATGGTCACAAGCGCAATTCGCTTGGCGCCCATCAGCTCAGAAGTCCGGATCCCAGTCGACGGTGATCACACCGGCTTCCAGGTCGATATCAGTGACGAACTCCCCGGGAATATAGGGGATCAAGCGCTCGCGCCGGTCACTGCCACCGCGCACCACCAGAACATCGTTGGCGCCGGTTTCCATCAACCGTGCCACTTTGCCAAAGTCGTGCTCGGAGCCACCAAAACGACTGATCACCTGCAGGCCTTCCAGCTGGTGCCAGTAGTATTCGCCCTCCTGCAAGGAAGGCATCTCCGCTCGGGAGACGGCGACATCCCGCTGACAGAAGCGGGCAGCCAGATCGCGATCATCCACATCCTTGATGTGCACGATCAACCCCTTGCCATGGCGTTTACCGCCATCGATAGCCAGGGGCTCCCAGCCACTTTCGCCCCGCAGCCACCATTTCTGGAACTGCAGGATATTGTCCATCGGGTCGGTAAAGGAGTGGACCTTGACCCAACCCCGGACCCCATACACAGCGGTAATACGCCCAACTGTGACCAGTTCTCCGGTTTCGGGACTGTTATCAGCCACAGGCGTACTCGCTCGCAGGGACAATAAATTAAGCGGCTTCTTTCAGCAGCTTGCTGACGCGATCAGAAACCTGCGCGCCCTGGCTTACCCAGTAATCAACGCGCTCACGGTCGATGCGCAGACGCTCTTCCTGACCACGGGCAACCGGGTTGAAGAAGCCAACGCGCTCGATAAAACGACCGTCGCGGGATTTGCGGCTGTCAGTGACTGTCAGGTGATAGAACGGGCGCTTCTTAGCACCGCCACGAGCCAAACGAATGGTTACCATGTAGCTTTCCTGTAGTTTCAATACTGGGCAGTCGCGATCGGCGACCACCTACAACAACTTTGCCGGTAGCTCACCCGGCTGAAAGGCGGCGTATTCTAATGTACCGCCTGAATTTTGTATAGCGTGTAATTGAACGGTTTTTCCCGCCCTTATTTCTTGCGGAAACCCGGGGGTAAACCGCCGGGCATACCGCCGAGACCACCCATGTCACCGCCGCCCATGCCGGGCATTCCGCCCATACCGCGCATCAGCTTGCTCATGCCGCCGCCTTTGAGCTTCTTCATCATCTTGCCCATCTGCTTGTGCTGTTTGAGCAGGCGGTTCAGGTCCTGGATCTGGGTGCCAGAACCCGCCGTAATACGGCGTTTGCGGGAGCCGGTCAGGATATCCGGGTTACGGCGCTCGGCAGGCGTCATGGAGCTGATAATGGCATCCATACGCTTGAACTCCTTACCCATATCGGCCTGTTGAGCCATCTGGGCCATGTTGCCCATGCCGGGCATCTTCTCCAGCAGGGAGCCAAAGCCGCCCATATTTTGCATCTGTTGCAGCTGGTCGCGCAGATCCTCGAGATCAAAGCCCTTGCCCTTCTGCACCTTTTTGACCAGCTTTTCAGCCTTGGTCTTGTCGATCTTCTGCTCGGCCTCCTCGATCAGGGAGAGCAGGTCACCCATACCGAGGATGCGCGAGGCGATCCGGTCAGGGTGGAAGGTTTCCAGGGCATCGGTCTTCTCGCCGACACCGATAAACTTGATCGGCTTGCCGGTCACATGCCGCACAGACAACGCAGCACCGCCGCGGGCATCACCGTCCGCCTTGGTGAGGATGACACCGGTGAGCGGCAGGGCCTCATCGAAAGCCTTGGCGGTATTCACCGCGTCCTGACCAATCATGGCGTCGATTACGAACAGGGTTTCAGCGGGATCGAGGGTACCGTGCAATTCACGGATCTCATCCATCAGCTGCTCGTCGATATGCAGGCGGCCGGCGGTATCCACGATCAGGACGTCGGCAAACTGCTTCCGCGCAGCATCCATCGCGCTCTTGGCGATATCCAGCGGCTTCTGCTCCGGTGTCGAGGGATGGAACAGTGCATCCACCTCCCCTGCGAGCGTCTCCAGCTGCTTGATGGCCGCGGGACGATAGACGTCCGCACTCACCACCATCACCTTCTTTTTCTCGCGGGTCTGCAGGTACTTGGCCAGCTTTGCCACACTGGTGGTTTTACCTGCACCCTGGAGGCCAGCCATGAGGATCACGGCCGGCGGCTGCACAGCCAGGTTCAACGGCGTCGCCGCTTCACCCATCACTTTGACCAGCTCGTCCTGGACGATCTTGACGAACTGCTGGCCCGGGTTCAGCGCCTTGCTGACTTTCTGACCTACCGCAGCGGTGCGCACCTGCTGAACGAAGGCCTTGACCACAGGCAGCGCCACGTCCGCCTCCAGCAGTGCCTTGCGCACTTCCCGCAGGGTATCGCGGATGTTGTCATCCGTGAGGCGGGCCTTGCCGGTGACTTTCTTGAGCGCCGACGAGAGGCGGTCACTGAGATTGTCGAACATAGATACGTCTCGGTATTTCTGGTGACGGCTTTACTGCGCGCCGTCGGTGCGGTCTCTGAGGCGCGGCAGTATAGCTCAGGAGGGGGTGCGGCAGAAACTCCCGCGGGGCGGGCTTTCCTGCCACCGCGGCCTGTGACACACTGCCGCCCTATCGCAAACGAGACACGGACTTATCGATGGCGGCTCTGGCCCACTGGACGGCAATCTTCCTCTACCTGGCGACCACAGTCGTGGCCGCGCTGGCAGTCTCGCAAAAGCGCCAACCCGACAACCGCCTGCTCTTGGGGCTGCTCACTGGTGCGCTACTGACCCATGGTGCCTCGCTGGTCAACACCCTGATCTCCCCCGCCGGCTACCGCTTCGATTTTACCGCCATGCTGTCGCTGGTCGCCTGGACGGTGAACCTGCTGATTCTGATCCTGGCGATCAAGCGCCCCTTGCACCTGCTAATCCTGATTGTCGGGCCCCTGGCTGCCCTGGCTGAGCTGGCCGCAGTCAATGGCTGGGGCGGAAGCGTTCCCCGCGAACAGCTCTCCGCTGGCGTGGCCGTGCATGCCCTGCTCTCCATTTCTGCCTACGCGCTGCTGACTCTAGCCACTCTGCAGGCCATCTACCTCTACTACCAGAACCAGCAGCTGCACAATCACCGCCCGGGCGCCATCAGCCGTTTCCTGCCACCGCTGCAGACCATGGAATCGCTGTTGTTCGGCCTGATCGCCTTCGGCCAGCTGCTGCTCACCGCATCGCTAATCACCGGCTTCCTGTTTCTGGATGATCTCTTCGCCCAGCATCTGGTGCACAAGACAACCCTGTCGATCCTCGCCTGGCTGCTGTACAGCATTCTGCTGTGGGGCCACTGGAAATGGGGCTGGCGCGGTAACACGGCGGTACGCTGGACACTGGCCGCGTTTGCCGCGCTGCTGCTGGCCTATTTCGGCAGCAAACTGGTGCTCGAGGTGATCCTGCAGCGCAACTGACAGACTGGGGCGGCCGGCTGCACTTGCGACTGCCGGAATTCTGTTTCACTATCCCCGTTCGTCCATAGATAGAGTTCCACCTTGAACGACATACCGCCCGGCCTGGTGTTCGGCCTGCTGGCCCTGCTAATTGCCATTTCCGCTTTTTTCTCCAGCTCCGAAACCAGCATGATGACGCTGAATCGCTACCGCCTGCGCCATCAGGCCAAGAGCGGGCACCGCGGCGCCAAGCGGGCGATGGAACTACTCTCGCGGCCGGACAAGCTGATTGGGGTGATCCTGATCGGCAACAACCTGGTTAACGTCCTCGCCTCCATGATCGCCGGCGCCATTGCCACCCGGCTGTATGGCGACGCCGGCCTCGCCTACGCCGGTATCATCCTGACCCTGGTGATTTTGATTTTTGCCGAAGTCACCCCGAAAACCATCGCCGCCCTGCACCCGGAGAAAATCGCGTTTCCCGCCTCGGTCGTTCTCAAGCCCCTGCTGTGGTTGCTGGCCCCGGTGGTCTGGTTGGTCGGCAGTATTTCCAACGGCCTCGCCCGATTGGTGGGCGTCGAGGCGACCGCCGGCTCCGACGCCGAGCACCTGGCACCGGAAGAGCTGCGCACGGTGGTATTCGAGTCCGGAGCGCTGCTTCCCAGCAAGCACAAAGGCATGTTGCTGAACGTGCTCGACCTGGACCAGGCCACGGTGGAGGACATCATGATCCCCCGCAATGAGGTGGTCGGTGTCGACCTGGAAGACACCGGCGACGAGATCCTGCAGCAGCTGGCGGAGAGCAGTTATACACGCCTGCCGGTCTTTCAGGGAGATATCAACCGGGTGGTGGGTGTCCTGCATCTCCGACGGGCTGCGCAGATCCTGAGGGGCGGCCCGCAGGAATTCAGTACAGACCTCCTCAAGAGCTACACCGACGAACCCTACTTCGTACCCGAGGCGACCCCCCTGCCCACGCTGCTGATGAACTTCCAGAAGCAGAAGCGCCGCATGGGTCTGGTGGTGGATGAGTATGGCGAGGTCATGGGGATTGTCACCCTGGAAGACCTGCTGGAGGAGATTGTCGGCGATTTCACCGCGAGTCCGGTACCCAGCGAGGACGAGGAGATTACCGCGCTCGGCGATGGCTGGTACCTGATCGAGGGTGGCACCTCAATCCGCGACATCAACCGCACCCTGCACTGGGAGCTGCCCACGGACGGCCCCAAGACCTTCAACGGGCTGGCCATGGAGCACCTGGAAAGCATCCCCGACGGCAATATCAGCTTTTACATCCTCGACTACCTGGTAGAGATCGTCGAAGTCTCCGACAAGATGATCACCCGCGCCCGGGTGCGCAAGATGGGTCAATAAGCTGGAAGCCTGCCGGCACCGGCAGGCAGTTCGAGCGATCGCTCAGACCAGATCCATGGAAAGCTGTTTGACGGGCGCGAAGCTCTGGCGGTGTATCGGACTCGGCCCCAGCCTCTCCAGCGCCGCCATGTGCGCTTTGGTCGGGTAGCCCTTGTGACCTGCCAGGCCATAGCCCGGATAACGCGTATCCAGCTCTACCATTTCCCGGTCCCGGGTCACCTTGGCCAGAATCGAGGCGGCACCGATCGCGGCCACCCGCCCATCTCCCTTCACCACGGTATCGCAGGCATAGGACCAGTCCGGCTTGCGATTGCCGTCCACCAGCACGAACTCCGGCTGCACAGAGAGCTGCTCCACCGCGCGGCGCATGGCCAACAGGCTGGCCTGCAGGATATTGAGCCGGTCGATCTCTTCGACTGTCGCCCTGGCAATGGCGAAGGACAGAGCCCGCTCGCGGATCTCATCAAAAAGGCGCTCGCGCTTTTTCTCGGTCAGCTTCTTGGAATCCGCCAACCCCTCGATGGGCCGCGCCGGATCGAGGATGACGGCAGCCGCCACCACGTCACCGGCCAGCGGGCCGCGACCGACCTCATCGACACCGGCGAGCAGATTGCCCTCATAGGGACAGACATAGGGAGGAAGTTCGACTTTGCTCATTGCTTTGGTTTGATCAGTGCGCAGACTGCATCTGCCGCCCTTGCGGAGGCGTTGCGACGCAGCTGCTGGTGAATATCGTTAAACTCCCGCTGCAGCTGATCGCGCAGCAGGGGATCCTGGAAAAACTTCAGCAGCTCCGCACCGAGACTTTCGGGTGTTGCGGCGTCCTGAAGTATCTCTGGTACCAGCTCCCGGCGCGCCAGCAGGTTGGGCAGGGAAACCCATGGGGTCTGCAGCAACCGCGAGAAGATGGCGTAGGACATCGCACCCATCTTGTAGGACACCACCATCGGCTTCTTCAGCAACAGGGTTTCCAGAGTCGCGGTCCCGGAAGCGATCAGCACCGCGTCACATGCCGTCAGCGCTTCGTGCGAGCGCCCGTCCAGCAATGTCAGCGGCAGCTCCGGAAAATCTTTGAGCAGGGCCTGGATCTCCGACAGGCGGGCGTCGTTAGCGGCAGGTAAAACAAACTTGAGATCCGGCTGCCGCTGATGGCACCAGCGCGCTGCCTGCAGAAACAGGGGACCGAGATAGCGCACCTCACCGCCACGGCTCCCCGGCAAGAGCGCCACAATCCGGTCTTCCACATCAAAACCGAGTTCCTCGCGGGCCCCTTCCACGTCCGGGGCCAGCGGCAGGTCATCTGCCAATGGATGCCCCACAAAACTGACCGGCACCCCGTGCTCCTGGTAAAAATCCGCCTCGAATGGGAGCAGGGTCAGCATATGGTCCACGGCGCGGGCGATCTTTTTTATCCGCCCCTTCCGCCACGCCCAGACAGAGGGGCTGACGTAGTGCACCGTCGGAATGCCGGCGGCCTTCAGGCTTTCCTCGAGACCGAGATTGAAATCGGGGGAGTCGATACCGACAAAGACATCCGGCGGATTGGCGAGAAAATGCTGACGCAGGCGCTTGCGGATGCCGAGCAACTCCGGCAATCGCTTGAGCGGCTCCACCAGCCCCATCACCGACAGACGCTCCATCGGGAACAGGGACTTGGCGCCGAGCGCAAGCATGCGCGGACCGGCGATGCCCTCTACGATCACCTCATCGAAGCGCTCCTGCAGCGCCGCCACAAGGCCGGCGCCGAGAATATCACCGGAGGCCTCGCCGGCCACGATACCGATTCGCAGACTGGTTTTGTTCTCGCTCATGGGCGGGTCTTGTGTTCAAACAGGGGGAGGGAGCGCCTCAGCGCACGATACCGCGACTGGAGGACTTGAGTGAATCGATCCAGGGCTGCACGACAGCCGACTGCTCACGCAGTTCGATCAGGGCTTCCAGCGCCTCCTGCAGCGTCAGTCCGCGGCGGTAGACGATCTTGTAGGCCTTGTTGATAAGGGAAATATCCTCGCGGGAGAAGCCGCGGCGGCGAAGTCCCTCGGCATTGATGGTTTTCGCCTCGGCGGGGTTACCCGCGACCATCACGTAGGCCGGGACATCCTTGCCGATAGCGGCGCCCATCCCGGTAAATGCGTGTTCACCGATGGTGCAGTACTGGTGTACGAGACTAAAACCACTGAGGATGGCCCAGTCCCGCACTTCTACATGGCCCGCCAGGGCCACATTGTTCACCAGAATCGTATTGTTGCAGATCACACTGTCGTGACCCACATGGGCGTAAGCCATGATCAGGTTGTCATTGCCGATGGTGGTCTCACCGCGATCCTGTACCGTGCCGCGGTGAATGGTGACTCCCTCACGAATGACATTGTTGTCGCCCACCACCAGCGTGGTGTCTTCGCCCTGATATTTCTTGTCCGGGGTATCCTGACCCACCGAGGAGAACTGGTAGATCCGGTTGTTACGGCCGAGCTTGGTCGGGCCGGAGAGCACTACGTGGGAACCGATTTCACAGCCGTCGCCGATCTCGACCTTGGGGCCGATAATGCTGTAGGGACCAATGCGCACCCCGGTACCAATCACTGCCGAGTCGTCGACAATTGCCGTGGGGTGTATTTCTGTCTGCATGTTGCGTCCCGTTCCTCGAATCTGAAAAATCCGGCTACTTTAAACGCACTTGGGGAATAAAGGAACCGGATCGGTCACGGACTGCCGGCTCCCCCAGCGGGTGTGATCAGACCTGCTTTACCGCACAGAGCACGTTGGCAGTCGCCGCCAGCTCACCCTCTACGGTGGCCTTGCAGGCAAACTTCCAGATACCGCGTCGTTCCGAAACTACTTCCGACTCCAGCGTCAGCTTGTCGCCAGGCACAACCTGACGCTTGAAGCGCACATTATCGATGCCACCAAATAAGTAAAGGTAGCCATCTTCCGGCTTTTGGCCCAGCGTCTTGAACCCGAGGATTCCGGATACCTGCGCCAGCGCCTCGACAATCATCACACCTGGGAAAATCGGCACCTCGGGAAAATGCCCATTGAACACTTCCTCATTGATGGAAATATTCTTGTATCCCTTGATGTATTTGCCCTCTTCCAGCTCTACGACCCGGTCGACCAGCAGGAAAGGGTAGCGGTGCGGCAGGTATTGACGAATCTCGCGAACGTCCATCATTTGAAATGTCCCCAGAAATACATTCGGGGCGAAAGATACTGCCTCGAGGTTAAATCACATTAACGTGAGACAGGACTCTCGCCCCGAAAAAAATAGCTCGTAAAGATAGTAGCTTCGCCGGCCGGGTCAGTCGCCTTCACCGGAGCTGGCATTGGCCAACTGCTTCTCGAGATCGCGCAGGCGCTTGGCCATCTCATCCAGCTGCGCAAAACGCACCGCACTGCGGCGCCAGCTGCGACTGTCAGAGAAAGGCGTACCACTGGAGTAGGATCCGGCCTTGGCGATGGACTTGGTTACCAGCGTCATGGCGGTTACGTGGGTTTTATCCGCCACAGTCACGTGGCCGACCACCCCGGCACCTCCAGCAATGGTGCAGTGCTTGCCGATCGTGGCGCTGCCCGCCACCGCCGAACATGCAGCAATGGCTGAGTAGTCACCAATTTGGACATTGTGCGCGATTTGCACCTGGTTGTCGATCTTCACCCCGCGCCCAATCACAGTATTACCAAGGGCTCCGCGGTCAATACAGGTACAGGCACCTATCTCCACCTCATCACCGATCTCGACACCGCCGAGCTGGTGAATCTTGGTCCACTGGCCTCCACTGGGGGCAAAGCCAAAACCATCGGCACCAATCACCGCGTGACTGTGAATGATGCAATCACTGCCAATAGCACAACCGTGATACACGGTTACGTTGCCGTGAAGTCGCGTGCGCGCACCGATGACACTGCCCTCTCCGACCACGCTGTTGGGACCAACTACCGCACCGGCGCCGATTTGCGCGTAGGCCTCAACCACAGCACCGGCAGCCACGCTGGCCGTGGGATCTACCTCGGCTTCAGGGTGGACGCTGGCTGCGGGATGCACGCCGGCGGCAGGTGTCGGAGTACGGTCGTAAATTGCGGTAGCCCGTGCGAAGGCATAATAGGGGTTGGCCACCACCAGGGCAGATACCGGACAAGCGTCCGCCATGTCCTCTGTCACCAATACGGCACAGGCACGGGTTTCAGCCAGGAAGCGCCGATAATTGGCACTGGCCAGGAAGCTGACTTCGGTGGGAGTGGCGTCCTGCAGGGTATTCAGGCCGGAGGGAAGCAGCTCGGCAGAGGCGCCCTCTGCCAGCCGCAAATCTGCGCCCAGCTGTTGCGCCAGCTGGGCGAGGGTCAGATTGTCATTCATCAAGGGACTGTTGCTGTTTACTTGTCGGCGTTCATGCGCTCGACAACCAGCGCGGTCAGGTCAACTTTCGGGCCGGCAAAGTACGCGGAGTTGGCATCCAGAACCAGGTCCAGCTGCTGCTCTTTGATGATCGTCTCCAGTGCGGTCTTGGCCTTCGGCGCCATGGTTTTCTGGATATCCTGACCCACCTGGGCTTCCATTGCGCGCAGTTTTTTCACCGCGGTTTCGAAGTCGGAACGCTTGAAGTTCATCTTGCGCTGATGCTCGGCCTTCTGCTCCTCGGACCAGGTCACGCCGTTCTTCTGCGCGTCCTCGGCCAGCTTCTGCACCTCAGCACGAATAGATTCAGCGCTGCCCTGGAGCTTGGAGTACTCGGAGCTGGTCTTGAGCGAATTCACCTTAGACTTGGCAGCCTCGGTGCTCATGATCGCCGCCTGCAGGTTGAATACAGCCACTTTGGTCTGGGCCAGCGCGGGAGCGGAAGCCAGGAAACCGGCCAGCAGTACTGCGGTAATCTTTAAGGTTTTAAGCACGTCGTATTCTCCGTTTTGCTCTATTTATCGTTAGTGTATTTACGTTCGCTGCCGCCTCTTGCGGAGCACATGCATTTTAGAAGCTGTTACCCAGAGTAAACTGGAACACTTCCACTTCATCCTCGTCGTTCTTCTCCAGCGCCTTGGCGACAGAGAACTGGAGCGGACCGAAGCCGGTGATCCAGGTCAGGCCGATACCTGCCGACACGTTGATGTGATCGAGGCCCACATCGTAACAGTTGAGCTGGCTCTCGCCACAACTGGTATCGAAAGTGTTACCGGCGTCGATAAAGAAAGTCGACTGCATGGAGCGCTGATCCTTCACAAAGGGCAGCGGGAAAATCACTTCCGCACTACCCTCGACCAGGATATTGCCGCCGAAAGGTTGCGGTTCGCGCTGATTATTAATCACCTCGAGCTGATCGGTATCGGCGTTCAGCACATAACAGCTTTCGGTGATCACGCCGTTTTCAGTACCACAGCTCACCAGCCGGTAGGGTGTCGCGGGTGTAGAGCGCGGCCCCAGGGTATTGCGCTCGAAGCCGCGCACGGAACCGAAGCCACCGGCATAGAAGTTCTCAAAGAATGGCAGTTCTGGCGTGTCACCAAAGCCATCCGCATAACCGAGACGGGTGCGCAGACGCAGGGTCAGGTCCTTGGTCAGCGGACGGAAATACTGCGCCGTATAGATGAGCTTCGAGTACTCGAGATCACCACCCGGTACCGCCACTTCGAAGGAAGCGCGCTGCGAGGCGCCACGGGTGGCGAGGATGCCGCGGTTCAGCGTGGAGCGGGCATAGGAAGTGGTGACAGTGAAGGAGTCGAAGGTATCACCGTACAGATCCACGAAACCGTTCAGGTCGGTGTTCAGCAACTCCGGCTCAACTAGCTCACCCAGGCTCAGGGACTCACCCGCCTCGGCCGCCGCCAACAGCTCTTCCTGCGACGCTTCCAGGTCAGTGGAGAGGATGAAATCCTCTACCCCTTCGATCGGCCGTGGCGTCTCACTGATTTCCTTGACGGAGTTACGGCTGTTGCCCAGTTCCAGGTGGGTAAAACCGAAATTCAGGCCAACGCGAGAGATCTCGGAGATCGGGTAACCAAAGCTGAGGCCAGCACCATAGGTGGTGGTGTTGTAGCTGGCGAGGTTGATCTCGGAGTAGTCGCGCTCCTGATAGAAAATATTGAAGCCGCGGCTCACACCATCGGGGGTGAAATACGGATCGGTATAGGAGAAATTGGCTACTGTCTGGTAGCGAGAGGTATTGATCGCCACGCCAACGGACTTACCAGTGCCGAGCCAGTTGTTCTCCTGAATGTTGGCGCCGAGGACCAGACCACTACCCTGGGCGTAACCGACGGTACCGCCGATGGTACCGGAGGGCTGCTCCTCAACGGTGTATTCCACATCGATCTGATCGGAAGTACCCGGAACCTCTGCGGTCTCAACCTGCACTTCCTTGAAGTAACCGAGGCGCTCCAGACGAACCTTGGACTGCTCGATGCGGGCCGAAGACGCGGAAGCCGCTTCCATCTGACGCATCTCGCGGCGCAACACTTCATCAGAGGTACGGGTATTGCCGCGGAAGTTGATGCGGCGCACATAGGCGCGCTTACCCGGGTCGATAAAGAAGGTCACCTTGACCGTCTTGTCGTCCTCGTTGGGTTCGGGCATACCATTCACTTCGGCAAAGGTATAACCCTCGTTACCCAGGCGTTTGGTGATGTAATCGGAAGTGGTGGTCATGAGTACCTGGGAGAAAGTCTGCCCCTCCCGTACCAACAGCAGGCGCTCGATCTCCTCTTCCGGCACCACCGGGTCGCCAGCCAGATCCACCTCACTCACGGTGTACACATCACCTTCATTGACGTTGATGGTGATGAAAACACTGCGCTTGTCCGGGCTCAGGGACACCTGGGTCGACTCAATGCGGAATTCGAGATAACCGCGGTCCAGGTAATAGGATTCCAGACGCTCCAGGTCACCGGTCAGTTTTTCCCGGGAATACTTGTCGTCGCTGCGCAGCCACGAAAGCCAACCTGTGGTCTGCAGCTCAAAGATTTCAGCCAGCTCCTCGTCGGAGAACGCCCTGTTGCCGACGACATTGATGTGTTTGATGGCAGCGACGGAGCCCTCGTCCACCACTACTTTCAATTCCACCTGATTGCGGGGCAGCTCTTTGACTTCGGTCGTGACGCTGGCGCCGTAGCGACCCTGCGCAACGTACTGCCGCTGAAGTTCCTGGGCCAGGCCTTCAAGAGTTGCGCGCTTGAAAATCTGCCCCTCGGCGAGACCGTTCTCCTCCATGCCCTTCAACAGGTCTTCACTCTTGATCGCCTTGTTACCGGTGATCTCGATCTTGGAGATTGCCGGACGCTCGCGCACAGTGATAACCAGCACACCGTTTTCACGGCCAATCTGGATATCCTGGAAGTAACCGGTCCGGAACAGCGCGCGGGTCGCACTCTGGATCTCCAGGCTTTCGATCTGATCACCGACACGTACCGGCAGCGCTGCGAAAACGGAGCCGGCGGACACCCGCTGCAGGCCCTCCACACGGATGTCGTTGACCACGAACGACTGGGCCACGGCACTGATGGGAAGAGCCAGGCCCAGCGAGGCCGCTTTGAGGAAATCTTTCATTGAATAAATCCGAGTTTCTTATTCGCAATTCCAGTTGGGTGACCGGACCCCTCCGGCCCAAAGCGCCGCTATAGGCGCAGGATATCGTTGTACAGGGCAAGCCCCATGATGCCGAGCACCAGAATCATGCCTACCTGAAGCCCGATCATCTGCACCCGTTCAGAGACGGGAGAGCCCTTGATCGCCTCAATACCGTAGTAAAGGAGATGTCCCCCATCGAGGACAGGGATAGGCAACAGGTTGAGCACCCCGAGGCTGATACTGAGCAGCGCCAGCAGTGACAAGAAAGACTGCCAACCCGCCTCCGCCGAGGTGCCGGCCACTTTAGCAATGGTGATTGGGCCACTCAAGTTCTTGGTGGAGAGCTCGCCGAAGATGAGCTTTTTCAGGCTGTTGAGAGTAAACAGGGTCTTGTCCCAGGTCTCCCCCAGCCCCTTCATCGCCGCGCCGACAAAACCGTAATGGAAGGTACGGACCCGGTCTTCGGGCCAGGTCTCCACAACCGGCAGCACACCGATACGACCAATCACCTCACCACTCTCAAGAGTGACGGCCTCGGGCTTCACTGGCACCAACAGCCGTTCGCCATCGCGATCCACTTCCACTTGCAGGACCTGTCCAGCCGCTGCCCGTACATGTTGAGTCCAGGCTTCCCAGCTTTCAAAACGCTCGCCGTCAGTAGCGAGTACGGTGTCGCCGGCTAGCAGCCCTGCCCGCTCGGCAGCGCTGTCCTCGGTGACCCGGGACAGGGTCAGGGTGACAGAGGGAGTCCAGAGCGTCAGGCCAATCTCGGCCAGCGGATCTGCGACCTCCTGACCGGCGAGCCAGCGCTCGATATCCGCCGAGGAGTGGTATTCCAGGTCGGAATCCGGGTAGCGCACGGTAAATTCGATCGTGCCGGAATCCCCGAGGCGATTGGCAAGTCGCCAGTTCAACGCCTGCCAGGTCGGCGTGGACTCGCCGTCAACAGCGACAATCTCTTGCCCCGCGTCCAGACCAGCGCGGGCGGCAATACTGCCGGGTTCAACCTCATCCACGACCGGCACCGGGCCAGCCGTACCACCCATGAACACGACCCAGAACAGCACGATCGCCAGCAGGAAGTTTGCCGCCGGGCCGGCCGCTGCGATGGCAATGCGGGCCCAGACACTCTTGCGGTTAAACGCCTGATCCAGCTGGTCCGCGGGCACCTGCCCTTCGCGTTCATCCAGCATCTTCACATAACCGCCCAGGGGAATGGCAGAAATGGTGAATTCGGTACCGTGACGGTCGTAGCGAGACAGAAGGCGACGACCAAAGCCAATGGAAAAGCGCAATACCTTTACACCGCACAGGCGTGCAACCAGGAAGTGACCGGCCTCATGGAAGGCGACCAGTACACCGAGAGCCACCAGGGCCCAGATTACTGTCTGAATAAAGTCCATAAACTGACTACTAATTCACCTAATTGGGTCAGCGGAGAACACCGACGGGGCGCCCATCATAACGCACCCGGGAACAGATAAGCGGCTCAGACCGACCCGAGAAAGCCACGCGCCAGCGCGCGGGCTTCCCGATCCGCACTTTCGACTGCCTCCAGACCCGTCAGTTCAATGACCGGGGTGTTTTTCATGACTCGCTCAATCAACCGGGAAATACCGGTGAACGAGAGCCGGCGGTCAAGAAATGCCTCCACCGCCACCTCATTGGCAGCATTCAGTACCGTGGGCGCACTGCCCCCGGCGTCAATGGCCTCCCGGGCCAGGCGCAGGCAGGGAAAGCGCTCGGGATCGGGCGCCTCAAAGTCCAGCCGGCCCTGCCTGATCAGGTCCAGCGCCGCCACACCGCTGTCGATGCGCTGTGGAAACGCCAGTGCATGGGCGATAGGCGTGCGCATATCCGGGTTGCCCATCTGGGCCAGGAGGGAGCCGTCCCGGTACTGCACCATGGAGTGGACGATGCTCTGCGGGTGCACCACCACCTCGATCTGCTCCGGACGGGCATGAAACATGTAGCAGGCCTCGATGAATTCGAGCCCCTTGTTCATCATGGTGGCGGAATCCACCGATATCTTGCGCCCCATGGACCAGTTGGGGTGCGCACAGGCCTCTTCGGGAGACACCTCATGCAGCGCCTCCGGCGCATGCTCACGAAAAGGGCCGCCGGAGCCGGTGAGGAGGATCTTCTCCACACCCGCGGCCTCGAGATCACCACAGGGGTGCGGCAGGCATTGGAAGATGGCATTGTGCTCGCTGTCGATCGGCAGCAGCTCCGCACCGCTCTCGGCCAGGGCCTCCATAAACAGCGGCCCCGCCATCACCAGGGACTCTTTATTGGCGAGCAACACTTTCTTCCCCGCCCTCACCGCGGCAAGG
Source organism: Microbulbifer aggregans (assembly GCF_001750105.1). Classification (NCBI taxonomy): domain Bacteria; kingdom Pseudomonadati; phylum Pseudomonadota; class Gammaproteobacteria; order Cellvibrionales; family Microbulbiferaceae; genus Microbulbifer; species Microbulbifer aggregans. The sequence goes on from NZ_CP014143.1 coordinate 3,566,729, forward strand.
GTCGGCCGCAGGCCGGCTGCACCGACGATTGCTGCCATCACCGCATCCACCTCCGGTGCTGCAGCCACACGGCACAATCCTTCGACGCCTGTAATCACTTCCGTGGAGAGATCATTGATCGAGAACAAATCGCGCAGCTCCGCCGCGCGGGCCTCTGGCACCACGGCATATCGGGGCTCAAAGCGCCGGCACTGCTGGGCAAGCTCAGCGATCCGCTCGCGGGCGGTCAGAGCAAAGACGGTATAGCGCTGGGGATGGCGCGCCAGCACATCCAGAGTGCTGACGCCGATGGATCCGGTGGAACCCAGGACGGTAACGGATTGTTGCTGCGAAGCTGGCATAGGCTCGTTCAGTACCTCTCGGGCCTCTGTCATCCGGACCCTTGCTGCGGGTTGCGGAAGTCGTTACAGGTATTTGGGCAGCTCGCTGGCGAGTGCGGCCATGGTAAACACCGGCAGGGCTGCAGAAAGACTGTCCAACCTGTCGAGGATACCGCCGTGACCGGGCAGGATACGACTGCTGTCCTTGATACCTCGATGGCGCTTGAACATGCTCTCCACCAGATCGCCGATCACTGAGGCGACGGCGGTAACGAGGATCCCGAAGGTGAACAGCAGGCTGTTTTTCATGGGCAGCGACAAGGCGATGGATACCACAATGGCAAGGATCAGGCAGGCCGCCAGACCGCCGAAAAAGCCCTCCCAGGACTTGCCTGGACTCACCTCGCGGGCCAGCTTGTGCTTGCCGAAGCGGCGGCCGACAAAGTAGGCACCGACATCCGCCGCGACCACCACAGCCACGACGAACAGCACCAGCCAAGCGCCGTGATCCTGTCCACGCAGAATCACCATCGACAGCCAGGCCGGAACCAGAACCACCAGCCCGATCAGGCCCCGTACCCAGCGATTGCCCCACAACATGGCACTGGCGGGATAGCTCTGCACCCACAGGAAAGCGAGCGCCCACCAGCCACAGGCCACGGCCAGGACTTCCTGCGCGCGGGAAGTGTCCGGGTTGGCGAAGTCCATGGCGAAAACATACTGCGCAACACCGATAAGCGCCACGCCGAGCGCCGCCAGGAACACGAAGCGGAGCGCCCGATTCAGATTGGAGAGATTGGCCCACTCCCAGCCGCCGAGCAGAATGACCACCACGGTGGCCACTGTAAACGACTGGATGGGGAGGAGAAACAACGCCCCGAGAAACAGAGCCACCAATACCAGCGCGGTAATTATTCTTTGTTTTAGCACCGTCAAACCCTTTTTTTGATTCTCCCGGCGTCAGGCCTGTACTGCCAGCCCGCCGTCATTGCGACCGCCAAAGCGGCGATCCCGGCGCTGGTAGGCCTCGATCGCCATATCCAGCTCGGCCGTACCGAAGTCGGGCCACAGTGTATCCGTGAAATAGAATTCACTGTAGGCCGCCTGCCATAAAATAAAATTGCTGATGCGTTGCTCGCCACTGGAACGGACGAGCAAATCCACCGGCGGCAAGTCCGCCAGAGTCATGTATGCTGCCAGCGAGTCCTCGGTGACGGAATCAGGCGAGCGGCTGCCTGCAGCCACCTCTTCCGCCATCTGGCGGGCTGCCCGAGCAATATCCCAGCGGCCACCGTAGTCGGCGGCAATCACCAACGTGCCGCGCTCACCGCCGGCCGTCACGGCCTCGGCCTCGGCAATGGCCTTTTGCAGGCGCGGGGAAAAGCGATCCCGCCTGCCGATCACCCGCAGCCTCACCCCTTCATCCCGCATCCGGCGCGCCTCGCGGCCGAGATAAGAGTGGAACAGGCTCATCAGCAGCTCCACCTCTTTCGGTGGTCGCTGCCAGTTCTCGCTGGAGAAAGCGAACAGCGTCAGCACTTCCACCCCCCGCTCCCGGCAGGCGGAGAGCAGATCGCGGATGCGCTCGACGCCGGCCTTATGGCCGGCAGAGGGGGACAGACCGCGACGAGCAGCCCAGCGACCATTGCCGTCCATAATGATGGCGATATGGCGCGGCCCCGCCGGCAGTTCTTCCCCGGTACCTCTGGAAGACATCAGATTTCCATCAGGTCTTTTTCTTTGGCCGCCAGGGCCTGGTCCACGTCGGCCACAAACTTGTCAGTGATCTTCTGGATCTCATCCGCAGCGCGACGCTCCTCGTCCTCGGAGATCTCCTTCTCCTTCACCAGGGCTTTCACTTCCGCCAGGGCATCGCGACGGATATTGCGGATAGAAACGCGCGCAGTCTCCGCTTCACCCTTGGCTTCGCGGATAAAGTTCTTGCGGGTTTCCTCGGTGAGCATCGGCATGGGAATGCGAATGACGGCACCAGCGGTGCTGGGATTGAGCCCCAGATCCGACTTCATGATCGCCTTCTCGATCTCCGGCACCAGGTTCTTTTCCCAGGGAGTCACGGAGAGAGTGCGCGCGTCCTCGACGTTGACATTGGCCAGCTGTGAAAGCGGCGTATCGCTGCCGTAGTAGGAGACGCGGATGCCATCGAGAATGCTCGGGTGCGCGCGGCCGGTACGGATCTTGTTGAAGTTGGTACCCAGCGCGTCGAGCGCTTTGCTCATGCGGGTTTTTGCATCTTTCTTGATGTCTTCGATCACTGTTTCACTTCCTCTTCAATTAGCGTGCCCTCTTCGCCGCCCACAACAATATTGAGCAGCGCGCCGGCCTTGTTCATGCGGAAGACCCGCACGGGCAGGTTGTTATCCCGGCACAGGCAGATTGCGGTTAAATCCATTACCCCGAGCTTCTTGTCCAGAACCTCGTCGAAGGTGAGGCGGTCGTAACGGGTAGCCGTGGGCTCGAGCACCGGATCGGCGGAATAGACACCGTCCACCTTGGTGGCCTTCAGGACCAGCTCGGCTTCAATCTCAATGCCGCGCAGGCAGGCGGCAGAGTCGGTGGTAAAGAAGGGATTGCCGGTGCCGGCGGCAAAAATCAGCACTTCGCCCCGCTCCAGGTAGCGAATGGCGGCGCGGCGATCGTAGTGATCGACGATACCGCTCATCTGGATCGACGACATGACCCGGGAGGAGATATTAGAGCGCTCCAGCGCGTCGCGCAGTGCCAGGGCATTCATCACGGTGGCCAGCATACCCATGTGGTCGCCGGTAACCCGGTCGAGACCAGCCGCGTGCAGGGCAGCACCGCGGAACAGGTTGCCACCGCCAACCACCAGACCCACCTGCACACCGATACCTACCAGCTGGCCGATTTCCAGGGCCATCTTGTCCAGAACTTTGGGGCTGATTCCAAAGCCCTGATCCCCCATCAGCTCCTCTCCACTGAGCTTGAGCAGGATTCGCTTGTACTTGCGGTCTTTTATTCCGGGCATTCTCGGGTCCTCTGTGGCGCAATCGGGCACTGCCGCCGAACATTACAACAATTTCGGTCATTTACACAGAGGGGTGCCCCGACAGCACCCAGTATGAGCACTGCCAGCGGCACCCCGTCCGGTCAGCCGCCGCCCGGCGGCTGAACACCGTATCCCGCCCCGACTGGGGCGGTCACGGCTAATTGCAATCGAATCAGGAAGAGCCCTTGACCTGCGCAGCCACTTCGGCAGCGAAGTCCACCTCTTCCTTCTCGATACCCTCGCCCACTTCGAAGCGCACAAAGGAAACAACATCGGCACCAGCGTCCTTGGCCAGTTTGCCAACGGTCACGTCCGGGTTCTTGACGAACGGCTGCTCAACCAGGCTGTTTTCTTTCAGGAACTTGTTGATACGGCCACCCATCATCTTCTCGACGATCTCAGCGGGCTTGCCTTCCATATCCGGCTGGGCCTTGATGATTTCCTTCTCTTTTTCCAGCACGTCGGCCGGCATGTCTTCCGGCTTGTTCACCTGCGGGTTGTTCGCAGCAACGTGCATGGCCACGTCGCGGGCAAGCTCAGCGTCGCCACCGCTCAGGGCAACCAGACAGGCGATGCGGCTGTTGGAGTGTACGTAGGAGCCAACTACCGGCGCTTCAACCACCTGAATGCGGCGCACACCGATGTTTTCACCAATCTTCTGCACCAGAGCTTCGCGAGCGGCTTCCAGCTCGCCTTCCATCAGCGCAGCAACGTCTTCCTGGCGCTCGGAGAATGCCTTCTCGACAACCTTCTCTACAAATGCCTTGAAGTTGTCATCGCGGGCAACGAAGTCGGTTTCGGAGTTGACTTCAACCAGTACACCGTAGCTGGCATCGTCGGCCACTTTAGTGGCAACCACGCCGTCAGCAGCGGTACGACCGGCTTTCTTGGCAGCCTTCAGGCCGGAGGCCTTGCGCAGGTCTTCGATCGCTCTTTCGATGTCGCCATCCGCCTCGGTCAGTGCCTTCTTGCACTCCATCATCGGCAGGCCAGTGCGCTCGCGCAGTTCTTTTACCATAGACGCGGTAATCGCCATGATTCAATCCTCGGGGTTCTGTCACTAAAAATTAGAAAAAAGGGGCCGATGCATGGGCCCCTTTCCGAGTTCGCAGCGCAAGCATTCACTGCTGCGCTGCTACGCCCTGCGATTCTCTCAATTAAGAGTCCGCAGCGGCTTCGTCGTCGCTCGCTTCGACGTACTCATCCTTCGCGGTTGCGCCGCCCGCTTCGGCGGTGCCAGCGATCACAGCGTCAGCCACAGCAGTGGTGTACAGCTTGATTGCGCGGATGGCGTCGTCGTTACCCGGGATCACGTAGTCAACGCCAGCCGGATCACTGTTGGTGTCCACTACGCCGATGACCGGGATACCCAGCTTGTTGGCTTCCTGGATCGCGATGCGCTCGTGCTCGACGTCGATCACGAACAGCGCGTCCGGCAGGCCGCCCATATCTTTGATACCACCGATGGAGCGCTCGAGCTTGTCCATGGTGCGAGTGCGCATCAGCGCCTCTTTCTTGGTCAGCTTCTCGAAAGTGCCGTCCTGGGACTGAGTCTCCAGGTCACGGAAACGCTTGATGGAAGCACGGATGGTCTTGTAGTTGGTGAGCATGCCACCCAGCCAGCGGTTGCTGACGTAGGGCTGGCCGGAGCGCTCAGCCTGTTCCTTGATGGACTTGGAAGCGGCGCGCTTCGTACCAACGAACAGGATCTTCTTCTTCTGAGCAGCCATACCTTTGATCACCTGCAGGGCTTCATTGAAAGCCGGCACAGTGTGCTCAAGGTTGACGATGTGAATCTTGTTGCGGGCACCGAAAATGTACTGATCCATTTTCGGGTTCCAGTAGCGGGTCTGGTGACCAAAGTGGACACCAGCCTGCAGCATATCGCGCATGCTGACTTGCGGCATAACTAAACCTCAATATCGCGGAAGCCGGCCGAATGGTTTTGGCGACAACTTCCCGGGTTATATCCTCCACACACCCCATGCACCAATCCCGCGAGGCGGGACACCCAGGCGCATGTGCCGGTGTGTGTGTGACGTTTTGGCATTCGCTAAGGACCAGAGCGGCCCGAAGCGGCGCGCTTTATACCACATACCGGCACGCACTGAAAGCGCCGCACGCGACCCGAACCGCCATTTAATGCCCGGCGATGCCGAATCCGCTACAATAGCGCGCCCCGCGGGCCGAGCCCGCCGCCGTGCAACCAATTCAGGGAATCCTATGACCTCAAGCATCAAGACGCCGGAACAGATCGCCAAAATGCGCACTGCTGGCCGCCTGGCCGCGGAAGTACTGGAAATGATAGGCGAGTACGTGGTCCCCGGGGTCACCACCGAGGAACTGGATCGCCGCTGTCATGACCATATAGTCAACAAGCAGCAGGCTATCCCGGCCTGCCTCGGCTACCGTGGTTTCCCCAAGTCCATCTGCACCTCCGTGAACGAGGTGGTCTGCCACGGCATCCCCGCCGAGAGCAAGGTGTTGAAAAAGGGTGACATCATCAATATCGATGTCACCGTGATCAAGGATGGCTGGTACGGCGACACCAGTAAGATGTACTTCGTGGGCGAAGCCGCCCCCCATGCCGAGCGACTGGTCCGCATCACCCAGGAGTGCCTCTACAAGGCCATCGAGATCGTGCGCCCCGGTACCACACTGGGCGACATCGGCCATATCATCCAGCAGCACGCGGAAAAGAATTACTACTCGGTCGTGCGCGACTTCTGCGGCCACGGCATCGGCGATGTCTTCCACGAGGACCCGCAGGTCCTGCACTACGGCAAACCGGGAACCGGTGAGGTATTGCAGGAAGGCATGACCTTTACCATCGAGCCCATGATCAACGCCGGCAAGGCCGGAACCCGTGTGCTCGGCGACGGCTGGACCGCGATCACCAAGGATCGCCGCCTGTCCGCCCAGTGGGAGCACACCATGGCGGTGACCAAAGATGGCGTTGAAGTCCTGACTGCGCGGAGCGAAGAAAGCTTCTGACCTCTCGCTGCCGGGGGCACCGCTTCCCCCGGCTGAGAGACCATCTAACGCTGAGTGCGACAGCAGACATCCAGCCACCGTGCCAGCCCGGTACACAGCAACGGGAAGACAATGCAGCCGGCCAACATCCCTTACTTCGAACGCCCTCTGTTCTTCTTTGACCAGGCCCGCTTCCGCCGCGCACTGAGCGAGGGCACCAAGCCCCCGCTTGAAATCTTTAAGGACGCCGTGGGTGCCGCGGACCACCAGATGGCCGAGCGCTTCCGTGAAGGTGAGGATGTGCGCACACTGGTGCACGAGCGCGCGCTGTTCGTCGACTGCCTGCTGCACTACGCCTGGCACCAGTACGACTGGCCCGAGGGCATCACCCTCCTGGCAGTTGGCGGTTACGGCCGCGGAGAGCTGCACCCCCACTCGGACATTGACCTGCTGATCCTCACCAGCGACTCCTCAGCCCCGCACACGATCGAAAACATCGAGCGCCTGGTCGCATTTCTCTGGGACCTTGGCCTGGATATCGGCCATTCGGTGCGCTCCGTCGACCACTGCATCGAGCTCGCGGCGGAAGACATTACTGTCGCCACCAACCTGATGGAATGTCGCACCGTTGTCGGTGATGAGCGCCTTTACACTGTACTGAACGAGCGTATGGCTCCAGAGAATCTGTGGCCCGCCGAAGAGTTCTTCGCGGCAAAGTCCGCCGAACAGCGCGATCGACACAGCCGCCAGCGGGACACCGAGTACAACCTGGAACCCAATATCAAGAATGCGCCCGGTGGCCTGCGGGACATCCAGACCATCGGCTGGGTGGCTAAGCGCTATTTCCGTGTCCGCACATTGAAGCAACTGCAGGGCAAGGGCTTTTTCACCGAGGAGGAGTTCGCCATCCTCCAGTCCGGAGAGGATTTTCTCTGGCGGGTCCGCTACGGCCTGCACCTGCTGGCCGGACGCGCCGAGGAGCGACTGCTGTTCGACTATCAACGAGAACTGGCAAAGCAGTTCGGCTACCAGGACAGCGGTACGCAGCTGGCCGTGGAGCAGTTCATGCACAGTTACTACCGCATCGTCATGGCGCTGCGGGAGCTGAACGATGTGCTGCTGCAGTTCCTCGATGAGGCCATCCTGCAGCGGGGTGAGCGACAGTCGGTCACGCCGATCAACGAGCGTTTTCAATTGCGGGATGACACCATTGAGGTCACCCAGACCAACGTCTTTATCGAGCAGCCCTCCGCCCTGCTGGAAATTTTCGTGCTGATGGCGGAAAACCCGGATATTGAGGGCGTGCGCGCCTCTACTATTCGCCTGATCCGCGAGCAGCGCCACCTGATCGACGACCGTTTCCGCAAAGATTCAGTAAACGCGGACCTGTTCATGCAACTGCTGCGCTCACCGCGTGGGCTGTCCACCCAGCTTACGCGCATGACTCGCTACGGTATTCTCGGACGCTACCTGCCGGAATTCGGTCGCGTCACAGGGCAGATGCAACACGACCTGTTCCACATCTATACCGTCGATGCCCACACCCTGCAGGTGGTGCGTAACATGCGCAGCTTCCGCAGCCCCGAAGCGTGGCAGAAATTCCCCATCGCCGCGGAAATCATGGCGCGCATGCGCAAGCCGGAACTGCTCTACATCGCCGGCCTCTACCACGATATCGCCAAGGGGCGCGGTGGCGACCATTCCAAACTGGGAGTGGTCGACGCCGATGCATTTGGCCGGCGCCACAACCTCTCCTCGCGCGACCGCCGCCTGGTCTGCTGGCTGGTGGAAAAACACCTGTTGATGAGTTTCGTTTCGCAGAAACAGGACATTTCAGACCCCGAGGTAGTGCACGATTTCGCCCGTGAAGTGGGAGACCGGGAGCACCTGGACTACCTCTATGCGCTGACCGTGGCCGACATCAACGCCACCAACCCCGAACTCTGGAACAGCTGGCGCGCAAGCCTGATGCGTCAGCTCTACGAAAGCACCCATCGGGCTCTGCGCCGCGGCTTGGAAAACCCTATCGACCGTGAAGAGATTATCGAGGAGACCCAGGCCCAGGCCCGCAGCCGCCTGCTCGATATGGGGCTGGACGGCGAGGCCGTCAGCGAAATCTGGGCACAGATGGGCGAGGATTATTTTGTCCGGGAGAGCGCCGACAACATCACCTGGCACACTGCAGCCATTCATCAGCTGCACTGCGCCAACGAAAAGGGCGATCCCAATGACACATTGGTGCTGACCCGAAATTCCGGCCCCGGTGAGCACGACGGCGCGACTGAAGTTTTCGTCTATACGCCCGATCGCGCCAACGTCTTCGCCGCGGTGGTCACCGGCCTCGACATGCTCAACCTGAACATCCACGACGCGCGCCTGTACAGCTCCGCATCGGGCTACACACTCGATACGTTCTATGTGCTGGACGAATCCGGACAGCCGCTGCTGGACGAACCGGGACGCCTGGAGCAGATCCGGGACACCCTGCAACAGGAGCTATCGCTAGTGGAAGATTACTCAAAAGTCATCAAGCGGCGCACACCGCGACGCCTGAAGATGTTCGAACTCGCCAGCCGCGCAACCCTGACCACCGAGCCCGGCGATCAGTACAGCACACTGGAGATCATCAGTGCGGACCGCCCCGGCCTGCTGGCACGTATCGCGCGAATATTTATCGCCCACGATCTGAGACTGCACAACGCGAAGATCTCCACCCTGGGTGAACGGGTGGAGGACGTGTTCCACATCACGGATGCCGACGGCGAGCCACTGCTGGACGAATCGGCAAATCGAGAACTGGAAGAGGCCATCTGCCGCGAGCTGGATGCCCACCAGGTCAAAGACCAGGCGCACTGAAAAATACCAAGCCGTTAAGGATCGGACGCGGGATGAATAATCGACTGGAGCTGTTGCAGCCCTACCCCTTTGCCAAGCTGGCCTCACTGAAAAAAGAAGTGACGCCTGTGGACAAGCCCCATATCGCCCTGTCGATCGGTGAGCCCAAACACACACCTCCCGCATTCGCTGCGGAGGCGCTGGCCGCAAACCTGGACAAGCTCGCCGCCTACCCCGCGACCAAGGGCATCGACGCGCTGCGCAATGCCATCGCCGAATGGCTGCGCCATCGCTTCCAGCTGGCTGACGTCTGCCCCGACACCCAGGTGTTGCCGGTCAACGGTACCCGGGAAGCGCTCTTCGCTTTTGCCCAGGCCGCCGTCTCGCCCGGTAGCAGGGTGGTCATGCCGAATCCCTTCTACCAGATCTACGAGGGCGCGGCCCTGCTGGCGGGCGCAGAGCCCCATTTCGTCAATTGCTGTGCAGATAATGGCTTCAAACCGGACTTCGACGCTGTGCCGGAGCAAGTCTGGCAGGACTGCGAGCTGCTCTACCTGTGCACCCCCGGCAACCCCACCGGTGCACTGCTCACGTCCAACGACCTGAAAAAATTACTCGCTCTTGCAGACCGTTACGATTTCAGCATCGCTTCCGACGAGTGCTATTCCGAGCTCTACTTCGACGAAACGAAGCCACCGGTGGGATTGCTGCAGGTATGCGAAGAGCTCGGCCGCAATGACTATCGGCGCTGTGCGGTATTCCACAGCCTCTCCAAGCGATCGAACCTGCCCGGGCTCCGCTCCGGCTTCGTCGCCGGCGATGCTGAAATCATGGAGAAATTTCTGCTCTACCGTACGTATCACGGCTGCGCGATGCCGCTACCCACACAGTTTGCCTCCATCGCCGCCTGGCAGGATGAGGAACACGTGCGGCATAATCGCGCGCTCTATCGCGAGAAGTTTGCCTCAGTGCTCGAAATTCTCGACGGCTGCCTGGATGTCGCCCAACCCGAGGCCGGCTTTTATCTCTGGCCCCGCGTAGGTGACGGCGAGACCTTCGCCCGCGAGCTGTTCCGGCAACAGAACATTACCGTTTTGCCAGGCAGCTTCCTCGCCCGACAGGTGGGCGGTGAAAACCCCGGCGCGGAATACGTGCGCATGGCACTGGTGGCGACCCGCGAGGAATGTGTTGAAGCGGCGCGCCGCATCCGACACTTCTGCGGGTGAGGTCGGCCACCCTCTCTCAGACAAAACAACGCAGGAAAGTATCAAGGTGGAGACGGCAGTAAGAAATCTCCTGAAGAAGGAACGGGTGGAGCTTGTCCTCAAGCGCCTGGAGGAGCTCTATCCAGAGACACCGATTCCACTCGACCACAAAGACCCCTACACACTGCTGGTGGCGGTACTGCTCTCCGCACAGTGCACCGATGAGCGGGTCAACCTGGTCACCCCGGCCCTGTGGGAGCTGGCGGACAACCCCGCCGATATGGCGAAGATCCCGGTGGATGAGATCCAGCGGGTTATCCGCCCCTGCGGGCTGTCCCCACAAAAGGCCAAAGCAATCAGCAATCTGTCCCAGATTCTTATCAACGAATATCACGGTCAGGTGCCGGAAAATATGGCCGCCCTGGAAACCCTGCCGGGCGTGGGGCACAAGACCGCCAGCGTGGTCATGGCCCAGGCATTTGGTCATCCGGCCTTCCCTGTAGATACCCATATTCACCGGCTGGCTCAGCGCTGGGGACTGACCAGCGGCAAGAATGTGGCACAGACCGAGAAGGACCTGAAGCGGCTTTTCCCGCGGGAGAAGTGGAACAAACTGCACCTGCAGATCATCTTTTACGGTCGCGAATACTGCACAGCACGGGGCTGCGACGGCACCGTCTGTGAAATTTGCACCACCTGTTACCCGGCACGCAAAAACCCGAAAAAGACGAAGAAGGCATGATTACTCTCTACGGCATCAAGAACTGTGACACCGTCAAAAAGGCCCGCAAGTGGCTGGAAAAGAACGGCGTTGAATACACCTTTCACGATTTTCGCGAAGACGGTATGGAATCCGTGCCAGTGGCAAAGTGGCTGAAAGAATCCGGCTGGGAAAACGTATTGAATCGCCGTTCCACCAGCTGGCGGGCGCTGACCGATGAACAGAAAGAAAAGATGGACAATGCGCTTGCACTGACTCTGGCCACTGAGACGCCGACACTGATCAAGCGACCTGTGACTGAGAGTGCGGGTGAAACACGCTTCGGTTTCAAAGAGAAAGAATTTTCAGAACTGTTAGAGAAGGGGACGAACTGATGAACGCGATGTACAGCCTCGGATTTGGAGTGGGCACCTGCAACCGGAAGGGCGAGTGGCTCGAAGTCTACTACCCCAAACCCATGCTGAATCCCCCGGCGGCAGTCGCCGAAGCGGTTATTGAAGTACTGAAAGCTGGCGACAGCAACGAGGTAATCGCCCTCGATCCGGCGCAGCTCGCCCCACTCGCCGAACGGTTGGATGCCACCGGTGCCACTGAGCAGGCGGAGATCCTGCGCCAGTTTGCCCAGACACAGCGTCCGCTCGTGGCCACCCTGCTATTTACCGACGAAGCGCCACAGTCAGTGCCAGACGCCTACCTGAAGCTGCACCTGCTTTCGCACCGCCTGGTCAAACCCCATGAAACCAAGCTCGACGGCATCTTCGGCAAACTCGTCAATGTTGCGTGGACCAACCAGGGCGCAATCGACCTGGCAGAGCTGCCGGAGCGCCAGCTGGAAGCGCGCCTCAAGGGCGAAGTGCTCGACGTCGCCTGCGTGGACAAATTCCCCAAGATGACCAACTACGTAGTACCGGCGGGCGTGCGTATCGCCCACACCGCTCGCGTGCGCCTCGGCGCCTACCTCGGCGAGGGCACCACCATCATGCACGAGGGCTTCGTCAACTTTAACGCCGGCACCGAGGGCCCGGGCATGATCGAAGGCCGCATTTCTGCCGGCGTTTTCGTTGGTGCCGGCTCCGACCTGGGCGGCAGCAGCTCCACCATGGGCACCCTGTCCGGCGGTGGCAACATTGTGATCTCTGTCGGCGCCAACTGCCTGCTCGGTGCCAACGCCGGCATCGGTATTCCGCTCGGCGATCGCTGCACCGTAGAGGCTGGCCTGTACATCACGGCCGGTACCAAAGTGGCACTGCTGGACGACAGCGGCAATCTGGTGGAGCACATTAAGGCCCGCGACCTGGCAGGAAAATCCGACCTGCTGTTCCGCCGCAACTCCACCAACGGTGCGGTCGAGTGCCTGACCAACAAATCGGCAATCGAGCTGAATGAAGCGCTGCACAGCAACTGATCGTTACTGTGCGCGTGGCCAAGGATGGCCAGCCGGGCCCGAGAATGGATTCGTGTAAATTGCGCCCAAACGTTTGCAGCCCAACCCCCAGTGGCCTGCACGCAGCCAACAGTCAATGTAAAAAGGAATTGCGCTCTGTGACCCCAACCATTCGTCTCGCCAGCGACCTTATTCGCCGCCGTTCAGTCACCCCGGAAGATGCCGGCTGCATGGAGCTGATGTTAGAGCGTCTGGAAAAAATCGGCTTCCAGACCACCCGGTTGCGCCGAGGTGATACCGACAATTTCTGGTCCGTGCGCGAGGGCAAGGGTGAGGGCCCGCTGTTTGCCTTTGCCGGCCACACCGATGTGGTGCCCACCGGACCCGAGGAAAACTGGCAGCACCCGCCGTTTGAACCGGTGATCGAGGAAGGCTATCTGTTCGGCCGCGGCGCAGCCGATATGAAAGGCTCGCTCGCCGCCATGGTGGTGGCCTGTGAAGAGTTCGTCGCAAGCCATCCCGATCACAGTGGTCGCATCGCATTCTTGATCACCAGCGATGAAGAGGGCCCGGCTAACAACGGCACCGTCAAGGTGGTGGAATGGCTGGAAGCGCAAGGGGAGAAAATCGACTGCTGCCTGGTGGGAGAACCCTCCAGCACCGAGCGCGTGGGCGACGTGATCAAAAACGGCCGTCGTGGTTCACTCGGCCTGGAACTCACCGTCTTTGGTGTGCAGGGACATGTAGCCTACCCGCACCTGGCGGAGAATCCCATTCACCGGCTGGCCCCGGCACTGGCGGAGCTGGCCAGCGAAAAGTGGGATCAGGGCAACGACTTCTTCCCCGCAACCAGCTTCCAGGTCTCCAATATCAATGGTGGCACCGGCGCCACCAACGTGATCCCCGGCGAGGTGCAGGTGGTCTGCAACTGGCGTTTCTCCACCGAGACCACCGCCGAACAACTGGAACAGCGGGCGCGGGCGATCCTGGACAAATACGGGCTCAGCTACGAAGCCAACTTCAACCTCTCCGGCCAGCCCTTCCTCACTGCTGAGGGCCCCCTGGTGGAGGCCGCCCAGTCCGCGATTCGCCAGGTGACCGGCAACGAAACGGAGCTTTCCACTGCCGGCGGCACTTCAGACGGCCGCTTTATCGCCCCGACGGGAGCACAGGTAGTTGAGCTGGGGCCGGTTAACGCCACAATTCACAAAGTAGATGAGTGTGTTCGCGCGGCGGACCTCGACCTTTTAAAGGATATGTATCGACATATCCTCATGTGTATTCTCATGTAATCAAAAAATGTGACACAGTTCCGGAGCAGGCCTTTAGGGGCCTGCTGGCCGTCGGCATAATCAAAGGCGAACCCTTTTCTGCACAAGGAACTCGTCGTGCGCCGACCTGCATCTCTGCTCTCTGCCCTGATTATCATATTCTTGCTATTGCCTTCCCTGAGTCCGGCGGCAACCATTCCCCTTAACGACCTCATCCGCCACACCGAGATTCAACAGTTAAAAATCTCTCCAGATGGAAAACATATTGCCCTTCGCAAGCTTCACGAGGGCGAGCACGTACTGGTCTTCATGTCTCTGTCGCCACTGAAAATTACCGGCGGTCTCCGGGGGCGCGGCAAGGAAGAAGTCGGTGAATTTTACTGGGCAAATAACGAGCGTATAGTCGCAGAGCTTCTGTCCCGCCGAGCGGCTCTGGAGCAACCCGTCAACTACGGCTCCCTGTATGCGATCAATGTCGATGGATCACGCGGCAAACTCATTTTTGGCTGGCGCGCAGGTGAAATGCAGACCGGCTCAAAGATCAAAAAAGCAGAGAGCACTCGTGCCCACGCCACAATCATTGACCCGCTGATCGATAATGGCGAAGAAATTCTCATCTCCACGAGCCCCTGGGCCCGCGACTTCGAAAGCCACGGGAGTGTCTACCGGGTAAATATCTATTCCGGCGTACGGGACCGGGTAATCAACTTGCCCCAGATCGGGGGCCGCGCCTATACCGATGGAAATGGCAACCTGATTTTCGCCAACGGAACGGACAAAGAGAGAAATTACGAGCTATTCCGCAAAGCGGAAAATGGCTGGAATCCTATTGAAGACGAGCAGCTCTCCCAGAGCGTCCCTATCGGATTTGACCAGAAGGCCAATGCCGCTTACCTGGTTCGCGACCGAAAGGGGGCAACTGAACAGCTCATCAGAATGGATATGGATTCCGGGCATGTCACTCCCATTTTCCGGCACGAAGACGTAGATATCACCGGGATTATTACTCACCCAGTATCCGGGCAACCCATCGGAGTTAGAGTCGACCCCGACTACCCCGAGGCTTACTTCTTCGATGAGGGGGACGGGTTTGCAGCTTTTTACCGCGGGCTACTCAAGGCATTTGAGGGGCATCGAATCAGTTTCACCAGTGTCACCAAGGATGGCAGCAAGGCCGTACTTCGAGTTTCCGGTGACAGGCTGCCCGGTGACTATTTCCTGCTGGACTTGAAAACAAAACGGGCCGACTTTCTCCTGCCTTCGGCCGATTGGCTGGAGCCAGACAAGCTCAACCCCATGGAAGCGGCTTCTTTTACCTCCAAGGATGGGCTCAAGGTCGGTGTTTACCTGACATTTCCCAGGGGACAGCGGGAAAATTTGCCGATGGTGGTGGTCCCTCACGGCGGTCCGCGTGCGCGGGACTACTGGCAATATGATCGCCAGGCGCAAATCCTCTCGCAAAATGGCTATCTGGTACTCCAGGTGAATTTCCGTGGCTCCACGGGTTACGGGGATCACTTCCTGAAAGCTGGCACACGAGAATGGGGAAGTAAAATCCAGCGCGACATTGCCGAAGCAGCACAGTGGACAATCGACAAAGGCTATGCCGACCCTGAGCGTTTGTGCATCTTTGGTGCGAGTTTCGGCGGATATTCCGCCCTTATGAATCCAATTCGCTATCCCGACCTTTATCAGTGTGCAGCAGGGTATGTAGGTGTTTACGATCTGGAAATGCTTTATGAGCGAGGGGATATCCGTCGGCGGGATCGGGGAGTTTCCTATCTGGAGGAGGTCGTCAGCCGAGACGAAACTTTTTTGCAGGAGAATTCCCCGCTACACAACGTGGACAAGTTGAAGCTGCCGATCTTCGTTGTCCACGGGGCACAGGACGAGCGCGCACCTGTCGAGCACGCTGAAGCACTGATCGAACAACTGGACGCAGCAGATAAACCCTACCAGAGCCTGATACTGCCAAATGAGGGCCATGGCTTTTATGCCGAGGACAGCAATCTACAGCTTTACGGGCAATTGCTAGAATTTCTCGATCAGCACATTGGCGTCGGCTCAACAGAGCGCGCGAAGAAGTAAAAAAAGCGCGATGAACGCAGCAACACTTGAGTAGATAAGCGCAGCTCTCCCGCTCAAGACCGGCTGTATCTGCGACAGAGAGCCTGCCTGTTAGTGCAGGCGCCCCCGGGGGCTACCCGGACTACTACTGCGCGGATGTTCGGGCTTTTTGTCGCTCTCCTCCAACCCATGGGTGAGAACAAAGTAGTAGGCCACCTGTGTCTGGCCCTGCCACTCCACCAGCAGATCGAAGTTGTACTCGCCCTTTTCCCCGGGGCTCACCTGCACAGTGGAGATGTGCTCGGGCTCAATGAAAAGCTCGGCGACCGGACGCTTACCGCGCATGACCTGGACCAGCAGGGTGCGCTGATCCTCCTCGGCGAAGCGCCAGTGGTAGTCGTCATCGTCGTAGATAACGGCATCCGCACTGCCAGCGCGCAGGATGCAGTTCGGATGCTCGGCCAGCCAGGACCAGAATTCCTTGAAGGTCAGGGAGGGTTTCATTGTGGTCAATCGTCCAGCTCCGCAACGCTGTCGGCGCCGCCCTCAAGACCGAACTCCTCGGCAACCTGGCGACACCAGCGGTTCAGGCGGTCACTGGTCAGCTCCTCCTGCTGATCCTCGTCAATACCGAGTCCGACGAACTTGCCCTCGCCTTCAATTTCCGCCTTGGAGGCCTCGAATTCGTAGCCTTCGGTGGACCAGAGGCCAACAATTCTGGCGCCACGCTCGACGATGACATCGTGCAACATGCCCATGGCGTCGAGGAAATAGTCGCCGTAGCCAAACTGGTCGCCGAGCCCGAACAGCGCCACAGTCTTGCCGCTGAAGTCGATCTCCTGCACATCCTCCCAGAATTCCTCCCAGTCAGACTGAATCTGGCCGAAATCCCAGGTGGGGATGCCGAAAATCAGCTGCTGGTAGTTCTCGATCTCAAGTTGGGTGACGTCGGCGATATCGTGCAGATCGACGCGATCTTCCCCCATCCGGGCGACGATACGCTGGGCCACTGTCTCGGTATTGCCCTCATCACTGCCAAAAAACAAGCCGATTTTGCTCACAATTACTCCTCAGTCCGCTCTGCCGACCACCGGCGGCGCGGTATTTTCCCAGCTAAGGCGGACATCGGCAAGGCAGGACACGGTCCGGAGCCGCCATGAGTCACATGATTTGGCGCTTTCACCGGATAGAAAAAGGCCCCGCATGGCGGGGCGCTCAGGGAGACCTCCGGGAATCCGGGGCAGGGATAGCCGGAGTGGGGTCTGGGAGTGGTAGACGGGTTACTGGGTATCAGCGCCCCCCTTGTGCTGCTTGTGCCGTTCGCGCCAGCGGGCTTTGCGCTCGGACTTCATTTCCTCGAGCTTGGCTTTCTGCTCATCGGTGAGAATGGACTCCAGCTCCTCATAACGGCGATGTCTATCCTGCATCTGGCTGACCTGAAGCTGCCCCAGCTCTGCACCCAGTTGATCCAACGTGGCCTGGTCGGCACCGGAGTCAATGGCCTCGCTAATCTGCTTGCGGAGCTCGCGCATCTTCTCGCGTTGCGCCATGCGCTCTTCCTGATTGGCATCACGGTTGGCCTTGAGTTGGGCTTTCTGCCCCTCAGTCAGTTCCAGCCTTTCCGCCATGTGCTCTAGCATCCGCTCGTGGTGCCCTTCTTTCCAGCCCTCGCCCTGCCCTTTATGGTGGTCGGCCAGACTCAATGCTGGAGTCGCGAGCAGGGTTGCAAGCAGGGCGCTGCTGGCCAGCGTCTTCCATCCGGTTGATTTCATCATGGGCTCCTCGTCTGCAAATATTGCCGGTGTTCGTCAGAAGCATATTAGAGTGACGGCCGACGAAGTGGGGATAAGAGCGGTTAACAACTGTTAAGAACGGTAAAAAGCGCATTTTGGCGTCGAAAGACCCGACATTTCATTGCATATAATGAGCCCATAACAGACTGGAGCCACACATGAGCCGCATTCTTCTCGTCGACGATGACCTGGAACTTACCGATCTGCTGCGGGAATTCCTTACCGCAGAGGGCTTCGATGTCACCGTGGCCAACGATGGCGCGAGCGGCCTCGAACTTGCTCAGCGCGAGACCTTTGATGCCCTGGTCCTGGACGTCATGCTGCCGGTTCACTCCGGTTTTGATGTGCTGCGCAAGTTGCGCGAGGAGGCCGGGCCCTCCCGCTCCCTGCCCGTGCTGATGCTCACCGCCAAAGGCGATACGGTCGACCGGATTGTCGGCCTGGAGATGGGGGCCGACGATTACCTGCCCAAGCCCTGCAATCCTCGTGAGCTGGCTGCAAGACTACGCGCGGTGCTGCGCAGGGGACGTATCGAAGCCGAAGACACCGGCGGCACATCGCTCAGCAGCGGGCCCTTGAAACTGGTCCCCGATGAACACCAGGGTTACTGGAGTGAGCAACCACTCTCCCTCACTGGCGCAGAGTTCTCCGTGCTACGGGTTCTGCTGGAACAAGTGGGAGAAGTCGTCAGCAAGGAAGTCCTCACAGAGCAGGCGCTCGGCCGCAGGCTGATGCCCTACGACCGCTCCATCGACGTGCACGTCAGCAATATCCGCAAGAAACTGTCCGAGCAGGGAGCCAGCCGGGACCTCATCATCAATATTCGCGGCGCCGGCTACAAGTTAACCAAGAGCGGCCAAGCCTGATGCGCTCCCTGTTCTGGAAAATGTTCTTCGGTGCCTGGATCACCGCCGTGGTCATGGTGGTGGCCACGGTCTACGTCACCCAGGTCCGCGAGGTGGGCGACCCGCGCCTGGAGGACCGCTGGGAATCCGCCGCCCTCTTCCGCCAGCTCTCCCGCAATCTGCGCATGACCCGCCGCCACGGACCAGAGAGCTTCCGTTTCTGGCTGGAGCGGCAGCCTCCCGAAGCGCGCGACCGGATTTACGCCATCGACCGCAGCGGTGCCGAAATCCTCGGTCGCGCCATCCCCCGCGATATGGCGCCGCTGTTCCAGGTATTGAGCTTCCGCAACCGCGAGGATCACGGGCTGGTCAATAACAAGCCCACAGTGGCTTTTTTTATGCCCCAGCGGGATGGTGACAGCCTGCGGGTAGCCTTTATTGCCGGCAGCAGCAAGGAGGAACTGCTGCTCCGCTTTATCCTGCGCAACTTCTGGCCGATGCTGCTGTTGTCGGCGCTCGCGTCCGGTATTGCCTGCTACTGGCTTGCGCGCTACTTGAGCCGGCCCCTGGACAAGTTGCGGGCGGCGACCCGGCGGGTTGCCGCCGGGGAGCTGGATTACCGTGTTAGCCCCGCACTGGCCAGACGCGGGGACGAACTGTCCGAGCTGGCAGAGGATTTCGATTCCATGACCGCCCAGCTGCAGTCTTCCATGGCGGAGCAGCGCCGCCTGATCAAGGATGTGTCCCACGAATTACGTTCTCCCCTGGCCCGCCTGCAGGTCGCTCTGGGGATCGCCCGACAGAAAAGCGACGGCAGGCTGGACGGCGAGCTGGACCGGATCGGTAAGGCGGCCGACTATCTGGAAGACATCATTGCGGACGTGCTGTCGCTGCCGGTGGCCGGCGCCGACCAGCGGCCGCTGGACGACGTGGTGGAAGTTGGGGCACTACTCAACGCCCTCACTGAAGACCTGGGCCCTGAAGCGCGGGCGAAAAACCTGCAGGTGCGGCCACAACTGGCAGAAGAAGAATTGCTGGTAGCCACGCGGGGCAGTTCCCTGACCGCCGCGCTGGAAAACATTTTGCGCAATGCGATCAAATACAGCCCGGCTGGCAGCTCGGTCACCGTGATCGCCGGCAGCGACGGGCAGCTCTGCAAAATACAGGTGATCGACTCCGGCAGCGGGGTCGAAGAGAGTGAGCTGCAGGCAATTTTCCGGCCTTTCTACCGCACCGACAGCGCCCGGACCCGTGACAGTGGCGGCGTGGGCCTGGGCCTCGCCATCGCTCAACGCACCATCAGTCATCACGGTGGCGAAATATCAGCACGCAACGTTGCCGAAGGCGGACTGTGTGTGGAGATTTCGCTACCACTGCTGTCACTGGGCGAGCACTGAGCCTCGCCGCCGTTGCACATCCCAACGCGATCAAAGATCATTGCAACAAGGCTGCGGTCTGAGCCAAAACTTCAATAAAAGGGCTCCGTTATGCGCTGGATTCTCTACATCCTGATATTTATCGCTCTGCTCATACTGGCGGGATTCCTGCTGCCGCGGGAAATCATTGTCGAACGCAGCGTTTACATCACCAAGCCCCCCGAGTCGGTCTTCAGCTACGTTAACAACCTGCGCAACTTCAACAGCTGGTCCCCCTGGTACCAGCTGGACCCGACGACGGAGTACGAGTACAGCGGACCGGAATCCGGCATCGGGGCAACCATGAGCTGGCAGAGCGAAAACCCGAGCGTTGGCACCGGCTCTCAGACCATCGTCACCAGCCAGCCCAATTCACTGGTGCGTATGGACCTGAACTTCGCCGCACAGGGTCAGGCGACTTCAGAAATCCGCTTGCAGCCCCAGGGCAGCGGCACCAATGTTACCTGGTGGTTCAGCACAGACCTGGGTGGCAGCCCCATTGCCCGCTGGTTCGGCCTGATGGTCAAGCGGATGATCGGCCAGTCTTACGAACAGGGTCTGCAAAAGCTGAAGAATCTGGTGGAGTCCGAGGCGTCAACTTCCACTGCGGAGATGGAGGAAAGCTCCCAGGAGGACAACGGCTCAGATACCGAGTTGCCACTGGAAGGTTCAGAAGGTGCGGACGACATGGAGACCGATCCCGGTGACGTGGATCCGGGTATACAGGGAGAAGTGCTTGACGGTGAGGTGCTAGAGGAAGAAGCCGAAGAGCCGGTCGAGGAGGAGACAATCTGATCCTCCCACATTACCGGTCAGGCCGGATGCTTCCGCCTGACCGTTTCCGGCTCCGCCGCTGAGGCTCAGCCTTTTGGTGGCTTGCGACGGGCCGGAGGCTTTCGCAACTTGCGCCGTTGGCGCTGCAGGTTCTGACGCTCGGCCTGTGTCAGAGGGCGCTGACCCAGTTTGGGCATGCCGGCGGTAACGCAGAGATCGTCGATCTCCTTGGGCTCCATTTCAATCCACTGGCCCACGCGAACGTTGGAGGGAATGAACACACTGCCGTAACGCACCCGCTTCAGGCGGCTGACACGAACGCCCTGGGATTCCCACAGGCGACGTACCTCCCGATTGCGCCCCTCCATCACCACGCAGTAGAACCAGCGGTTGTGGCCCTCTCCGCCGCTCTCGACGATGTCGGTAAAACGTGCGACGCCATCCTCCAGCAGCACGCCCTCGAGCAGGTGCTTTTTCATCTCGTCGGTAACCTGCCCCTGAATGCGCACCAGGTATTCGCGATCGATCACCGAAGAGGGGTGCATCAGCCTGTTTGCCAGCTCACCGCTGTTCGTAAATAGCAACAGGCCGCTGGTGTTGAAGTCCAGGCGGCCGACGGAAATCCAGCGGCCGGACGGCAGCTTTGGCAACCGATCGTAGACAGTCGGGCGACCCTCAGGATCATGCCTGGAACAGATCTCTCCGACGGGCTTGTTGTACACAATGACCCGGCAGCGGTTTTCCTCTGCGGCAGGCAGGCGGCGGCCATCTAACTCGATATGATCCTCGCCGGTTACCCGCTCACCGAGCTCCGCGACCTGGCCGTTGACCGTCACCCGGCCGGCCTCGATGGCGCGCTCCATTTCACGCCGGGAGCCCACTCCCGTACGCGCCAGTACCTTCTGCAGTTTTTCCCCTTTCGGGGCAGTCTCTTCACTCATCAGGTTGCTGGTTCCAATTCTTTCCGCTGCTGCTCGGTTTCTTCATCGGCGGCTTCACTCTGCTCTGTCAGCTCGGGGGCGTCTTCAGTCTCTTCGACTGGCATTACTTCCTCATCAGAGAAAAGGCTTTCACTGATACTCCCGGATTCAGACACGGACTCCGCCTCAGGGCTTTCGGTCTCGTCAGGGTCAGCGGACTCGGTTCCCGCACCGGTGGCTTCCGCAGCGCTCTCCACCTCGAGGGATTCCCCGGCCGGCAAATCCGCTTCATCCGCGAGCGGCATATCACCGCCCATCGGTTCCAGTGCTTCGGGCTCAGCTACGACGGGCTCGACAGAGAGATCTGCTTCAGCCTCGGTATCGGCAACATTCGCTGTTTCGTCGAGTTCGGCGCTGCCCCCGATCTCGATGCTTTCGCCACTAGCCTGCCCGACAACCTCGTCAGCAGCTTCACTGACAGCCTCTTCAGCGGCTTCTCCGGTGATTTCTTCGGCGCTGTCATCGACACTCTGTTCCGCTTCCCCCTCGCTCTCGTCACTGCTCTCAGGACTGCCTGCGTCGACGCCACCTGGCTGCTGATCCAATTCCAGCGCCTGGTTGAGGCTGTCGATATCGCGGATCTCCGCCAGGGTCGGCAGATCATCCAGGGTGCGGAGGTTAAAGTAGTCGAGGAATTCCTTGGTGGTCGCGTAAAGAGAGGGCCGGCCCGGTACATCCCGCTGCCCCACCACCTTGATCCAGCCGCGCTCGGACAGGGTTTTGACGATGTGCGAACTCACCGCCACCCCGCGAATTTCCTCGATATCGCCACGCGTGATCGGCTGCCGGTAGGCAATAATCGCCAGGGTCTCCAGCGTTGCGCGGGAATACTTCTGCGGCTTCTCTTCCCACAGGCGGTTGACCCAGGGCGCCAGGTCCTCGGGCACCTGAAAACGCCAGCCGCTGGCCACCTCACGCAGCTCAAAACCGCGCTCGGCACAGCTCTCGGCGATCTGCTGCAGGGCCTCGCGCAGGGCGGCCTTGTCCGGGCGTTCGCCCTCGTCGATCAGGGACAGCAAGCGGTCCTCCGACAGGGGCTGGCCCGATGCCAGCAGGGCGCCCTCAACGATGCGGCGCAGTAATTCCGGGGCAATAGTCATTGCTTCACTCTGATTCACGGTTGGCCACACATACACGTGACCGAAATTGTCTTTACTCTACGACGGTATCCTGGGGAGCAGCAGCTGAACCCTGCGGCTCGATGGCATCGTCAACCGGCTCCAGCAGTTCTTCCTGCGGGTCCTCCGCAGCGCTGAAATCCTCGCTATCACCGATTTCCTCCCCGCCTTCGACCTCCTGGCCGCCAGCACGCACGTGAATGGGGCCGAAAGGCTCATTCTGGATCAGCTCGATCAGGGATTCCTTGACCAGTTCCATCACCGCGAGGAAGGTCACCACTACCCCGAGGCGCCCCTCTTCCTCCTTGAATAGGCTGACGAACGGCACAAACTGGCGGTGGCGGATACGGTCCAGCACCTGGGTCATACGCTCTCGGGTGGAGAGTTTCTCGCGCGACACCTGGTGGCTCTCGAACATGTCGGCACGGCGCAGCACTTGTGACAGCGCCACCAGCACTTCCTGCAGGGAAACCTCGGGGTCCGGACGGGTGATGTTGCGGTCCGGGGCCTCGGCGCTAGCCTGGTGGATATCGCGCCCCATCCGGGGAACCTCGTCGATATCTTCGGCCGCGGTCTTGAAGCGCTCGTATTCCTGCAGGCGACGGATAAGCGCCGCGCGGGGATCCTCGCCGTCCTCTTCCTCGGATTCGGGTGGCCGCGGCAGCAGCATGCGGGACTTGATCTCCGCCAGCATGGCGGCCATGACCAGGTATTCCGCCGCGAGCTCGAAACGCATCGCCGTCATCATCTCCACATAGCCCATGTACTGACGAGTGATGTCGGCGACATTGATCTGGAGAATATCGAGATTCTGGCGGCGGATCAGGTACAGCAGCAGGTCCAGGGGCCCCTCAAAGGCCTCCAGGATTACTTCCAGAGCATCGGGTGGGATGTACAGGTCAGCGGGCAGCTCGGTAAACGCCTCGCCCTGCACCATGGCAAAGGGCATTTCGCCCTGACGGGGCCCATCGGCAGCAGCTGCGCCGGATTCCGGTTCCGCAACATCGTCCCCAGCTTCGCCACCGGCAGCCCGCTCGGCGGCCTCGGCCACGTCTGCGAGAATCTGCTGCTCTGCCTCGGCTAGTAACTCTTCACTGGACACGCTGCCCTACCCTCGAAATACAAACGCGCGATTATACACCGCTACCTCGACAGCGTCCTCAGCTGATGATCTCGTCGATCGGCCCACAGCCCTGTCGAATCAGCTCCGGCTCGTCCCCGGTCAGATCCACCACGGTCGTGGCCTCCAACCCACAGAAGCCCCCGTCGACAATCAGCTCCACCTGGTGTTCCAGCAGGTCACGAATCTCGTAGGGATCCGTCAGTGGTTGTGACTCGCCGGGCATGATCAGACTGCAGCTCATCAGGGGCTCGCCCAGCTCCTCGATCAGGGCCTGCACGATGGCGTTATCCGGAACGCGGAGCCCGATGGTCTTGCGCTTGGGGTGCACAAGCCGGCGCGGTACTTCGGCGGTGGCCGGCATGATAAAGGTATAGGGACCAGGGCTGTGGGCCTTGAGCAGGCGGAACATCTGATTGTCCACCTTGGCATAGCTGGCCAGCTCCGAGAGGTCGCGACACATCAGGGTGAAATTGTGTTGTTTGTCCAGCTGGCGCAGGGCGCGGATGCGCTCCAGCGCCAGCTTTTCCCCCACCCGGCAGCCAATGGCATAGGCAGAGTCCGTGGGAAAGACGATGACGCCCCCGGATGCGACGATATCTGCGGCTTGCCGGACCAGACGCGCCTGTGGGTTGTCCGGATGAATCTGGAAGAACTGCGCCAAAGTGACCCCCTGAGAATTCCCTCAGCCAGAGCCCGGACCGGCTTCAGTCGGGCGTTGCGGCCGTTTCGTTGGCGCTAGTTTGCCACAGATTCCAGACCGGCTCGACGTCCGCTGGCAACTGGACGCAACCCAGCTCCCGCCAGGGCTGGTCCGGCTGGTGAAAGTCGCTGCCCACAGAGCTGAGCAGGGCCCCCGGCACCCCTGCCTCGGCGGAAGCCTCCGCCATAAGCCGCACCACTTCCCGCGTCTGCACCGGATTCTGCCGCCCACAGAGGAGCTCCACCCCGTCGCCGCCGGCGGCACGAAACGCAGTCATCAGGCGGAGCAGTCGGGTTCGGGTCATTCCGTACTTGAGCGGGTGGGCCAGCACGGCATAGCCGCCGGCACCGTGAATCTCCGCCACCGTCTCTTCCAGTTGCGGCCACTCGACGGTCACATCACCACATTTGCCAGCCCCGAGGTAACGCTTGAATGCTCTGGCTGCATCCTCCACATGGCCGGCCTCGACTAGCCAGCGGGCAAAGTGGGGCCGCCCGAGTACCCCGTCGCCCGCCAGCCGCCGGGCGCCCTCCAGGGCACCGGCAAAGCCCCGCTTCTCAAGGCGTTCGGCAATGCGCTCGGCGCGCTCGGCCCTCAACAGATCCCGCTGCTGGATGGCTTGCTGCAAACGGGATGACTCGGGGTTCACGTCCAGCCCCACCAGATGAACGAGCTGCTTGCCCCAGCGACTGGAGAACTCGATACCGGGCACCAGGGAGATACCCTGCTCAGCCGCGGCCGCCCGGGCCTCGGGGATTCCGGCCACGGTATCGTGATCGGTCAGGGACAATAGGGTCACGCCGCGGGATTTCGCCCTCGACACCAGCTGTGCAGGACTTAAAATACCGTCCGACGCCGTGCTGTGGCAGTGCAGGTCGACCAGACCTGTTAATGCAGTCGGCGGCAGGGCTTTCACATCGGCCTCCCTTTTCTCAGCGGCGGATCGGACATCCGCGTTGAACCAACGGGCAAAAAAGCTGTCATAGCTGCGCCCGCAACCGTCGGCGGCATTGGCCACCGACACCGGCACCAGCAGGCAGGAAAAGCCCGGCTGCTGTCGCGCCTCGACCGCGGGCATTATCACCGGAACCGAGCATGACCGAAACCAATCCGACCACCGCTGTGCAGCAACCAAAGCGGGAGAGCCTGCTCCTGAACCTGCTGCTCAATATCGTTATTCCCACGCTGATCCTGACCAAGCTGTCCGGCGATGACTGGCTGGGCACCAAGCTGGCGATCGTAGTGGCACTGGCGTTCCCGCTCGTGTACGGCCTGCGCGACTTCTCCCAGTCCGGCAAGGTCAATTTCTTCTCCGCGCTGGGCATTATCAGCATCCTGCTCACCGGTGGTATCAGCCTGCTGGAGCTGGACGCCAAATACATCGCCATCAAGGAGGCGGCTATCCCGGGTCTTCTGGGCCTGGCCACGCTGGGTTCGCTCTACACCCGCTGGCCGCTGGTGCGGACTTTGTTGTACAACGACCGCATCCTCGATACGGCCAAAATCGCCCGTGCACTGGAAGGCCGCGGAAACCTGACCGCCTTCGATCGCGCCCTGCAGCATGCCTCCTGGATGATTGCGGGATCTTTTTTCCTGTCTTCCGCCCTGAACTATATCCTCGCCAAAGTGCTGTTGCAGAGCCCGCCCGGCACCGAGGCCTTCAATGCGGAGCTCGGCAAGATGACCGCGCTCAGTTTTCCGGTAATCGCCCTGCCGGCCACCATCATCCTGATGGGCGCACTCTTTTTCCTGTTCCACCGTATCGGCAAGCTCTCGGGCTTGAAGCTCGAAGAAGTGATCGTGGTGAAGTAATTTTTCGACAACCTTTCTCATTACATAAGAGCATAAATTAACCATGTGGTATGCCATTATCAGTGAAGATGTGAGCGACAGCCTGGCAAAGCGCAAGGGGGCCCGACCAGATCACCTCGCTCGCCTGAACCGACTGAAGGATGAAGGGCGCCTGCTGGTAGCGGGTCCGCACCCCGCCATCGACAGCGAAGATCCCGGCGAAGCGGGCTTTACTGGCAGCCTGGTAATTGCCGACTTCGCTTCCCTGGAAGAGGCGAAGTCCTGGGCAGATGCCGACCCTTACGTCGCTGCCGGCGTCTACGCCAACGTCACCGTCAAGCCCTTCAAGGCCGTACTGCCCTGACCCGCACCGAACCGCAAATCGATAAAAACGCTGTATTCAAATGATGAAAACACTGACTGGACTCGCCATCGCCGCGCTCCTCGCGACGAGCCTCAATACATTCGCTCAAAGCGGTAGCACCCGCTATATCACCGACCAATTGCATGTTCCCCTACGCTCCGGCAAGGGCAATGAATTCCGTATCCTCCACAGCGGACTGCCGAGCGGTACCAAACTGGTATTGCTGGAAGACGCCCCGGAAGACGGCTGGGCGCGTGTGCGCACCCCCACCGGTGAAGAGGGCTGGGTACGCCGCCAATACCTGGTCAGTGAAGCCACTGCAGAGATCAAGCTACAGCGGGCCGTGGCCAACCTGGAGCGCTTTGAGAAAATGGAGGGCAACCTGGGTGGCGAGGTCCGTCGCCTGGAAGGTGAAAACCAGGAACTGAGCAACAAGCTGACCAGTGCGGAAGAGAAAGCCGACCAGCTGACCACAGAGCTCAAAAACCTGAAAACCCTGTCCGCTGACGCCGTGGCCCTTAACGAACGCCACCAGAAACTGCTTCATCAACATGAACTGCTCAAGCAGAAACAGATCATGGCAGAGGCGGAAATCCAGCGCCTGTCGGCCAGCGAGCAACACAAGTGGTACATGTATGGCGCAGTGTCTGTGGCCGCCGGTGCTATCCTCGCCATGATCGCGCCCCACTTCCGTCGCCGCCGCCGCAACTCCGAGTGGGCCAACTAATCCGCTTTTAAGGCATCATTGCGCCCCCGCTAAGCGGGGGTGTATCCAAGGACAGGGAAAACAATATGCGTCTCTTCTGCGCTCTTCTCCTCGGTGTTTTTCTGGCACTTCCCGCCATGGCGGCCAATCCCAAGGTAGACCTGAAAACCGACCTCGGCACCATTCGCATTGAGTTGTTTACCGAAAAAGCACCGGGCACGGTGAACAACTTTCTCGGCTATGTGGACAGCGGCTTTTACGACGGGGTGATATTCCACCGCGTCATTCCGGGCTTTATGGCCCAGACCGGCGGGCTGACTTTCGACTTCCAGAAAAAAGAGACCGGGGAGCCGATTGCCAACGAATCCGCCAATGGGTTACGCAACACACGCGGCACCCTGGCCATGGCGCGCCACAGTGACCCGAACACTGCCACCTCACAGTTTTTTATCAATCTGGCGAACAACAGCCATCTGGACGCCAGCGAGGAAAAACCGGGCTATACCGTATTTGGCAAAGTCATCGAAGGCATGGAAGTAGTGGATAAAATTGCCGCAGAGCCGCAGGGGCTTTACCGGGCCTACCCCAATGCCCCCAACGTTCCGGTCAGAATCCTCAAGGCCGAACGCCTCGCTGACACAATGAAAAACCAGCAGTCAAAAGAGGGGTGAGCCGTGATTGCACTGAGCGTCAACCTGAACAAAATCGCCCTGATCCGCAATTCCCGCGAGGGTAATTTCCCGGACGTCGTGGCCCACGGCCGCACCTGCCTGGAGACCGGTGCCCAGGGAATCACCGTGCACCCGCGGCCGGACCAGCGTCATATTCGACCCGGCGATGTGCGCGACCTCGCCAGGCTTTGTGCCGGATTCGAAGGCATCGAATTCAATGTGGAAGGCAATCCGTTCGCCGGGCCCATGGACGATTACCCAGGACTGATGCCGCTGGTACTGGAGACGGCACCGGATCAGTGCACACTGGTACCAGACAGCAATGACCAGCTCACCTCCGATCACGGCTTCGACCTGAAGCGCGATGGCAGCCGACTGGAACCGATCATCCAGCAGCTCAAGGATGCCAATATCCGTGTCAGCCTTTTCATGGACCCGGATCTGGAACAAATCAGCCTGGCGCGGGAAGTGGGCGCCGATCGAATCGAGCTGTACACCGGCCCGTATGCAGAGGCAGTGGCGCAGCAGAGTGATCAGCTCGATGCGGTTTTTGCCGCGCACTGTGCAGCCGCGGAACACGCCCGCACACTCGGGCTCGGCATTAATGCGGGCCACGATCTGAACCTGATCAACCTGCCCCGCTATCGCACCCTGCCGGGCCTACAGGAAGTTTCCATCGGCCACGCATTGACAGTGGATGCCCTGAACATGGGCCTCGCGAATGCCGTTTCCGCCTATCTCAACTGTCTGAGCGGCAATTGACCCCTGGCGGGCACCGCCCGCCTTACCTCCTCCCCTCTCTGAAATACCGACGGCAGCGATGGAAAAATTTTCAACGCCCCTCCGTGAAGGTGGGCATTCACGAGATACATCGGCAACCAAGAGCCTGAATATCATCGGAGCCGGAAAGCTCGGTCGCACTCTTGGTCGTCTATGGCAGGAGCGGGGTGTATTCGACGTCCGAGCGGTGTGCAACCGCTCCCTGCACAGCGGCAAAGCCGCCGTGGACTTTATCGGTGCCGGTAAAGCCTGCGCTTCGATCGACGCAATGCCCACCGCCGACTGCTGGCTGATCGCGTCAGCAGATGGCCAGATCACTGAGCTGGCAACAGCACTGGCGGCCCACCTCGAGACTCTGTCCGCCGGCTCAAACGCACCCGTGGTTTTTCATTGCAGCGGCGCGTTGAGTTCGGAGATCCTGAGGGCCTGCCACCCGGCAAACGTCGCCAGTGCCCACCCGGTGCACAGCTTTGCTGATCCCGTCCGCTCGCTGGAGGCCCTGGCTGGCAGCACCGTAGCCATCGAGGGTAATGACGCTGCTGTCACTGTCTTGCGCGCTGCATTTTCCGCTCTGGATTGCCCAACAGTCACCATCTCTTCCGAACAGAAAACCCTCTATCACGCCGGCTCGGTCTTTGCCTGTAACTACTTGACCGCACTGATGGATCTCAGCCTGCAGTGCTTCGCAGGGGCAGGCATGCAGGAAGAAGAGGCTCTGGCACTGCTGCGACCGATTGTCATGCAGACTGCCCGCAACAATATGGATCTTGGGCCCGGGGCATCCCTGACCGGGCCGATCGCCCGCGGCGACGCGACCACTGTCGAAAAACAGCTCGCCGTACTGACAGAGACCTCGCCACTGCTGGCAGAGAACTATCGCCAGCTGGGGCTCGCCTGTGTAGAGTTGGCTCGCCGTGGCCCGCTGGCTGACGACGCAGCCGAAAAACTCGAGGCCATTTTGAACGGAAACCCGCAGTGAAAGACTCCCCCGAATACCTGCAAAAGCGCGCTTTTTACGACAGCCTGCTGACCATCTATGGCCGCAAGCCAGTGCTGGAAGCCCTGGAAGACCTGTCCCTCCCCGTGCACAAGCTGCACCTCGCCACCAGCAACCGTCGGGACCAGCTGATCGCACGCATGGAACAACTGGCCAGTGAGCGACAGATTGAAGTTGCCCACTGGGACCGCAAAGGACTGTCACGTATTTCGAAAAACGCGCGCCAGGATCAGGGAGTGGCGCTGGATCTGGCGTTGCCACATTACGGCACCGCTGATCGGTTTCTGGCAGAGGAGCAGGCCAGCTACGAGCTTCTCGCCCTGGATGGGATCACCAACCCCCAGAATCTCGGCATGATCATCCGCTCTGCCTGTGCCGGAGGTATCGACGCCATCCTGTTGCCGCGCAAGGGATGTGCGCAGATCGATCCACTGGTCATCAAGGCCAGCACCGGAACCCTGTTCAAGACTCGCATACTCCGCTGTGATTCCCTCGCACCGACTCTGGAAAAGTTTCGCTCTGCCGGTGCCGAAGTGTGCGGGCTGTCTTCCCATGCCGAGGAGACGCTCTCGAGCGTAAGCGGCAATAAGCCCACCATTTTTGTGCTTGGCAATGAGACTCGCGGCGTCGGGGAGTCAGTCGCCAGGCAGTGCACCCGCCTCGTTCGCATCCCCATGCAGAACAATGTGGAAAGCCTGAATGTTGCAGTTACCGCCGCACTGATCAGCTTCCGCCACCAGCTGTAGCGCTTTTCAACGCCTCTCTTCGAGGATGTCGCTGTGAGCCGTACTGGCGCGGCATTCCAACGTAATTCCCGCCAAAAAAAGGTTTTCAAGCGCCACGGACTTGGCGCTGACGCCGAATTGGTCTAAATACTCCTTGAAATCCTATTCCAACAAAAAAAGATTACAGGGAAAGTTTTCACCCCTGACGCCCGGAAGGAATAACACAGACAACAAGGATGACCCCATGCGTCGATTTCTCGTTCACTCCCTCGCCCTGTCCACGGCCATCGCCGCGGCACCGGCCGCTCTGGCGGAAGGCCCCGAGGATGGTTACCTGGACCTGATGCCCTACTTCACCCGGGTCGACGGCGACCGCAATACCGAACTGCAGAACGGTGGTCTCCGCGCTGCGTATGGCTGGGGCTGGACCGGCCCCTGGTATTCCGAGGTCCAGGTGTTCGGAGCCATTCTCGAAACGGAAGATGTGTTCGAAACTGATGAGTTTACCGACCAGTCCGATTTCTACATGGCCGGCATCGGCTTTGACACCACCTACCAGTTCGGGGACCGGGACTGGTACACCCCTTACGTGCTCGCCGGCTTTGGTGCCGTCTATGACGACGTGCTACCCGACGATGATGACGAAACCAATGCCTTTATCAACCTGGCGGCGGGCTTCACCACCCAGGAGATCTCCCGACGTGGCATCCGCCTGCGGGCAGAAGTGCGCTACCTGCACGACTTCTTTGAGAACGGCATGAACGACTGGCAGTTTGGCTTCGGCATCAGTATCCCCCTGCGCTGCCCGCCGCCCCCACCACCTCCCGTCTACGCGAAAGCGCCGGAGCCGATCGATCGAGGACCCGTAGAGGTCAACCTTGCTGATTCCGATGGCGACGGGGTTCTGGACCGGGATGACCGCTGTCCCGACACCCTGCCCGGGGCTCAGGTGGACAGCGACGGTTGCGTGATCGCGAACCAGACCATCACTCTGGCGGATATTCACTTCGAAACCGGCTCCACCAACTTGAAACCTGCGGCGCAGGAAGCGCTACTCAACGTGGCCCAGGCACTGCGCAGCCAGCCGGATGCCCGGGTGGAGATCGCCGGCCACACCGACAGCCAGGGCAACGACAATTTCAACCTGCGGCTGTCCCAGCAGCGGGCCGACAGCGTGCGCGCCTACCTGATTCGCAACGGCGTCGCTGCGGAACAGTTGTCCGCTAACGGCTATGGGGAGACGCAACCTGTGGCGACCAATGACACAGCGGAAGGCCGAGCTGCGAACCGTCGCGTGGAGATGCGCTTCCGCTAGTCAAACCCGTCAATTCAGACATTCACGCCTATCCAATACCCGGCCCCAGGCCGGGTATTTTTTTGCCGCCAACTTCATCTTTTTTGCGGGCCTGAGGAATTCCGCGCCGACTTTGTTTTTTTATTCGACAGATAGGGACGCGTCGTCTACGCCGTCCACAGAATCTGTGGATATCTCTGTGAGCAAATACCGGTAAATCCCCGCCAGCCCCCATGACACCGTTGTAACCTTAATATGAAGAAATTTTAATCAAGGCAATATCCTCTTGAAAATCAACAGGTTACAACCTCCTCTAAAACAGACTTGACAACAATTGAAGCTAAATTCAGCTCTTGACAGGTTAGCGCTTTGCTGTGGAAAGGCTTGCTGGTGCCACTCGAGAAAGTCAATGCCCGACGATCATCTCAGGTGGTTCTTGGCGCAAATTATCGTGACTGGAACCTATGGCAGCTGACTGCGGCCAATTGAAAGGTATCTGCGACGCGACCACTCCCATTGCCGGTGGGAAGCAGGCAACGGTGGACCGGCCATGGAGGGAGTTGAAACAGCATTCAGCACCGCTGGTTGGTCGCCCGCTCCTGGCTCAAAGACGAGTTCTGACCATGACCACCCACCGGCGCAATGTGACGACGTGTGCTATATACAGACGCTAGATAACGATAAAGACAGGCTAACAGGGAAGGTTACCTGACTTCGACTTCGCCAAAACGCCACACTTGCTTGGCCACCGGAGAAAGCGTAATGGATCTACGCCATACCTTGCCAATACACTC
This sequence comes from Microbulbifer aggregans, assembly GCF_001750105.1. Lineage (NCBI taxonomy): Bacteria > Pseudomonadati > Pseudomonadota > Gammaproteobacteria > Cellvibrionales > Microbulbiferaceae > Microbulbifer > Microbulbifer aggregans. The sequence continues at coordinate 3,599,403 of NZ_CP014143.1, forward strand.
GCGACCCGTATCACTTCTTGCATTCATTCTCCAAATCCCCCTGATTCTCGCCAGCGCGCCAACCCTGGCTCTGGGACTGGGTAATGCGTCGCTAAAAACCACTCTCGGCTATCCGCTCGCTGTGGAAATTCCCATATTGGATCGCAGCGCCTCACTGGATGTGTCGCAAGTCAGGGTCCGCCAGGTAGTCGGCATTGATGCCAAGCAAATGGGCTACGATCTGGCCGCCACTGCCCTGCCTCTCTCAATCGATGTCAGCGAGATGTCCAGCGGTCTTACCATCCAGGTAAAGTCACCCGCGCCGTTGAATGAGCCCTTTGTCAGCTTCGTCCTGGAACTGAGCTGGCCCGGCGGCACCCTCTATCGTGACTACGATCTGCTGTTAGACCCGCCGCCAATCGCCCCGCCAACTGCGGCAACAGCCCCGACCAACCCCGCCAGCCCGGCCACCCAAGCCCCCGGCACAAGTCCCGCCCCGGGGAACCTCACCTACGCTGGTAAGCAATGGCGCGTGGCTCCCGGAGATAGCCTCTGGCGCATTGCCCGCCAGCTACAGCCCGATATCAGTATCCCGCTTGATGCTGTAATGGCGGCCATCCATGCACGTAACCCGCACGCATTCCTCAATGGCGACATGAACCGCCTGCAGGCCGGTGCACTATTAGATCTCCCCGGCGCCAATGATTATTCTGCGCCGCCAGTCGCTGCCGCGCCGAGCCCAGCCGGGCGTGAGCCATCTTCCCGGTCCATGAATACAGCTTCTTCCGTGGTCCAGAGCAACGAAACAGCCCAGGGCCGCCTGCGCCTTTCTGGCAGTCCGGCGGGCAACAGTGGCAGTCGCACTGTGCACCCCAGAGAGGAAATTGATGCTATTAAGGAGCAGATCGACAAAGTCAATCGGGAGAACGAGCAGTTGCGCCAACAGATCCAGCGTATTGAAGCCAGCGACTATATGGCCGTTATGCAGGAAATGCTGCAACTGCAGGAACAGCGCATCGAGGAGCTGAAAGCGCAAATGCGTAATGACGCCTCCACCCGTGCTGGAGCCGACAGCACCGCCATTACTCCCGACACAATCAGCAACGCGACACCACCGGCTGTGCCGGCCCCTGTCATCATCCGTGACGCGGGCCCCAGCTTTACTGCCCTGCTGCTCTTGGCCCTGGCCGCTTTCGCGGTAGGTGTAGCCCTCAGCCAGCTGCGGGACTGGTGGCTTAAGCGACGTACAGCTACTGAGGCCCCGGCAGAGAATCAGATTCTCAACTTGGATTCACTCACTAGTCACTGGGGCGGCGAAGCTCCACCACCTGCGCCGGAGGCGGACTCAGCCGAAGCGGAGGAAGGCGAGATGACGGTTTCAGTTAGTCAGGACAAAGGCCAGGAAAACGCCGGCGACCCAGCCCCTCCCCGCACAGGCAGCTCTATCGAGGAGCCGCAATTGGATGAAGCCATCAGTCAGGGCCCTTCTGACTTGCCAGCGTCGGGCGCGGCTGAGGCCGGCAATACCGAAAACAAGCGTGTCATCAGCGGCATGGCAGCGGCTGATAAAGAGGAGAAAAACCAAGGTAGCGCTGGCAGCCCTGCAATCCTTAGCCCCGAGAGCCTTTTCGAAGACCTACAGCTGGATGAGTCCTTTGCCGAGGACTCTGTGGACCTGGCAACGCCAAACAGTCACTCCATCAATAAGGATCTGGTACTGGAATTTGACGCAATCGACCTGTTTCCCTTGGCGGAAATAGATCTGGCTGCCACCCGACCGGAACCCGACGTAGATGGTAACGCCGATGCCGATGACAAAATGGCCATCAAAGAGGCCGCTATTTAATTGTCTTACGCTAACAGGGTATGTGCCCGCAGCGCTGTATAGTACGGCCAGCTTTGTTCCGGAACAGGCCCGTTAGCGTACTGCGATCAACACGCTGCGGGACCTCGAGCAGATTATTACCGGTGACGCCAGCATCACCATAATCCGTCGAGGGTAAAGAGATGACGGTATCTGGTGCGCTGGAAAAATAACCCGCCGCGGAGCTTCCCGGCCAGAAAAGTACTCAATCGTTTCTGGCCGGGATTGGGGTCATTCCCACTCGATCGTAGCGGGGGGTTTACTGGAGACGTCGTAGGTCACCCGCGAGACATTCTCGATCTCGTTGATGATGCGGTTGGAGACCTTTTCGATCAGCTCGTAGGGCAGATGCGCCCAGCGGGCAGTCATGAAATCCACGGTCTCAACCGCACGCAGGGCAATGACGTATTCGTAACGACGGCCATCACCAACGACGCCGACGGATTTCACCGGCAGGAATACGGCAAAGGCCTGGCTGGTTTTGTGGTACCAGTCCGCGTTGTGCAGTTCCTCGATAAAGATGGCATCCGCCTCCCGCAGGATATCGGCGTAGTTCTTCTTCACCTCACCGAGAATACGCACGCCCAGTCCCGGCCCCGGGAAGGGGTGACGGTAGACCATGTCGTAGGGAAGACCGAGCTCCAGGCCGATCTTGCGCACTTCATCCTTGAACAGCTCCCGGAGCGGCTCCACCAGCTCCATCTTCATGTCTTCCGGCAAGCCACCGACGTTATGGTGTGACTTGATCACATGGGCTTTGCCGGTCTTGGCGGCCGCGGACTCGATCACGTCCGGATAGATAGTGCCCTGGGCCAGGTAGTTCACGTCCTTCAGCTTGGCGGCTTCCTCGTCGAAGATCTCGATAAAGGTATTGCCGATGATCTTGCGCTTGGCTTCCGGCTCGTCTTCACCGGCCAGCTTGGACAGGAACAGGTCCTCAGCATCGGCGCGGATCACTTTCACACCCATGTTCTCGGCGAACATTTCCATCACCTGATCGCCTTCATTTTTGCGCAGCAGGCCATTGTCCACGAACACACAGGTGAGCTGGTCGCCAATAGCCTTGTGCAGGAGCGCGGCCACCACCGAGCTGTCCACGCCGCCCGACAGGCCCAGCAGCACCTTGCCGCTGCCCACCTGCTCACGCACCTTGGCGATGGAGTCCTCGATAATGTTGGCCGGCGTCCACAGCTTTTCACAGCCACAGATTTCGATCACGAAGTGCTCGTAAATGCGCTTGCCCTGCAGGGTATGGGTTACCTCAGGGTGGAACTGCACACCAAAGAAATTTTTGTCCGCATGGTACATGCCGGCGATCGGACAGGATCCGGTGGACGCCATCAGCTCGAAGCCCTCGGGCATCTTCACCACTTTGTCACCGTGACTCATCCACACATCCAGCAGCGCGTGGCCGTCACCGTCCAGGTGATCCTTGATATCGTTCAGCAGGGCCGAGCTGCCCTCCACTTTCACCTGCGCATAACCGAATTCGCGGATATCACTGCCCTGCACGGCGCCGCCCAGCTGGTGGGCCATGGTCTGCATGCCGTAGCAGATGCCCAGTACCGGCACGCCCAGTTCATACACCGCCTCCGGTGCCCGCGGAGAGCCCTCTTCCGGCACGGATTCGGGGCCACCGGCGAGAATGATCCCTTTGGGGTTGTACTCGCGAATCTCTTCCTCCGTCATATCGAAGGCGCGGATTTCGGAGAAAACGCCCAGCTCGCGCACACGGCGGGCGATCAGCTGGGTGTACTGGGAGCCGAAGTCGAGAATCAGGATTCGGCTGGCGTGGATATCTTGAGACATGGCTTACTCGTCGATCAGGGTTATACCCAGAAACTGCGAACGGACCCATCGGGTCCGCTCGCCTTCAGAAAAAGAATAGATGCTGCCGCGACAGGGCTATCGCAGCAGCGCTGCCATCAGCGGCCGCCGACCGGGTAGTTCGGCGCTTCCTTGGTGATGGTCACGTCGTGCACATGGGACTCGCCCATGCCCGCGGAGGTAACCCGCACAAACTCAGGCCTGGTACGCATGGTTTCGATAGTCGAGCTACCGGTATAGCCCATGGCGGAACGCAGGCCACCCATCATCTGATGCACGATGGCGGCAATGGGGCCCTTGTATGGCACCCGACCCTCGATACCTTCCGGTACCAGCTTTTCGGCGCCCTTGCTGGCATCCTGGAAGTAGCGGTCGGAGGAACCCTGGGTGCGGGACATGGCGCCCAGAGAGCCCATGCCACGGTAGGACTTGTAGGTCCGCCCCTGGTACAGCTCAACCTCGCCCGGTGCCTCTTCGGTACCGGCGAACATGGAGCCCATCATCACGGAGCTGGCACCGGCGACGATCGCCTTGGCGATATCACCGGAGAAGCGGATACCGCCATCGGCAATCAAAGGCACTTCAGTGCCTTCCAGCGCCTTGGCGACCTCGGCGATCGCGCTGATCTGGGGCACGCCCACACCGCTGACAATGCGGGTAGTACAGATGGAGCCCGGGCCGATACCGACCTTCACGGCATCCGCGCCCGCTTCCAGCAGGGCCTTGGCCGCTTCAGCGGTGGCGATATTGCCGCCGATCACATCCACTTGCGGATGCATCTCCTTGATCCGGCGCACACGCTCGATCACGTTGCGGGAGTGGCCGTGGGCCGTATCCACCACCAGCACATCGACGCCGGCCTCAACCAGTGCGGCGACGCGGTCATCGGTATCCGGGCTGGTACCGACGGAAGCGCCTACACGCAGGCGGCCATCGGCATCCTTACAGGAATTGGGGTACTGTTCCGCCTTGTTGAAATCCTTGACGGTGATCAGGCCACGCAGCTCGAGGTCGTTATTGACCACCAGCACCTTCTCAATGCGGTGCTTGTGCAACAACTCCTGGACTTTCTGGGGTGCGGCGCCCTCTTCGACAGTCACCAGTCGCTCGCTGGGGGTCATGATACTGGCGACAGTGGCATCCAGGTCGGTCTGGAAGCGCACGTCGCGGCTGGTGACGATTCCCACCAGGTTGCCCTTCTCCATCACCGGCACGCCGGAGATGTTGTGGTGGGTGGTCAGGGCGATCAGCTCGCGTACGGTGGCGTTGGACTCGATGGTGATCGGGTCCTTGACCACGCCGGCTTCGAACTTCTTGACCGCGCGCACTGCCAGCGCCTGATCTTCGATCGACATGCTTTTATGGATGATGCCGATGCCACCTTCCTGGGCCAGAGCAATGGCCAGGCGCGACTCGGTCACGGTATCCATGGCAGCGGACACCAGGGGAATATTCAGAGAAATGTTGCGAGACAGCTTGGTCTTCAGGGAGACATCTTTGGCGGTTACCTCGGAATAGCCGGGCACCAGCAGGACATCGTCAAAAGTGAGAGCTTCGCGCGCAATGCGCAGACCGGATTCAGACATGGACACTCAAACCTCGAAAGTGCGGGATTGGGTATCGGCGCGATTATAGCCGCAAGATCCCGGGCAACGAAAGCCATTTTTGCACCATTCCACCCCGAATTGCCGGTGCGGCAGGCTGGGCACTTTACCTGGAATCCGGATACTGCAATATTGGCCCACCAAATTTAGCCTCGCGAGTCAGAAATGCCATCGACCCCGCCCAGCTCCGGCCCCCAGCGCAGTGTCCTGTCGGTCAGCGACCTCAACCGCGAGGTCAAGCACCTGCTGGAGAGCAGTGTGCCGCTGCTGTGGGTGAGTGGCGAGATTTCCAACTTCGCCGCGCCGAGCTCCGGGCACTGGTACTTTACTCTCAAAGATCCTCGCGCCCAGGTGCGCTGCGCCATGTTTCGCGGGCGCAACCGCAGCGTGCGGTTCCGGCCGGAGAACGGCCGCGAAGTGCTGATCCGCGCCCGGGTCAGCCTCTATGAGGGACGCGGCGAGTTCCAGCTGATCGTGGAACATATGGAAGAAGCCGGCCTCGGTGCCCTGATGCGCCAGCTGGAAGCCCTGAAGGCCAGGCTGCAGGCAGAGGGCCTGTTCGACCCGGCCCGCAAGAAGCCGCTGCCCTATCTGCCGGCCAATATCGGCATCATCACCTCCCCCACCGGCGCCGCGGTCCGCGACATGATCCAGGTACTGGGCCGCCGCTACCCGGCAGCCAAGATAGAACTGTGGCCAGTGCAGGTACAGGGCCAGGGGGCCGCAGAGCAGATTGCCGCTGCGATCCGGAAGGCGGGCCAGTCAGGCCGCCACGACCTGCTGATCGTCGGCCGTGGCGGTGGCTCCCTGGAAGACCTGTGGGCCTTTAATGAGGAAATCGTCGCCCGCGCCCTGGCGCAATGCCCGATTCCCACCATTTCTGCCGTTGGCCACGAAACCGATACCACCATCGCGGATCTGGTGGCGGACCTGCGCGCACCGACGCCATCGGCCGCCGCAGAGATCGCCAGCGCCAATGCGGCCGAATTGCTGGCGACCTTCAGCGAAATCCGCCAGCGCCTGTATCGCGGACTGCAACTGCAGCTACGACACCTGCGCCAGCAGGTACAGCTGACCGGCAACCGTATCCGCCATCCGCGGGAACAGCTGCAGAACCGCGCCCAGCGCCTCGACCACCTGGAGCTGCGCCTCAAGGGTGCGATCAGGCAGGGCCTGCAAGACCGCCGCCGGGAACTGGAACTGGCAACCAGCGCCTTTACCCTCGTGCACCCGGAGCGGGAGCTGCGCAACCGCCAACAGCAGCTGGGAACGCTCAGGGAACGGCTGCATCGGGACATGGAATTTCAGCTGCAGCGCCGCGGGGAACTGCTGGCGCATCAGGTGCAGCTACTGCAAAACGTCAGCCCCCTGGCGGTGCTGCAACGCGGCTACGCCATCGTCCGCGACGAGAACCAGCATGTAATCAAGAAAGCGACGTCACTGCAGAGCGGCCAGCGGGTCACTACCCGGCTGGCCGATGGGGAGTTCTCAGCCATCGTAGAGTAAGTCAATTTCGGGCAAGACCGGCTTGCCCTCCATTCCTACTCGCCCCTGGATATCGTGCGTTAGCGGTGGTGATACCCCGACACTACCATGAGGCCTCAACACCTGCCCTGCCCCAGACCGGCGGCAGGGCCGCTCAGGGCCATTGGCCGCACTCGTAGGGAAAGCGCTGACGCCACCGCCGCGCGACCGCTTTCTCACGGCCGCCAAGCGCGCCCATCTGTTCTCCCATGCAGCACGCAGGAGATCGCCATGGGTCAGAGTCACCTCACCCGACGCCCGGATTACCCGGCTTTTCTTCACTGCCTCTTACTAACCTTCCTCGCCCTCACTTTAACCGTGAGCACAGGCTGTGGGGAGCGGGAAGCGGAAAAACCGGCTGATTCACAGCCAGTGGAGGGAGAAATTGAAGGGGTATCCGAACAGCCCCAGGGTGATCACATCTTCCAAAATTACCGGGAAACCGGCGACCTGCAGGCCATCAAGAAGCGCGGCATTATCCGCTTTGTACACCTCTACGAAGACCCCGGCGGCGTTTTTGCCAGGACTGCGATCGTCAGCCAAAGCCACGACGTGCTGGCCAAGCGTCTGGCCGACCAGCTGGGACTGAAGGCGCAGTTCCTGGTGGCGTTAACCCCCCAGCAAGGGATCGATATGGTGATCAACGGCGAGGCCGATGTTATCGCAGATAACCTCGAGGCCACGCAACAGCGTCGGGACATACTCGGTCTCAGTGAACCACTGCAAAGAACCAGTCGAGTACTGGTAACCGGTAAAAAAGGGCCGGATATCAGCGATCCGGCAAAGCTAAAGAACGTCGAACTCACCGTCCTCGCCGACAGCATGATTGCGGTCCACGTTCACAAATTCGTGGCCGAGCACCCCGCGGCCAAGCTCACGGTGCGTGAACTCCTGGCAGACCAGCTGATGACGCAGTTTCTTGATTCCATGGACGGGGATAAACCTCTGACCACAGTCATACAACAGGATAGAGCTGAGTCCTTGAGGCGCTACCATGGGGATGTCAAAGTCGGGGGGGCCATCGGTGAACCGGTCGCGATGGTGTGGGCCGTGCGGAAGGATGCCAGAGAGCTACAAACCCGGATCAACAACTTCCTGACCAAGACCCTCGTAACAGCTCCCGGAAAGCGCGAGGCGGACTGGAGTTCGATCAAGAAATCCGGCGTGCTGCGTTTCGCCACTTACAACGGCCCCAGCTACGCGCTCTGGAAAGGCGTCCTCACTGGTCTCGACTATGAGCTGGCCAGGGATTTTGCCGAAAAAAATGACCTCGAGCTGCAGATGATCGTGGTGCCGGATAAACATGACCTGATCGACTATGTGAAGTCCGGGCGGGCCGACATTGCGGGGGCCACCTCCACAATTACCCAAAGTCGCGAAAGACAAGGGATTGCCTTCAGCCAGCCAATTCTCGAAACCTCACAGCGGGCCCTGAGCAACAAGGACTCCCCGCCCATTGATTCCCTGCAGGATCTCAATGGCAGGACTCTCGTATTGCGAGCTCACTCGGCTTTTATCGAAACCGCACAACGGCTGCGGCAGAAAGGCATCGACTTGGAGATTGAAGTCGCGCCTGAAGGAACCACCTTTATGGAAATAATCAGAGGTGTTGCCGAGGGCAAGTTTGACGCAACCCTGGAAGACTCCAATCTCGCCGACCTTCAGATAGCACTCTACCCGCAGTTAGTAAAAGGCGCTGTGGTCAGCGACCCTCTTCCCCAGGGGTGGATGGTAGCGGAAGGTAATGAAACCTTACTCGGCAAAGTCGATGGATTCCTGAAAGGTTTTCTTGAAAACAAGGAAAACCGGGCCATGGTTGACAGCTATTTCCGGCCCGATGAACAGCTGCTAAACAAGGCCAAAGCCCGACTTCTGCCAGGCGGGAAACTATCGCCCTTTGATGAACTGGTCAGGAAGTACGCTCTGCAGCACAACCTCGACTGGCGACTGGTGGTGGCACAGATGTGGCAGGAGAGCAATTTCGACCCGAAGGCGGAGTCCCACGTGGGCGCACAGGGATTAATGCAGGTCATGCCACGGACTGCGCAGGAAATGGGGTTCCGGGGTCCACTGTTCGACCCCGAACACTCGGTCCACGCGGGCACCAAGTACCTCAACTGGGTGCGGGACCGCTTTGAGGACGACCTGCCGGCCGATGAAAAGTTGTGGTTTTCCCTCGCCGCCTATAACGCGGGCATCGGTCACTTACGTGACGCCAGGGCACTGGCCAGCCAACTGGGTCTGGATCCGAACCAGTGGTTCGACAATGTTGAAGTCGCCATGCTCAAACTCTCGGAACCGCGCTACTTCGAAAAAGCGCGTTACGGTTACGCCCGCGGCCAGGAACCTGTGCTCTATGTACGCAACATCCGGAACCTTTATCGCGCTTATACCGATATTGCCTCCGGTGACACAGCGCTTATGCAGAGCGATGAGCGCCAGCCATTAAACATGGTAGGTCTGTTGCGGCATGCCGACTATTCCCCGTCCACGTGCACCCTACCCTCTCTGCCCGCCGGAATCACGGTGCATCCAATTCGCCCACTGCCTCGAGCCCCATCACCTTAAGATAAGGGCCGTGGAGGTTGCCGGAGTTAACTATGGTAACTGGCAGACGACTACTCTTTTTACCGCACAGCGTGGCCCTCTTGCTCGCTATCTTCCTGATCTTTTGCCTCTCTGGTTGCGACAGGGAGGAGAAGGTCACAGGGCCAACCTCGGCTCCAGCAGTCGAGGCAACCAGCACAACGGATACGGACAATACAGCAGATACGGTATCCGAGGCAGGGGAAGCAGCGCCACTTGCTGAGGAAACACCGACGGAGCTTGCACAGGAAGCTGAGAAAACAACTGAGAAGTTCTACGAGCAAGCGAAGCCCGTTGCGGAAGAGCCTGTCAAGCAGACCCAATATATTGAGACCGGTGATCTCAGCGCGCTGAGAGAGCGCGGCATCATCCGTTTTGTCAGCCTGACCGGGGACAATGAGGGCTACCTGCCCCGAAAAGCCATCGTCACCCAGAGCCATCGCGAACTCGCCGAGAGACTGGCACAGCGACTCAAGCTGGAGCCCCGCTGGCTGATTGCGGAAACACCTCAACAGGCGATTGAGATGGTACAGGAAGGGCGTGCGGATATCGTGGCGGAAAACCTGACCGATACCGCGGAGCGAAGAGAGATTGTCGCCTTCAGCCAGCCTATCCAACAGACCTCCGACGTGCTGGTAACCGGTGTCAACGGGCCGGACATCAGTGATGTCAAAAACCTCAAGGGAACCGAGCTGATTGTCCTCGCCGGCAGCACCTATGCAGAAACGGCCAAGCGGCTGGTTGAGGAAAACCCGGGAGCCAACCTGACGGTGCGGGAGGTCTACCTCAATGCAGAGCGGGATACCCTGTTCGATATGGTCAGCAAAGTCGACAATGCGGTCACTGTTTTACACAAGGGTATTGCCGAAGATACGCTGCAATACAGACATGACCTCAAAATGGGGGCCGAGGTCAGCGAGCCAGAAAATATTGCCTGGGCAATGCGCCTGGATGCAAAACGACTCAAGACCCGCGTCAACAACTTCCTCACCCGCACCCTCGTTACCGCGCTACCTGAACGGACTAACCACTGGCACGCGATCAAAAAATCCGGCGTGCTGCGCTTCGCCACCTACAATGGCCCGACCAGCTATTACATCTGGCGAGGGACGCTCCGTGGCTTTGACTATGCGATGGTCAAGTCATTCGCCGACAAGCACAAGCTGGAGCTCAAGGTCATCGTTGTGCCCTACGAAGAGGATCTGGTGGACTGGGTCGCACAGGGCAAAGCTGATATCGGCAGTGCGACCACCACCATCACCGAAGAACGCCGCAAGAAAGGTGTGGAATTCAGTGAACCATTTACTGAGACTCCGCAAAATATCATCAGCAACCGCAAAAAACCCCAGATCGCCACACTGGGTGACCTTGCCGGCAGGACCATTGTTCTCCGTGCGTATTCAGCCTTCATTGAAACAGCCGAGACACTGAAGGAAAACGGTCTGGATGTGAACATTCAGATTGCGCCTCCCGACGAGTCCTTCGCCGAGGTGCTGAATAAAGTCGCTGCGGGAGAGTATGACGCCACGATCGAGGACGGCTATATCGCAAAGATGCAGGCTGCGCTGCGCCCAAACCTGCAGATCGGTTTGCAAGTCAGCGATCCGCTGCCGCAGGGTTTGATGGTAAAAAAGGGCAACAATGATCTACTCAAACAAGTGAATCGTTTTATGCGCCGGTTCACCAGCAGCGATGAGCATGAAAAGTTACTGGCCGCCTACTTCGAGCCCGACAAACACCTGGTACAGCGTATCAGTGCCCGGGTGGTTCCCGGAGAGGATCTCTCCCCGTATGACAAGCTCGTGAAAAAGAACTCGCTTGAGCGCGATTTTGACTGGCGCCTGATCACAGCGCAGATGTGGCAGGAAAGTAACTTCAACCCGAAGGCTGTATCGCCGGTTGGCGCCCAGGGATTGCTGCAGGTCATGCCGCGCACCGGTGCCGACATGGGGTACCCGCCACCGCTGTTCGAGCCGGACCGCAACCTTGAAGCAGGGGTGAAATATATGGAGTGGATCCGCAATCGGTTCAAGGATCCCCTGCCCCTCAGCGAAAAACTCTGGTTTACGCTGGCTTCCTATAACGCGGGCCTCGGGCATGTGTACGATGCACAGCGCCTGGCGAAGGAGCTGGGGCTGGATCCGACCAAGTGGTTCGACAATGTGGAAGTGGCCATGCTGAAGCTGTCAGAGCCGCGCTACTTCGAGAAAGCCCGCTACGGCTATGCCAGAGGCGCCGAGCCAGTGGCCTACGTGCGCAAGATCAGCAAGCTTTACGTTGCCTATACCAACGTGGCCGAAGGTGAAGTCGCCGGGGAAATTCCCACGGAGAGTTCCGGGGCGCTCACATTCAGAGTGTCAGCACAATCTTGCCGATATGATTGCTGGACTCCATCAGCCTGTGCGCCGCTACAACGTCCTCAAGGGCAAATGTCGCCGCGATCTGGGGACGCACCTTGCCCGCAGCAATCAGCGGCCAGACCTTCTCTTCAAGAGCCCGGGCAATCGCCGCTTTTACCTCCGGCGGCTGAGGCCGCAGGGTGGAACCGGTCAGGGTCAGGCGCTTCACCATGACTGGCAACATATTCAGCTGGACTTTAGCACCCTGCAGGAAAGCGATATTCACGATGCGGCCGTCCCGGGCGGCCAGCTGGACATTGCGATCCACGTAGTCCCCGCCGACCATGTCCAGGATGACATCGGCACCGTGCCCCTCGGTGGCTTGCCGGATCACTTCGACGTAGTCGTCGTTACGGTAGTTGATCGCCTTCTCTGCCCCGAGCGCTTCACAGGCAGCGCACTTTTCATCCGACCCTGCAGTGGCAAACACCCGCGCGCCAAGGTTACTGGCCAGCTGGATCGCAGTGGTGCCGATTCCCGATGAGCCACCGTGAACCAGGAATATCTCGCCCGGCTGCAGCTGCGCGCGGTCAAACACATTGCTCCACACGGTGAACATGGTTTCGGGTAATGCGGCTGCTTCCGCCAGGCTCAGGCCCTGTGGCACCGGCAGACACTGAGCCACTGGCACCGCCACAAACTCCGCATAGCCGCCACCATTGGTCAGGGCACAAACCGGGTCGCCAGGCTGCCATCCCGCAACACCCTCACCCAGCGCAGCAATTTCTCCGGCGACTTCCAGTCCCAGAACCGGGGATGCTCCCGGAGGAGGCGGGTATAGTCCCTGGCGCTGGACGATATCCGGGCGATTGACGCCTGCGGCGGCGACACGGATCAGCACCTCCCCCTTACCGGGTTGGGGCACCGCCATCTCAGCGACGCGCATTACCTCCGGCTCGCCATATTCCGGCAACTCGATATAGCGCATGGAACCCCCAGGTTGTGCAAAAACAGATTGATAGGACGCAAAAATAAAAAAGCCCGGCAGAGCCGGGCTTCTATTCTAGGCGGGTTTAGAGGTCATAGGTCAACTCGACGCCCATCACCCGGCCCTTGTTGAGCGGCGTGAAGCTCGCACCGGGACCACCAAGATTGACGGGCAGCTGGGTATTGTTGCCCTCGGTGACTTCATCCAGCATGTTGCGGCCGAAGAACGCCAGCTGGTAGTTGCCGGCATCGGGTGTATAACCGATGCTGAAGTCCAGCATATCCGCCTCGGACAGCATTCCTCGGTTGTTATCCGTGTACGGCGATGCATCGCGATGGTTGAAGTTGATGCGCGACGTCACGGTACCGGTAGAGCCGAGCGAGAGGTCATGTACGAGACCGACGCCGTAAGTCCAGGGCGCAAGACGCGGAATATCCAGGCCGAGATCGACGTCGTTAACGAGACCGTCACCACTGATATCACCAAGCACTTTATCGTAGTCACCATCGACGTAACCGGCATTCAGGGTGAATAGCAGGTTGTCGCTGGCCACGGCCATCGCCTCGAATTCGGCACCGCGGATCGTGGCGTCGGCAGTGTTACGAATGATCTGCACCACACCCACGATTGGGTTGCTCAGATTCTCCTCCCGCTGCATATCCTCAATGGTGTTGTGGAAGAGCGCGAAGTTGGTGCGCAAACGTCCATCCAGCCATTCCGCCTTGCCGCCAATCTCGAAGCTGGTCTGCTCTTCCTGATCGGTCGGCCCCGGCAGTTCGCCCGGCCCGGTGTTCCGCATGTTGTAACCACCGCTGCGGAAGCCCTTGGTCCAGAAGGAATAAATCTGCGCGTTGTCGGCCAGATTCCACTGCAGGCCGACCTTGGGCGTGAACGCATTCCAGGACTCGCTGTCCTCGAAGTCATAAGCGGCACAGCCATCCAGCGTACACAGATTCACCGGAATCGTGGCGATCTGGGCATCCTTCTCCTCGGTGGAGTAGCGCCCACCGAGCGTCAGGATCCAGGATTCATTCAGGTCGATATCGGCCTGGGCAAACACCCCCATCGCCTCATGATCCTGCTGGCCGCCACCAGTCCAGTTGAGCCCACCGGGTGCGGACAACGGCAGGATGCGGTTCTCCAGATAGGTGAGATCCTGATTGAACCAGTAAACGCCCGTAGTCAGAGAAGTGGCGCCAAAGCGGCCGGCGTAGCGCAATTCGTTGGAGAGCTGGCTCTGCTCGACTCTGGTATTGGCGTGGAAGGCGGTGATCGGCAGGGAGTCGATATCGCCGAGGCCAACCGCGTCGTACTCGCGCCAGGCGAGAATATTGGTGACGGTACCGTTACCGAAAGCCACGTCCTGGTTGAACTCGGTGATTACCTGGGACCACTCGTCTTCCTGGTAACCGCGCTCGTTCTGCGCAACCTCGAAGGAATCATCGCTGTTGTCCCATCCGGAGACATCGACACCAAACAGAGGATATGCCGGGAAATTCACCGCCAGCGCGCCGCGGTTCTGGGCCACCACGCCGTCGGAATCCATGCGACCGTGCTCCATGCGCACCAGCAGCTCGGCAGTTTCGGACAGCTCGACACTGAAGCTGGGACGCAGGAACCAGGTATCCGAAGCGCCGAGGTCGTCCTCGCCGGTAAAGGCGTTTTCGAACCAGCCCTGGTCATTGTTGTAATACGCAGTCAGGCGGCCGTTGACGGTATCGGAAATGGCGCCATTGATGCTCGCCGCGGCGATGGAGTCCAGGTTATCCGTAGTGGAAACCTTGAACTTGCTGGAGAATTCCTCCGTCGGGCGCGCTGTACGGATGACCACCGCACCGCCAGTCACGTTGCGGCCGAACAGGAGTCCCTGGGGACCGCGCAGAATCTCGATACCTTCCAGGTCGAAGAGGTCGGTCACCACACCGGCGTTGATGCCCATGTACATGCCGTCCACAAATACACCCACAGTCGGGTCGATGGAGGGAATGGAGCTGTTAACCCCGAGGCCGCGAACGGTAAAGTTCGCGGTATTTTTTACAGTGCCGATGTCGTCGAGCTGCACGTTCGGCATCTTGAAGGACAGGCTCTGCAGATCCTTGGTTTGCAGTGCCTCCAGCTGGTCGCCGGAAAATGCGGTGGCAGCCACAGGTACTTCCTGCAGTCTCTCCGCCTCGGCGCGCTTACGGGCCGTAACCTGTACTTCTTCCATGATGGTGCCCACGGCACCCTCGGCTGCGTGCGTGGCACCAATGCCGCTGGCCAGCCACAGTGCCGCCACCGAGCAGGTGGACAGCAGGACAGATACACTGCCGCCGTTGAATTGTCGTCCCATTGTTCTCTCTCCATTGCCATCTAAAATTTTTATTGGCAGCAACGGACCCACCGCGATCGGTACTGCATTGCCCCGTTTATTGTTGTTGTCGGGGCTCCGACCAGTGACCGCGCTGAACATCATCGACATGTCGCCGATGCCTTCAAGATTACCCCCGCCGCGTGACCAGCGGAAGATAATTCGTCGGCAAATACGCTCAATTCATGCAGTTTTTTCTACGGGGAATGGGACTTTCCGGATCTTGATCCTGCCACGACTGACTTACCTACCGCCGCGCCCAATCGTGGTGCATGCCCGGTTTAAGAACACAAAGAGTTTCAGGAGTGGAAATGCGATGGCGGGCACCACGCGGGATGAGCGCACAACCGAAATTGAGCAAGAGGGAGGCAAGCGAGAAACTAAAGGAGGAAACCGGTAACCGGCGATCCGGTTACTGTGTCCTCAACTCCGGTAACCGTAGTACCAGCGCGCAGTGGTATCACCAATATTGCGCACCGAATGGTTTGCGCCGGCGGGAATCAGGAGTTCTTCACCAATCGACGGCCTGCTGACAGCGCCGTCGATTTCCACTTCCAGGATCCCCTCTGCCGGCATCAATAGCTCATCGACATCGTGTACAAAATCCTCCCAGCACTGGCCCGCAGGATCCGTCCACAAGTCACAGGAAAAGCCGCGTCGCGCCCAGTCGGCACTGAGCGCGCTGGCATCGACACGGCTCACGGCGACAGGCGTTCTATCTGCCAGCTGTCATCGTCCTGGCGGCGGTATATAAACCGGTCGTGCAGACGACTCGCCCGGCCCTGCCAGAACTCCACGGCCTGATGCACCACCCGGTAGCCTCCCCAGAATTCCGGCAGTGGAACCTCGCCCTCGCCGAAGCGGGCTTTCATTTCCTCAAAGCGCTCCTCAAGCTTGTCGCGGGATTCGATGGCATCGCTCTGGTGTGAAGCCCAGGCGGCCAGTTGGCTCTCCCGCGGACGAGAGTGAAAATAACTTTCCGCTTCCTCTCGGGTCAGCCTTTCAGCACGTCCGTAGACGATGACCTGACGCTCCACGGACTGCCACGGAAACAGCAGGGATACCTGCGGGTTCTGTTCAATATCCCGCGCCTTGTGGCTTTTCAGGTTGGTGTAGAAAGCGAAGCCGCGTGCATCATAGCCTTTGAGCAACACGATCCGCTGTGAGGGCTGGCCCTCGCTATCGACGCTGGCCAGGCTCATGCAGCTGGGGTCGGACAGATCCGTTTCCACCACTTCCTGTAACCACTGCTCGAACTGGTGGACGGGATCGTCCTTCAGATCCCCCCGATTGAGTCCGCCACGCAAATACTCCCGGCGCCACTGATCGATTTCCATAGTACTCCGTCCTTTCTGGCTGTGCCGTAAGTGTACTGCCTCCGCATCATTTTCCCAGAGGCCCGGCGGTGCCAAGTTTTCTGTCCGTCCCTGCGGCAAATCAGTATTTTCCGGTGAATTTCACGCCCGAAGTGCAGACTCTGCGGGCGCTTGCGCGCTTCCTGCGGGGCGGCTAGGCTCGGCCATCAATCGAACAAACAACAAACAGGGAATAAGAGCAGTTATGTCCTCCGCACCCACTTGTGCCCAGGTGTTGATGCGCCTGCTGCGCGAATACCAGGTTGAAAAAGTCTTCGGTATCCCCGGTGTCCACACCATCGAACTGTATCGCGGCCTGCCGGGCAGCGACCTTCAGCACGTGACCCCGCGGCACGAGCAGGGCGCCGCTTTTATGGCCGATGGTTACGCCCGTGCCAGTGGCAAGGTCGGTGTCTGCTTTTTGATTACCGGCCCGGGACTCACCAATGCGGCCACCGCCATGGCCCAGGCCTATTCAGACTCCATCCCTATGCTGGTGATCTCCGCGGTCAACCGCCGCGAGGATCTGGGCATGGGCCGCGGGCGTTTACACGAATTGCCGCGCCAGAGCGATGTCAGCCGCGGTTACTGCATCTGGCAACACAGCCTTACCCAGGCAGAGCAATTGCCAGAGGTCATGCACCGGGCATTCCAGTTGCTCGGCTCCGGCCGTCCCGGCCCCGTGCATATTGAAATCCCCATCGACCTGTTCCCGGCGCCGATGCCCGGTTCGATTGATGACTATCGCGCGGCACCCGCAGCTGCCAGCCCTGCCGCCAGCAGCACAGCGATAGAGACTGCCGCCGCATGGCTGCAGAATGCAGAACGTCCGGTGATCCTGCTGGGTGGTGGTGCGCAGGCCTGCGGCACCGATGCCACTTCGCTGGCGGAAAAGCTGGCAGCACCGGTGTTCGAATCCCTCGCCGCAAAGGGCATCGTCGACGAGCGTCACCCGCTCTGCGGTGGCGCCAACCTGAGCTTCGACGCCGTGCGTAATCGGATTGAAAGTGCCGATGTGGTACTCGCCGTTGCAACGGAGCTGGCGGAAACCGACCGCAACCTGGTGCGTGAAAACTACAACTTCAAGGGCAAGCTGATCCGCGTCGACATCGATGCCGGGCAGCTGGTCTGCAACGCCAATCCGGACCTCGCCATCTGTGCAGATGCGGCCGAGACCCTGGCCCAGCTGAACCGCGCCCTGCCGGAAGGTAACGCAGAGCGCCGAGACCGGGTCGCCGGCGAACTGGAAGAGATCCTGCAAGCATGCCGCAAGGAGTGGTGGCCCGGTTCCGAAGAGCGTTTCCCCTGGGTACAGGCCCTGCGCGAGGCCCTGCCGGACGACGGCGTACTGGTAACAGACTCTACCCAGCTGGCCTATAACACCAACCACGCCCTGCCCCTGTATCAGCCCCGCAGTCACGTGACCTGCACCACTGGTTACGGCACCCTCGGATTCGCCCTGCCGGCGGCAATCGGCGCACGACTTTCCAGCGAGCGGGATGTCGTGGCATTGATCGGCGACGGAGGTCTGATGTTTACTCTCGGCGAACTGGCAGTGGCCGTGGAACAGCAACTGCCCCTGCCGATCCTGGTGTGGAATAACGCCGGCTACGGTGAAATCCGCGATTTTATGGATGACGCAAAGGTGCCCCAGGAGGGCGTCAACCTGCGCACCCCGGACTTTGTCGCCATGGCCAAATCCTTTGGCGCCGAGGGCTGCCTGATCGATCGCCCGGAACAGCTGGGGCCGGCAGTCGCCGAAGCCCTGAGCCGCAACACACCGACCATTATTGAAATCACCGCGCCCTGAAGGGCCACAGACGGAATGGTGTTATGACTGATTTGAGCAAACTGCATACCGACAAGCTGTATATCAATGGCCAGTGGCAAAATTCACATGGCGGCGACCTGCATGCGGTGATCTGCCCGGCCACCGAGGAAAAGATCTGCGACGTGGTCCAGGGCACTGCGGAGGACGTGGATCTGGCCGTGCAGGCCGCGCGCGAGGCGTTCAAGACCTGGCGCACTACCACTGCTGCCGAGCGCGCCGCTTTCCTGAACGCTATTGCCGATGGCATGGAGGCGCGCAAGGAAGAACTGATTGAGGCAGTATCCGTGGCGCTGGGCTGTCCGGCGCACATCACTGAATGGCTGCACGTGGATGGCCCCATTTACGCCACCCGCTATTACGCCAAGCGCGCCCACCTGATGGAAGAGACCGAAAAAGCTGGTCACTCACTGATCATGCGCGAGCCGGTGGGCGTATGTGGCTTTATCACACCGTGGAACTACCCCCTGCACCAGTTTGTCGGCAAGGTGGCCCCGGCCATCGCCGCCGGCTGCACCATGATTGCCAAACCCTCGGAGATGACGCCTCTGCAGGACTATGTGATGGCGGAAATCATCGATTCCGTGGGCCTGCCCGCCGGTGTCTTCAACCTGGTGCCCGGCGCCGGCCCGATCGTCGGTGCGGCCCTGTCCGCCCACCCGGATATCGACATGGTTTCATTTACCGGTTCCACCCGTGCCGGGGTGGAAGTGGCCCGGGCAGCGGCGCCGACCGTCAAACGTGTTTGTCAGGAACTGGGCGGCAAGTCGCCGTTTATCATCACTCCCGATGCGGACCTCGAGGCCGCAGTGCGCTGGGGCTGTGAGGACGTGTTCATCAATACCGGGCAGACCTGTACCGCCCTGACCCGCATGCTGGTGCCGGCTGATCGCTACGAGGAAGCGGTGGAAATCGCCAAGCGCGTGGCCGAGGAGGTGAAACTGGGCAAGGGTGGCGACGCCTTCATGGGCCCACTGTCGTCCGCGCGCCAGCGCGAGATCGTGCGCAGTTACATCGACAAGGGGGTCAGCGAGGGTGCGCGCCTGGTGGCCGGTGGTGCGGAGGCCCCCGAGGGCCTGGAGCAAGGCTTCTACGTCAAGCCCACGGTCTTTGCCGACGTCACCAACGACATGACCATCGCCCGCGAAGAGATCTTTGGTCCGGTGACCTGCCTTATCCCCTACAAGGACCTGGATGAGGCCATCGCCATCGCCAACGACAGCGAGTACGGCCTGTCCAGCGGTGTCTGGGCCAAGGATGCCGAGAGTGCGCTGCCGGTGGTGCGCCGCCTGGAGGCCGGACTCTGCTTCGTCAACGGTGGCGAGTTCAACTACGACGCGCCCTTCGGCGGTTTCAAGCGCTCTGGCAACGGACGCGAGTTCGGTGAAGCCGGTCTCGATGAGTTTATCGAACTGAAATCCGTGCAGATGCCGGCATAAACCTCTGCGCTGCCCCCGCCCGGGGGCAGCCGAGTTGACTGTCCATTCCCGCCCCGCTATCTTTCTCCCCGACATCAAGAGAGTGGCTGACGCCAACGCCAACCTGCCAACCGGGGCAAGGTGGTTGCTCTCTCACCGGAGATACACGGGGAGAGAGGATGGGACTCGATTTTCCACAAGAAAATCTCGGGTAATCCAACCGGAATTGCGAATCTCGCTTCGCAGCTTCCACGTCAGCCCTCCAAAGCTTTTAACTTGGAGGGACCATGTCCGAATCACTGATTTCCAGCAAAGCATTCATCGAGATACAGATCGCCAACCAGCGCAGCCGCACTGCAGTCAGAGCCGTGCGCCAGGGCGATCGCCAGCTGCTGTGGCAACTGCTGTTCGACACTGCCGAGGAAGCGTTAGAATTCGCCACCACCTGCCGCACCAGTGAAATACCGGTCACGGCCCACAAGGCCTGTGAACTGGCGGGTTGAACGCTAACCTTGTGTATTCGCCAGTGTATCCGGGCATTCAGCGGATACACTGCCGGGCGCCACAAGCGCACATCTGAGGAGCCAACAAAAACACCATGTCCAAGTCAGAGCAATTCTTCCAGCATCTGCGCGATGAACTGAAGCAGATCGAGGCCGATGGCCTGTACAAGCGCGAGCGCATCATTACCTCCCAGCAGGCGGCCGAAATCCAGGTCAACAACGAACTGCCGGTGCTGAATTTCTGTGCCAACAACTACCTCGGCCTGGCCAACCACCCGGACCTGATCGCCGCGGCGAAAGAGGGCCTGGACCAGTACGGCTTTGGCATGGCATCCGTGCGCTTTATCTGCGGTACCCAGGACATTCACAAGGCGCTCGAGTCCCGTCTGTCGGAATTCCTGCGCACCGAGGACACCATCCTCTACACCTCGTGCTTTGATGCCAACGGCGGCCTGTTTGAAACCCTGCTGGGCCCCGAGGACGCCATCATCTCCGATGCCCTGAACCATGCCTCGATCATCGATGGCGTGCGCCTGTGCAAGGCCAAGCGCTTCCGCTACGCCAACAACGATATGGCAGACCTGGAAGCCAAACTGAAAGAAGCCGATGCTGCCGGTGCGCGCACCAAGCTGATCGCCACCGATGGCGTCTTCTCCATGGACGGCGTCATCGCCGACCTGAAGACACTGTGCGACCTGGCAGACAAGTACGACGCCCTGGTAATGGTGGACGACTCCCACGCGGTGGGCTTCCTCGGTGAGCACGGCCGCGGTACCCACGAGTACTGCGATGTCATCGACCGGGTCGATATCATCACCGGCACCCTGGGCAAGGCTCTTGGTGGTGCTTCCGGCGGCTACACCTCCGGGCGCAAAGAAATCATCGACCTGCTGCGCCAGCGCTCGCGCCCGTACCTGTTCTCCAACTCCGTGGCCCCGGCCATCGTCACCGCGTCCCTGAAAGTGCTGGACATGCTGATGGAAGGCGGCGAATTGCGGGAGCAAGTGCAGGAGAACTCCGCCTACTTCCGCCGCCGCATGTCCGAGGCCGGCTTCACCCTGGCAGGCGCCGATCATCCGATCATTCCGGTGATGGTAGGCGACGCGGCCCTCGCCCAGAAGATGGCCGACATGATGCTCGAGCGCGGTATCTATGTAGTGGGCTTCTTCTACCCGGTGGTGCCCAAAGGGCAGGCCCGGATCCGCACCCAGATGTCCGCCGCGCATACCCGCGAGCAACTGGACCGCTGTATCGATGCCTTCGTGGAAGTGGGCAAAGAGCTCGATATCATTTAATCCATTCATTCACCGCGACCCGGGTTCTGCCACAAGCGGACTCCGGGTCTTGTGCTGGCCGGCTTACCGCCGCCAGAAACGGGATAACGCATGAAAGCACTGTCAAAACTGAAGGCAGAACCGGGCATCTGGCTCACGGACGTGGAAGTACCGGAGCCGGGCCACAACGACCTGTTGATCAAGATCCGCAAGACCGCTATCTGCGGCACTGACATGCACATCTACCACTGGGACGAGTGGTCCCAGAAGACGATTCCGGTACCCATGGTGGTCGGCCACGAGTATGTGGGCGAAGTAGTGGGCATGGGCCAGGAAGTAGCCGGCTTCGAGATCGGTGATCGCGTCTCCGGCGAGGGACACATCACCTGTGGCCACTGCCGCAACTGTCGCGCTGGCCGCCGCCACCTGTGCCGTAACACCTACGGTGTCGGCGTGGACCGCCAGGGTGCCTTTGCCGAGTATCTGGTTATTCCGGCACTGAACGCCTTCAAGATCCCGGAAAACATTTCCGACGAACTGGCCTCGATCTTCGACCCGTTCGGCAACGCCGTGCACACCGCCCTGTCCTTCGATCTGGTTGGCGAGGACGTGCTGATTACCGGTGCGGGCCCCATCGGCATCATGGCTGCAGCCGTGGCCCGTCATGTGGGTGCCCGCCACGTGGTCATCACGGATATCAACGACTATCGCCTCGAACTGGCGCAGAAAATGGGCGCTACCCGCGCAGTGAATGTCAGCCGCGAAAAGCTCACCGACGTCATGAACGAGCTGGGCATGAGCGAAGGCTTCGACGTGGGTCTGGAAATGTCCGGTGTCCCGGTGGCCTTCCGCGATATGCTCTCCGCCATGAATCATGGCGGCAAGATCGCCATGCTCGGTATTCCCGCCGGTGAGATGGCCATCGACTGGAGCCAGGTGATCTTCAAGGGCCTGATCATCAAGGGCATCTATGGCCGCGAGATGTTCGAGACCTGGTACAAAATGGCGAGCCTGATCCAGTCCGGGCTCAACCTGGATCCGATCATCACGCACCAGTTCAAAATCGATGACTTCCAGCAGGGCTTCGACACCATGGCCTCCGGTGAATCCGGCAAGGTCATCCTCGACTGGCAATAATCCCCCCGCCGGAACCGGGTCACCCCCAGAGGGTGATCCGGGCCCTCTTTTCCCACATATCCTCCTCCTGTGAGGCCGGTGACCGCCGGTTCCCCTCAAATCGGGCAACTTCGCCCAACAGCGCCTAGACTCAGGTGACAGACTTCACACACGAATTTACGCGCCAGCGGTCAGTGCAGTTACGCGTATGGCCGGCGAAATGGAGGAGCAGACCATGAAACTGACATATCGATTCCTGGTGGGCGCAGCGGCGCTAACTGTTGCGGTCTTTGCCCGCGCGGATGTGGTTATCGAAATGCACGCCGTCAGCAAGGACGGCGTGGGCAAATCCCTCGGCAAAGTCGTGGCAACCCAATCCAAGTACGGTGTTGTGTTTACGCCGATGCTGGAAGGGCTGCCATCGCCGGGCACACTGCACGGCTTCCACGTGCACGAGAATCCCAGCTGTGAGCCGGGCGAGAAAGACGGCAAGGTGGTGCCGGCCCTGGCGGCGGGTAGTCACTATGACCCCAAGAAAACCAACCGGCACAGCTTCCCGTGGGGCACCGGCCATCTCGGTGACCTGCCGGCCCTTTATATCGACATGGACGGCAAGGCCAATAGTCCGGTGCTGGCGCCGCGCCTGAAGCTCTCAGACCTGAAAGGCCGCGCCCTGATGATTCATGCCGGAGGAGACAACTACTCCGACCAGCCGAAGCCACTGGGCGGCGGTGGTGGGAGGGTCGCCTGTGGCGTGATCCGCTGAGCACCGAGCCTTGAAGCGGATCATCATCCCCCTTCTGTTGGCCCTGGTACTCCTCGCCCTGGCCGGCACCATCCAGCAGTGCACCAAGGGCGAGCGTGAGGTTTCCCCGGCCACAGAGGAAAGCGGCCAGGCGCCGTAACGCTCCTCTCTCCGGCAAAGCGCTGGTCCAACCGGGACCAGCGCCCCACCGTCAGCGGATCAATGACACCTGGCGGTCGTAGGTGTAGGACTGCAGGCCGAAATGGCCATAGGGGTAGGTATAGCTCGCACGCTCACCGGCAATCTGACTCGAGTGCACACCACCCACAGTGCATACCCCAGTGGCACAGACGATCTGGTCCGACCAGCTTTTGATGCTGTACACGCGGCTTGCAATGGCCTTGCCATACAACCAGTCGAGGAAGGGGCTGGACACAGACAGGCCATAGTAACCACAGGTGCTGTTGAAGACATTGAAGGGATAGGTGCCGCAGGTCCAGAGCCCCCGATAGGCACCGGCAATTCCTACGAAGGCATCCACTTTATCCCTTACACCTGCCTTCACAATCTGCTGGGCGGCCAGCGTCACGCCCATGGAGTGACCGATCACGTCGATCTTCCCCGTACAGGAATTGGCAATGGCATTCTGGATGGCATTGCGTACCGGCGTCTCTTCCGAGCCGTTATGGTCATTACACGCGGCACAACTTTTCGAGCCCCAGTTGGGCAGGTAAATCTGTGCACTCGAATACCCCTGACTATTCAGCGCCTGCACGGTATTGTCCCAGTCCCCGGGTGATCCGGAATTTCCGTGCACCAGCACGACATTGTCGCTGCAGGCGGCATAACTGCCTGCGGCCAGTAGCCATGAGCAGAACAAGGCGAGAAAACCGACAGCACGTGCCGGTAGCGATCGATATGACATGGTTTCCCTCTGTTTTCTCTCATTATTTTTGTGTGGTGCAGTCCGTTATCCGTCTGCCCTTTTTCCTGTGAGGGGAAGCCAACCGCAAACCTCTAACGCGAGTGACCTCCACTGTCGAGAATCGACCGGGATAACCCGGAGAAAAAATCAGACCAAAGTCGTAGATGGCGCCCGCTTGATGGACGCAGCGCACATTTTGAGGTGTCTGGCGCAGAATATTCCCAGTCACAATCCGAACTAACGGCTAAACACGGCGTGAAAAAACACTATGCTGCTGAGATGGAGAGAAGCAATTTCAGAGTACTAATCACCCTCGGCATCGCCCTGCTGTTACTGGCAACCGTCGGTTACCTGTTTTATGCCAACCGCGAGCACCAGATCCGCATTCCGGAGGCCGAGCTGCAGCAGCGGTTCGAGCGGCGCCTGCCGCTGACCAAAACCTATCTGAAGTTTTTTGATGTCACCCTGGAAAACCCCCGGGTCGATTTACTTGAAGAGACAGGCCGCATCAGCGCCGGCATGGATGTGCAGGTGCAGATTCGCACCCCGGGAAAAACCCGGAGTTATGGCGGCACCGTGGATGTGGCCGGCCTGGTGCGTTACGAATCGGCGAGCGGCAGATTTTTTCTTTTCGAGCCGCAAATCGAGCGGCTGGAACTGGGGGACCTGAAAGACCCGACCCTAGAGCGGGTACGCGCCGTCACCCAGAAAGCCCTGGAGGAGTATTTCTCTATTCAACCACTATACGAATTGAAACCCGGCGACATCCGCCAGCGGGCCGCTCGTATGGTGCTGCGCAATGTCGAAATCGAGGACGAAGAGCTGGTCATTACCCTCGGTCTTTAGCGGCCCCGTCGCTCGCGCCCGACTCAGGTTTGCCGAGCAGCCAGCTGCAAGTGGTTCCCTGCACCAGCAGGGAAAACAGCACCACCCCGAATACCATTGACTGAATCGTCCACCAGTACGGCAGATCCTCCGGCAGGGAGAGCACCAGCGCAACGGCCACTACCCCGCGGAGCCCACCCCACCCCATCAGCAGACGCCACTCCTTCGGTATCGGCGGTCCAATAAAGCGCGCCAACGGTGCCAGCAGGAAAATGGTGAGCGCGCGAGCACCCACAGCGGCCGCAATGGCGATGATCATCGCCAGCCAGCGTTCACTGAACATCTCCCAGGTAATGACCAGCCCCATGATCACGAAGATCAGGGCGCTGAACATCAGGCTGAGCCACTCCCAGGTGGGTGCCGCGTGGGCCAGGAAAGTTTCGCGCTGCTCACGCAGGCAGGCGCGGGCGACAATGCCGCAAGTCATCACCGCGAGGATGCCGGAGACATGCACCACATGTTCCGCCAGGTAGAAACTGCCGAAGGCAGCCAACAGCAGTACAACCAGCGCCGCCCCGGCTGAGCGGAGAAAGAGCACGACGATTGCCGTCAATAAACCACACACCAGGCCTATGGCGAGGCCGCCAAAGAAGGTGGCAAAGAAATACAGTGTCACCGTGCCCGGACCTTCCAGGGCTTCTCCGGTACTGGCGCTACCCTCCATGACCGTGTGCAGTGCCACCCCCAGAGTCAGGCTGTAGAGCAGGATGGCAGCGGCATCATTAAAGAGGCTCTCCCCTTCCACCAGGGTGATGAGGTCTTCACCGGAGTGCTTTGTGCGCAGCTTGTTGACCACCGATACCGGGTCCGTTGCCGCGAGAATCACACCGGTCAGGAAGGCGGCGATCCAGGGAAAATCCTCCGCGCGGTCGATGCCGTAGTAGGTCAGAAGCCCGATCAGGATCGCGGAGAGAACAACTCCCACTGTTGAGAACAGCAGCACGGGACCCAGCCACCGCTTCAGCACCACGGGTTCAATCTGCCAGGCCGCCTCGAAAATCAGCACCGGCAGGATAACGAAAAAAACCAGTGCCTGAATATTGTGGGCGCGCAGACCGGTATCGAAATTGATGGCCGGCAGGAGCATACCCGCGAGCACGCCGGCAATCAGGCAACCGAGGGTATTGTCCGTGCGCAATACCCGGGCCAGGGCCAGGCCCACGACGGCCGCGATGGCCATATACAGCCCCTGCCCTACGAGCGTAATCACACTGTCGGCAGACTCCATTGCCTTCTCCCTTTGCTGTCAGATCCCCTGTCGCCGCTGCCGGGTTACTCCACGCCCCTGTCCGAGGCGATCACAGATTTGGGCTTCACTTCCGGCACCAGTTCGGACAGCGGCGTGGCCAGGCCCCGCTCGTTGATCACTTCGACATGATGGCGCCGCAACTGTCGCGGCTCCCGCACACCGCAGGAGTGGGCGATGGTGCCCACCTCGTAGGCGAGGTTGCGGGCGTAGTTGTTGACCCGCTCTGCCTTGTCCACCGGATCCAGTCCCTGCTGCAGATCCCGATTATGGGTCGTCACCCCGGTGGGGCAGGTATTCTTGTTGCACTGCATGGCCTGAATGCAGCCCAGGGCAAACATGAATCCGCGACCACAGTTGACGAAATCCGCCCCCATTGCCAGCGCCCAGGCCACCATCGAGGGGGTCAACAGCTTGCCGGAGGCAATGATCCTGATGCGATCGCGCAGTCCGTACTGGGCCAGCAGATCCACCACCAATGGCAGGCTGCGGTTGATCGGCAGACCCATATAGTCCATGAGGCTCTGGGGCGCCGCGCCACTGCCGCCATCAGCACTGTCGATGGTGATGAAGTCCGGTGCGTACTCCAGTCCTCGCAGCTGGATCCGCTCGCACATCTCATGCAGCCAGTCACTGGTACCGATGACACACTTGAAGCCGGTAGGCTTGCCGGTGACCTCGCGGATGTGGTGGATCATGTCCAGCAGGCCATCGACGGTATTGAATTCAGGGTGGCCATTGGGGCTGATGGAATCCTCCCCGACCGGGATACCCCGCACCCTGGCAATCTCTTTTGTCACCTTGATGCCGGGCAAAATGCCGCCTTTTCCAGGTTTCGCGCCCTGGGAGAGCTTCAGTTCGAACATCTTTACCTGGCGCCGCTCGGCCACCTGGCGCAGCTTCTGATCGCTCAGCAGGCCCTTCTCATCGCGCACGCCGTACTTGGCCGTGCCGATCTGGAAAACCACATCGCAGCCGCCGGACAGGTGATGGTCGGAGAGCCCTCCCTCACCGGTGTTGAGCCAGATCCCGGCCTTCGCCGCACCGTGCGAGAGGGCGGTAACCGCCGGCACCGACAGGGCACCAAAGCTCATCCCGGAAATATTGACGATAGCACTGGTGGTATAGGGGTGCTCTGCATAGCCCTCACCGAGGGTTACCTCCGTGGGGGGTACGGCATCCTTTTTGAGGGTCGGAAAGGGGTAATTGAGAAACAGCACGTCACCGGGCTGGTTCAGCGGGCGCGTGGAGCCGAATGCGGACGTGGAATCGACGTTTTTGGCCGCGCGGTAGACCCAGCTGCGCTGGGCGCGGTTGAAAGGCAGCTCTTCCCGATCGAGGGCAAAGAAGTACTGGCGGAAGAATTCCCCCAGATGCTCGAACTTGTAGCGGAAGCGGCCGAGGACGGGAAAGTTGCGCCGGATAGCCTGCTTGGACTGGCTGATATCCGACAGGTACATGTACAGCACGTACAGCACCAACACCACCAGCGTGAAGGCGAACAGCAGTGCAAATACCTCCAGCACCTGCATTGCAAACGCGCGTATCGCCGCAACCGCCTGTAAGTCCATACCGCCACTCCCTAGTCAGATCAGCCCCTATTGTATGTGGCGGAAACCTGGCTTGCACCATCGGCACCCTTCAAAATAAACTGTATGCATATACAGCTATGTGAAAGAAGCAACTTGGCCAACGATCATCCCGATACCCCTACGCAGCTGCACCGGGGCCGCGGCGCTGTCAGCAACCTCGCCGGCCGCTTTGCCAGCAACACCAGCACCCGTGAAAGCGATGGTTGGGAGCTGAACGAGATAGTACCTGCACGGCTACACACCGAGGCCCTGCCGGAGCGGGCCAAAAGCATTATTACCACCAATCGCTCCCCGGATATCCCTTTCGACCAGTCCATCAACCCCTATCGCGGCTGCGAGCACGGGTGCATCTATTGCTATGCCCGACCGGCGCACGCGTACATGGATTTATCTCCCGGGCTGGACTTCGAGACACGGCTGTTCTTCAAACCCGACGCCCCGGCACTGCTGGAGCAGGCACTGCGCAAGCCCGACTACCGCTGCAGCCCTATCGCCCTCGGTTCCAATACCGATCCCTACCAGCCACTGGAACGACAGCAGCGCATCACTCGCCAGCTGCTCGAAGTGATGCTGCGTTTTCACCAACCGGCCACCATCGTCACCAAGAGCCAGCTGATCCTCGATGATCTGCCCCTGCTCAGGGAGATGGCGCAGAAAAATCTCTGTCGTGTGGCCATCAGCGTCACCACTCTCGACAGTGAACTCAAGCGCCGGCTCGAGCCCCGCACCGCCGGTCCTTCGGCGCGACTGCGCACCATCGAGGCCCTGAGCAGCGCAGGCATACCGGTCGCCGTGATGGCAGCCCCGATGATTCCCGCGATCAATGACAGTGAACTGGAGGCCATTCTCACCGCCGCCCACAATGCGGGAGCCGACCAGGCGGCATATATCCTTCTGCGGCTGCCCCATGAAGTTGCGCCCCTCTTTCGTCAGTGGCTACAGGAACACTACCCGGAGCGACTGTCCCACGTCATGAGCCTGGTACGCCAGAGTCGCGGTGGACAGGACTATGACAGCGACTTTGCCCAGCGGCAGACCGGTTCCGGTGTTTTTGCCCAACTTCTGCAACAACGCTTTCGGGTCATGTGCCGCAAACTGGGCCTCAACAGTCGCCGGCAGTCACTCGACTGCAACGCTTTCTCTCCACCGCCACAGCCCGGCGACCAGCAATCGCTGTTTGATTAGCGGCGATGTTTTCCTGCCCTGTTCATTTCAATAGAGCACGGATTTGCGGACAATGTGCCGACGGAGGAAATGCTTTTGAGTGGCTGGTTTGTTTATTTGATTCGCACCCGGCAGGGCGCGCTCTATACCGGCATCACCCGGGATGTGGAGCGTCGCTTTGCCGAACACAGCGCTGGCGGCGTCAAGGCCGCCAAGGCACTGCGAGGTCGCGGCCCGCTGGAGCTGGTATTCCAGCGTGCGCTGCCAGACAAGTCCGCCGCGCTGGTGATGGAGGCGCGCATCAAGAAATGGAATAAAGCGCAAAAAGAGGCGCTGGTACGCGGTGAGGTAGAGTTGCCAGAGGCGGCATCCGATCATTAGTGACGCCGCGGAAGGGTATTGATGAGCTCACTTCTTGCCGGAGGAGTCCTCATCCCGCCGGGCATAGGCGCGGCAGATTTTCCGCATCGCCTCCATCTGCTCGGCGAAGTTGCGACATCCGCGGCATATGGCCAAATGCATGCGCAGCCCCATACGCTCGCTGAGGCCCAGCTCACGCTCCTGGGCTTCCGAGACGAGGCGGGTGATTTCGCGGCAACTTTTCACGATTCCTCCTGGGCCTCACCGGCCTGAAACCAGTTGTTCTCGAGACACAGCCGCAGGCGCATGCGCGCACGGTGCAGTGTGACATTGAGATTACTCACGGTAATTTCCGCGGCGGCGCAAATCTCCGGGGTCTCCAGCTCGATAAATTCCCGCATCATAAAGATCCGTGCCTGCTGCCCCGGCAGCCGGTCGAGGCAGGCTTCGAATACCCGCCAGAAATGGCGGTCGTGGATGGCCGACTCGGGGTCCTCCCAGTGGGACGGACGCTCGTCCCGTTTCCAGTGGCCACGGGCATTGAACAGCTGGTCCATATCCCGCTGCTCTTCATCCGCGCGCAGCATGGTCTGCACTTCTGCCTGACGGCCCCGGGCCCTCAATGCATCGGCGATCTTGTTCTTGAGGATGGCAAAAACCCAGGTTTTCAGCGCGGCGCGACCATTGAAACTGCGCACACTCTTCAGCGCCCCCAGCAGTGCCTCCTGAACGGCATCCTCGGCCTGCTCCCGATCCCCCAGCTGCAGCAGGGCAAAGCGTTGCATCTGCCGCCGCAGTTCTTCCAGATAGGCGGCATCCTGCAGATGGGACGCCTCCTCCGGAAGACCGCTTTGCGCTTCCGGGCCGTGCCCTTCGGCCATCTCTCCGCCGGCCTTGTCGCCCGCCAAGTCTCCCACGACTGCTCTCCTCCGGATGATAAGGGCCCCTGCCAATCCACAGCCCGGCACTCACCGGACGGCCTCAGCCTCGCAACTCGGCTGGTCAACAGCATTCTGTCGACTTCAACACCTCTGTCGCTTCGATCAGGTGATTTATTACAGTTCTGTTGCTCGAATTTCAGCTGGCGGCCCCAACCGGGCCTTCCCCCTGGTGACTACCAGGGAATGGGGCTGCCATCGTAATTTAAAAAAGATCCGCTTTTATCCGCAGAGGTATGGAGCAGGACCTTTTTCAGGCCGCTCACACTCTTCTGAGCGGAGATGAGGGCATTGGGTCCGCCCATATCGGTCTGGACCCAGCCCGGATGCAGCGCGACGACGGTAATCCCCCGCTCCGCCAGATCGATGGACAGGCTCTTGACCACCTGATTGACCGCCGTCTTGGAAGTCCGGTAGATATAGCCGCCGCCGGAGCTGTTGTCGGCAATACTGCCCACCTTGCTGCTCATCACCGCGATCAGTTTGCGTTCACTGGCCGCCACATTGGCACAGAAGGTTTCCGCCAACATGTAGGGGGCAATGGTGTTGGCCTCCAGGACCTTGCGCCACTCGTCCCGGTCTACCCGCCCAAACAGGGTGCCCTTGGGACCGTAGTAGCCCGCGTTACTCAGCAGGATATCGATCGGCTGACCGCCCAGACGCTCCGCCAACTGGGCCATCTGCCGGTAATCCGTCACGTCCAGGGTATAGACCTGCAGCCTCGGGTATTGCCGCTCCAGCGCTTTCAGTTCCTCGGCGCGATCCAGATCCCGGCAAGTTGCCACCACCTTCCAGCCGTCGGCGGCAAACTGGCGGGTTAACTCCAGGCCGAGGCCGCGATTGCACCCGGTAATCAGAATGGTTCCCGGCATCACAACTCCTTCGTGTTATTCTCGCGTCTGTGAATGATAACAACTGAATGTCGATGGTTTACTCACTGAGCGATCTTTTCTGGTTATTCCTGCTGGCCCTCGGTGCCTGGTACCTGTGGAACGGTATGGCCGCGAAGGAACAGGTGCGCCGCGCCGCCGCCAGGCACTGTGCCCAACTGGGCGTACAGCTGCTGGACGATACCGTGGTGCTGTTGCGCACGCGCCTGCGCAGGGACAGCCGCGGCCAATTGCGACTCCAGCGCAACTACGAGTTCGAGTTCAGCTCCACCGGGGAACGGCGCTACAGCGGTATCGCGACACTGCACGGCCAGCGCATCACCCAGATGCAGCTGTCCCCCCACCACCTGGCGTGACGCCCTCGGAGCCATGGCAGAGTCCGATCATTGTCCCCGCGGTATCTATCGCCACTACAAGGGCCAACTTTACCAAGTCATGGAAGTGGCCCGGCACAGCGAGACCGGCGAACGACTGGTTATCTACCGCGCGCTTTACGGAGACTACGGTGTCTGGGCTCGCCCTCTGCAGATGTTCACCGAAACCATTCAGCGCGATGGCGCCACTGAGCCCCGTTTCGCACTGTTACAGGCATTTGACTAATTCGCTGACTCGCCAGTAAGGTTGCGTCACTATTTTCCACCCCCAACCGAATCAGACAGCAGGGTCCACCGGTGAACAATAAGAAGATCATGATTTACGGCGCCTACGGTTACACGGGTGAGCTGATCGCCCGCGAGGCTGTGGCCCGGGGTTACCGGCCGATTCTCGCCGGCCGCAGTGCCGAGAAGCTGCAGCCGCTGTCCGAGGAACTGGGGCTGCCGGCAATGGCAGTTTCACTGGATGCCAGTGAGACCCTCGAGCGGACCCTGAAGGACATGGATGTGGTGATTCACTGTGCCGGGCCCTTCTCTGCCACGGCAGAGCCGATGATGCACGCCTGTATTGCTGCAGGCACTCATTACCAGGACATCACCGGGGAAATGCAGGTATACCAGCGTGCCCATCACCTGCACGAAGAAGCCAAGGCCGCAGGCATCGTACTCTGTCCGGGCACCGGCTTTGATGTGATCCCCACCGACTGTCTGGCGGCAGCCCTGCAAGAAGCTATCCCCACAGCCACACATCTGACCCTGGGGTTTGACTCCGATTCCGGACTGAGCCCCGGTACCGCAAAGACCTCGATCGAGAGTCTGGGAGTCGGCGGTGCGGTGCGACGCAATGGTTCTGTGGAGATCATCGGCCACGGCGAGCTGACCCGCACTATCGATTTTGGGCGCGGTGAGAAATTCGCGGTTGCCATTCCCTGGGGCGACGTAGCCACTGCCTACTACACCACCAAGGTACCCAATATCGAGGTGTATATTCCCATGAGCCCACGGCGGGCGAAGAAGCTGAAACGCCTCAATGCTTTTCGCTGGCTGCTGAAAATGCCGTGGGTCCAGAACTGGATGAAGCAAAAAGTCGACAAGTCGGTGAAAGGGCCCAGTGAAGAGAAGCGCTCCGAACAGAAAACCTGGGTCTGGGGCGAAATCCGCAACGACCGCCGGGGAGAGCGCAAGATCGGACGCGTGCAGACCGCCAATGGCTACGATGTGACGGTGCACGGATCCCTGGCCGTGATGGAATTCCTGCTCGATTACAAAGGCGACGGTGGTTACTTTACGCCATCCAGGCTGTGTGGCTGGGAGCTGGTGGAACGGCTGCCGGGCTCCAGCCAGATCAAGATCGGCATCGACTGACCCATTCCCCCGCCGGGTCGCCCACTAATCAGGCGCCCCGGCAACCCACTCCCTCCTCGCTCTGTCGGGCTCACGGCTTTCCCGGGGCAAATACCGCCACGTTTCATGTTCCTGCAATAAATCGGTCAAGTCAGCGCAATATTGCGTTCGTAACTTGGCCGCATGAAAAGCTTACCTGTCACTCTGAAAGCGTTCGATGTGTCACTGGTACTGCACATGGCACAGCGGGCTGCACGCCCCGCCTCCCGGCAGCGCTACCTGTGGCTGTCCAAGTCTGCGGACGGTTGGCTGTACCTGATCTCGCCGCTACTGGTTGCACTTGCCAACACCGCCGCGGCGGCAGTCCAGTACTTTACCGTCTGCGGCACTGCTTTCGCCGTGGAGCGATCCCTCTACTGGACCATCAAAAACACCACCCGGCGGCTGCGCCCGCCGCAAGCAATTCCCGGGCTACGCTCGGTGGTTGTGGCCAGTGATCGCTTCAGCCTGCCGTCAGGACACACCTCGGGGGCTTTCCTGTTCATCACCCTGCTATCACAGTTGCTGAGCCCACTGTGGCTCCTGGGCTACTTCTGGGCTGCCGGCGTCGGCGCTTCACGGGTGGGGCTGGGCGTACACTTTCCTACTGACGTCTGCGCCGGCGCCGCTCTCGGCACCAGTGTGGGCCTCCTGATCAGCGGAGCAATGCTTTGAAGATACTCTACGGCGTACAGGGGACCGGTAACGGCCATATTTCCCGCGCGCGAGCCATGGCCAGGGCCCTGCAAGCTCACCCGCAGCTGCAGGTTCAGTGGCTGTTTTCCGGCCGTAGCCCGGAAAAGCTGTTCAGCATGGAACCCTTCGGAGACTACTGGTGGCGGGAGGGCCTGACATTCGTACACCGCGCCGGCAAGATCGACCAGCTGGCGACGGCGCGACAGCTGAGTCCGCGCCAGCTGTTCCGCGATGTCCGAGAACTGCCAGTGGAAGACTTCGACCTGGTGATCACCGATTTTGAGCCGGTCACCGCCTGGGCGGCCAGACGCGCCGGTGTACCCAGCCTTGGTGTCGGCCACCAGTACGCGTTCAACTTCACCATCCCGGCACCCCGCTTTAACTGGATGGCCCGAGCCATCATGCGGGCATTTGCCCCAGCGCAGAGCAGCCTCGGCATGCACTGGTACCACTTCGGTCATCCGATATTGCCACCGATTGCCGCACCCCACACGACGGCCAGCGATGGCGAGCACATCGTGGTGTACCTGCCGTTTGAACATCATGAAGTTTTGCTGCAGGAACTGGCCAGGCTACCCCAGCGCTTTATCGTCTACGGTGCTCCGGTAGATCTGCCCGCGGCAGACAACCTGGAACTAAAGGCCCCCTCTATCGATGGCTTCCAGCGGGATCTCGCCGATTCCCGGGCGGTTATCTGCAACAGCGGTTTCGAGCTGATCGCCGAGACTCTGGCCCTGGGCAAACCGATTCTCACCCGTCCGCTCAGTGGCCAGTTCGAGCAGGAAGCCAATGCCCGTGCCCTGACCGAACTGCAGCTGGCCACTGTGGTGCCAGAAGTGAATGCACAGGCGATCGGCAACTGGCTCGAGCAACAGCCTGTCGGTGTGCGCATCCAGTGGCCCGACGTGGCCGGCAGTATCGCCCAGTGGCTTGCCGCAGGGCGACAGCAGTCCGCCGCCGAACTGGCAGAAGGACTGTGGGAGCAGGTGGTCCCCGGGCGCAGCAACAACACCGACGAGACGGCCGGAGCCGCGCTGGACTGACTCTGCCGGGCTGCTATTGCCCGGCTGTCCTCTTACGCCCTATCGCCTGGCCCGAATCATCATTGCCGTCCCGTCATTGCGCCGTTAATTTCACGTCATGATCCGCCCCGCAAGCAGTGGGGTAAAACTTGTGAAATAACAATGAACGGCGGAGCACGACATGGATACACCCCTACTCAACGAGCGGGATATCGAGTTTCTTCTCTATGAGTTTCTCGATACAGAATCCCTGCTGGAGCGCCCCCGCTACCGGGAGCACTCGCGGGAGATTTTCAATGCAACCCTGCAGACCGCCCGCACTGTCGCGGAAAAACATTTCGCCAACCACAATGCCAAGGGCGATGCCAATGAGCCGCGCTTCGATGGCGAACGGGTCCACCTGATCCCCGAAACCCAGCAGGCCTGGGATAGTTTTGCCGAAGCCGGTTTCCTCGCCGCCCATTGCGATGAGGAAGAGGGCGGACTGCAGCTGCCGGAAGTGATTTTGCGCACGGCGCTGGCTTACATCAGCGCCGCCAACGTGGCCTCCGCCGCTTATCCTTTCCTCACCATCGGTGCCGCCAACCTGGTGCGCTCGTTTGCCAGTGCTGACCTCAAGGCCCGCTTCCTCGGCCCCATGCTGGAAGGGCGCTTCTCCGGCACCATGGCGCTGACGGAGCCGGATCAGGGCTCGGCACTCGGCGACCTGCGCACCACTGCCACGCCCGCGGACGATGGCAGCTACCGGCTCCGCGGGCAGAAGATGTATATCTCCGGCGGCGACCACACCCTGACAGAGAACATCGTGCACATGGTACTGGCGCGGATCGAGGGTGCGCCCGCCGGAGTCAAGGGAATCTCACTATTTCTGGTGCCCAAGTTCCTGGTGAATGAACTGGGTGAAGTGGGTGAGCGCAACGATGTGCAACTGGCCGGCCTGCTCCACAAAATGGGCTATCGCAATACCACATCCACCGTGCTCAGCTTTGGCGAGCGCGATGGCGCAGTGGGCTACCTGGTGGGGGAGCCGCACCGCGGCCTCTCCTACATGTTCCAGATGATGAACGAGGCCCGCATCGGCGTCGGCATGGGCGCGACGGTGCTCGGCTACCAGGGCTACAACCACGCGCTCAACTACGCGCGCTCGCGCCCCCAGGGCCGCTTGCCGTCCAATCGGGATCCCCTGTCGGCGCAGGTGCCGATCATCCGCCACGCTGACGTGCGTCGCATGCTGCTCGCCCAGAAATCCTATGTCGAGGGCGCGATGGCGCTGTGTCTCTACGCCTCATCGCTGCACGAGGACCAGCAGACCGCCGCCGATGCCGCGCAAAGAAAAAACGCCGCCCAGCTACTGGATCTCCTGACGCCGGTAGTCAAATCCTGGCCCTCCCGCTACGGGGTCGTGGCCAACGATCTCGCCATCCAGGTACTCGGGGGCGCAGGATATATCCGCGAATACCCGCTGGAGCAACTCTACCGGGACAATCGCCTCAACCCGATTCACGAGGGCACCGAGGGCATTCAGGCGCTGGATCTGCTCGGCCGCAAGGTCCCGGCGGGTGGGCTGGCGGGCTACCAGCTGCTGCAGGGCGCCATCCGCCAGACGTTGGTGGAAGCCCGGGACTGCCAGTCCCTGGGGAAACAGGCGGAAGCCCTCGAGCAAGCGCTGCAGCAACTGGACGAGACGACGCTTCAATTGATGGGCCAGCTGCAGGCGGATGCCGATCGGGGCCTGGCCAACGCCAGTCTCTACCTGGATGCCTTCGGGCGCGTGGTCCTGGCATGGATCTGGCTGCGCCAGGCGCTGGCAGCACAGCGCGGCCTCACCGGGACCTTGTCAGAGTCGGAGCAGAGTTTTTATCGCGGGAAACTGCAGGCGGCACGCTATTTCAGCGAATGGGAGTTGCCGCAGATTGGCCCGCAGCTGGCGCTGCTGTCAGACGGCAATGGCACTCCCTACGAAATGGAAGACGCCTGGTTCTGAAGCGGGCGTTTGTCTGCCGGAGGCGCGGTCAGATGGAAATGGAAATTTTAGCTCCGCCAAGGTCGGACGGGTTCACCTCAATATCGCCCTCATAACTGGAAACGATATCGACCACCACGGCCAGCCCGATACCCTGCCCCGGTTGCTGCTGATCGGCCCTGACACCACGCCGGGTCATCGACTGCCAGGCATCGGCGTCGATGCCCGGACCATTATCTGCAACGTCGATATGCAGGCGGCGGCCGTCCTCACCGTTGGCGACCGAAACACGAATCCGGCCCCCACCATACTTGTGCGCGTTATCCAAAAGGTTGCCCAGTAACTCCATCAGGTCGCCCTCGTCGCCGTAGAACAGCGGCTCCCCTTCGCACACCACCTCGATATCGGCGGGCTTATCCCGATAGACCTTTTCCAGCGCATCGACAATTTTCTGCAGCACGGGGGCCACCGGGACTCCGCGCAAAATCGACTTTGGCGAACCGGTCACCGCCCTCTGCAGCTGGTAACTGATAATGCCGTCCATGCGCTGCACCTGTTCGATCAGTGCCGTATAGGCCGCGCGGTGATCACTGGTGAAATTCAATCCCTTCAACACCGCCAGTGGTGTTTTCAGGCTGTGGGCCAGATCGGCAAGCGTATGTCGCGTCTTCTCACGCTGCCGGCGTTCGTTTTCAATCAGCAGGTTCAGGTTATCGGTGAGGGGTTTCAGCTCCCGCGGGAAGCGACCTTCCAGCCGGTCGCTGCCGCCCTGCTGCATTTCCTTCAGGGACGTCGCCACACGGCGCAGCGGCGCCAGCCCCCAGCGCAGCACCAGCCACTGGCTCACAATGAGTAGCAACGCCCCCAGGCCCAGCCAGCGCCAGAGGGTCGCCCGAAACTGGGCCACCTGAGCCCGCAGGGGTTCCGCATCCTCGAGCACCACGAATGTAAACTGCAATTCGTTGTCGAGCCCCCAGGCAATCCCCTGGCGCAGGCTCATATAGTCACCAGCACCGGAAAGAGCAACCGTGCCGAACGCCTCCCGGCCCTGTGGCAATGGATGGGAGGGTAACTGCGGCAGGGTCAGGGCCGATTCAGAGCGCCAGATCACCCGTCCACGGGCATCGGTCACCGCGCCGACGAGCCCGGAATCCGGCTGATTGAAACGCTGCTCGGGCAACACTGGGGGAAACCGCAGGGAATCCCCATCAGGTTCTGCTACTGCCAGAAGGGTATAGATATGCAGCTGCAGCTCACGCTGCTTGGCCGCATCCAGGGAGGTGCGGAAAGCATGCTCCAACACCCCGGAAATCAATAACAGGAAAACCACCAGCACTGCGGTGGTCAGGAGAGAGAGGCGCCCCTTGAGGGAGTGCAACCAGCCGGAAAAATCCAAGACCCTGCCCGCCGCTGATCAGGCTGGTGCCACGAATCGATAGCCACGGCCACGCAGTGTCTCGATCGGTTTAATCCCACCGGCTGCGTCGAACTTCTTACGCAGGCGACCGATAAAAACTTCGATCACATTGCTGTCGCGGTCACAGTCCTGTTCATAGATGTGCTCCGTCAGCGCCGTCTTGGAAACCACCTCGTCCGGGTGGAGCATCAGGTATTCGAGAACCTTGTATTCGAAGGAAGTCAGGTCCAGCTCCGCCTCACCGACAGTCACCCGGTGAGAGCTGGTATCGAGGGCAATGGGGCCGGCCTTGACCACCGGCGAGGAGAAGCCGGCAGAGCGGCGTACCAGCGCGTTGAGGCGGGCCAGCAGTTCTTCGGTATGAAACGGTTTTACCAGATAGTCATCGCCACCGGCTTCCAGCCCGTTGACGCGCTCCTGCCAGTGGCCACGGGCGGTCAGGATCAGGATCGGGAAATGCCGGTCTTCGCCCCGCAGGGTTTTAATCACCTGGATGCCATCCATCTTCGGTAGGCCCAGGTCCATCACCGCCACATCGTAGGGAAATTCGCGGCCAAGGTAGAGAGCCTCTTCGCCGTCGGGGGCCTCGTCTACGGTATACCCGGCCTCGCGCAGCGACGCCGCCAGTTGCTGCCGCAGCAGCGCTT
Organism: Microbulbifer aggregans; assembly: GCF_001750105.1. Taxonomy (NCBI): domain Bacteria; kingdom Pseudomonadati; phylum Pseudomonadota; class Gammaproteobacteria; order Cellvibrionales; family Microbulbiferaceae; genus Microbulbifer; species Microbulbifer aggregans. Next base: position 3,638,205 of record NZ_CP014143.1, read on the forward strand.
CGTCTTCCACCAACAGAGCACGCATGGCTCCCCTCCCCCGAAAACTCGATCTTTAACGGACGATGCGCCCGCTTTGCTTGTCCACGTAGACCACGTAAACCTGACTTTTCTCCGACAGGCCTTTCACCCGGTACATGGAACGGCCGTTTTTCTGCACCTCGGAAACCGCCAGAATCTTGCCGCCAAAACGGCGTTTGACGATAGCCGCGGCCTGGTCCCGCGATACCTCTCCCCGCTGTGTCGGCGACCAACGTTGCAGTGGCGCTGAGCGCACCGGGTCCGCAGCGGGCTGCCAGACAGAAGCCTGGGAAGGCACGCCGAAACCTGCGGCACAAGCAAATGCGAACGTCAGCAAAACAGCGGTGCTTGTGGACTTGTGATTCAGTTTCACAATTGCGCTCCAGAGGGCATGGCAGAATATGTGGCCAGAAATCATTACCAAGCCGGCGTCACGTCGACCCGAACCCGGATTCTATCGCCCGGATGCTGGTCCGTGCGAGTCAGATAGTGTCGTCCATTATAGCGATAGCGAACATCGTATCCGACCAGTTCCCGCTCCGTGGTAAATTCGTCCACCACCTGGCAGCGCTGCTCTGTGCCATAGCGGACCTTGCCGGCCCGACTGATTTCATGGCCAATGGCAGCCCCCACTGCGGCTCCGGCCAGTGTTCGGCCATTGCGCCCCCGGCGTCGATGGCCGGACTCACGACCGACAGCGGCACCGATCAGGCCGCCAATCACGGTACCGGCCGCTGAGCCCGGCCCCGGGTAGGCGACCGTCTCCTCCCAACACTCCGTGCGCGGTCGGCGTACCTGAATGTCCCGGTAGATCGGCGTGACATCGGTGACCCGGGCAAAATCGTAGCCGTCACCTGCGTGGTAGCCGCTGTCGCCAGCCTGGGCGCTGGCACTGGCAAGTGCCGCCAGCAGCGCGGCGATGACCAGATGTCGGTGCAGTTGCATTGGATCGTCTCCCTTGGGTATCAATGGGAGCACTTTAGGGAGAGGTCACTGAATCGAAGCTGAATCCCCGGCAACCGGGCCTCTAAGCTGCAATCCAGCGGTCAAGGATAGCGGCCAGGCCCTCGGGCTGTTCCAGCGGCAACATATGCCCAGCCTCCGGAACTTCGTGCACTGCGGTGTCAGGGCGGTGCTTTCGCAGGGCATCCAGCCAAGAGCGGGTGACAAGGGTGTCGTATTCGCCAAAGCAGAAGGTGATCGGCAGGGGAACTTTGGCCAGGGAATCGCCCAGATCTTCGCGTTCGGACGTGGCCCCCAGTTGTGAAACCAGCGCCTCCTCGCCAAGGTGCGCATCCATGGCCCGCATGGTCTGCGCAATATCCGCGCGCTCGCGGTTAGCGGGTCCAAGCATTGCCGCAATCTTGCGGTCGCTGATGCCGCTGTAACCGTGGCGACTCACCCAGTTCAGCAACTGGCGGCGCTGTTTGAGCTCCTCTTCCGGCAGCGCACAGGGGCTGTTCGAGCAGACAAACAGGCGCCGGACCCTGTCGGGGTGGGCGGTTGCCAGGGCCGACGCCAGGTAGCCGCCGAGAGAAAAGCCGAACAGATTCACCGGCCAATCCGGCAGCTGTGCAACCAGTCCCGCCACAAGTTCCGACACCGTACTGCCTCTGGGAATAACCAAGTGGTGTGCCACCACGCCGGGCAGCCGTGGCAGGAGTTCCCGCCACAGTCGCTCATCGCACATGGTGCCGGGAATCATATACAGCGATCTTTTCTCGTCTTCTCTTGCCGTCATCTTTGCGCTGCCAGGCTGAGATCTGTCGGGCTGAGGGGGCGTCTGAACAGACGACTCAACCCGGCTGGACCAGTTTCTCCGTTGTCGACTCTTTACCACCGAGCCAGTGCTGGGTCAGCGTACCGGCGGTCATTGCGCCGTTCACGTTCAGGGCGGTGCGGGCCATATCAATCAATGGTTCCACCGAGATCAATAGTGCGGCAATGGTAACCGGTAACCCCATGGTGGGTAGCACCACCAGCGCCGCAAAAGTCGCCCCACCACCCACACCGGCGATACCGAAGGAACTGACCACCACCACCGCTACCAGCGTCAGCAACCACATTGGATCCATCACATCGATGCCGAGGGGCACGGCCACCATGACCGCGAGCATCGCCGGATAGATCCCGGCACAACCATTCTGGCCGATCGTCGCGCCGAAAGAAGCCGAGAAATTGGCGATGGTCGGACTGGTGCCCAGTTTTTCAATCTGGGTCTCCACATTGAGCGGAATGGTTGCGGCACTGGACCGGGAGCTGAAGGCAAATACCAGCACTGGCCAGACGCCGGCAAAGTATCGCAACGGACTAATGCCGTTAATGAGCAGCAGCACCCCGTGCACCACAAACATCAAGGCGATGGCGACAAAGGAGGCCAGCACAAAACTGAACAGGTTGATGATATCCGCCCAGCTGGACTCGGCAATCAGTGCAGCGACCAGGGCCATTACCCCGTAAGGGGTGAACGCCATCACCAATCGCACCAGTTTCATAATCCAAACCTGGGCGGAGCTGACGAAGCGCTCGATAGCATCACCGTGCTCCGGACTCTCACGGCGCACGGCCAGGGCTGCCAACCCCAGCAATACGGCAAAAATCACCACCGCAATAACGGAGGTATCACGGGCGCCGGTAAGATCGAGAAAAATATTTTCCGGGATAAATGTCAGCAGTATCTCCGGGAGGGAAAGCCCCTCAACCCGACCGATACGCTCCCCCAACACTTCCGCCCGGGCTGCCTCCCTCGAGCCCTCGACCAGGCCGGCTGCGGTCAAACCAAACAGCTCGGCCATCATCACCCCGATCAGCGCGGCTACGGCAGTGGTGCCGAGCAGCACTGCCAGTACGGAAAAACTGATTTTACCCAGCGACTCGGCGCGGTGCATTTTCACCACTGCACCCAGAATGGACACCAGCACCAGCGGCATCACCAACAGGTAGAGCAATTTGACGTAGCCCTGCCCCACCAGGTCGATCCAGGGCAGCAGCTCCGCCGGACGCACGCCCCAGTCCCTTGAGAGCTGCACCAGAGCACCAAAGATAACCCCGAGCAGCAGTCCACCGAAAACCGCCGGCGCAAGGCTTTTTTGGCTGCGATGCCACAGATAGAGGGGCCAGAGTGCGCCAAAAAATACAGCCAGCAAAAGCAGGGTGCTGATGTGCATAGAACTTAATTCCGCTGTGAACTTCCCGAAAATCACTGAAAAATTTTGGCGGGCATCCTAACAGCGATGGCAAAGGTCACTTAATACGCATTGGTTATAGCGTTATGCGTGCCGCGACTCATTCCGTGCCAGAGTCGAGCCCCAGCGCAGATACCAGCGACGCAGCCGTTTGCGGGCCGACCAGGGTGGCCTTCCAGCGATTGTCAGGTCCAATGACGAAGGTACTGGGTAGCACCTGCGGCCGCGGGCGCTGCCAGAGAGTGGCGGGATCGTCGGCCAGCACCGGAAACTCAATGCCCAACTTCTCAGCCTGCGCGGCGATTTCCTCTGCGGGGAGAGCGTCGTAGTTGACCCCCAGGACCAGAATGTCGTCGTGTTCGGCGGCGATGGCATTCAACTCGGGAATCTCTTCGCGGCAGGGCTTGCACCACTCGGCCCAGTAATTGATCAGCAGGGTTTTGCCGGAGGTTTCCACAGTTTCTCCGCCGACGGTTCGGAATGCTACTGAATCGGTGCGCTCACACCCGCTTATTGCGACGACTAACCACAGACAGACTGCCCACGGAGTCCGGATCAGACTTCGACTTGCCACTGCTTCCTCCACGCTTGCTACCAGTTTTGGTATTTTTTGTCTGGCTTGCCTTCTTTTCGGATGTCGGCTCCCCGGGTGTACCGCTGGGACCGTCACCATCCTGCTTCCAGGCCTCACTGTAAATATCCCCCAGCTTTACCGACAGCTTCTCATCGGCAAAGTCCTGAGACTCGGTAAAACGCGCCTCGACGGCGTCGTACCAGGGCTGACCATGAAAGTCCCGGTGGCTGCGGCCGGAGATTGGACTCGGGTGCAGCCAGTTGACGAGGTCCATCAGTTCGATCGAATCCAGGTCACGGAGCAGTACGTAGTCATTGCGCTCGGTCTGGGTGATAACTTTCTTGTCCTGCAGCACCTTACGAATACGTCGCCACTGGGACGGCTTGATCCCGGCCCGCGAGATATCTGACTCCCGCAGGGGCTGACCACCCTGGTAGCGTTTGTAGGTCTCCCACAGCAACACCATCGAGGCCATCACATCCGAATACTGGCGATCCTGGCTCGCTGCATGATAGACGGACAACGTCCGGACCAATACGCAACCGGCAAGGATGATCATCCAGATCAGGTAAATCCAGATCAAAAACAGTGGTACGAACGCGAAGGCGCCATAGATTGCCTGCACCGAACTCCGGGCCACCATAATGCCGAACAGGTTCTTCGCGACCTCAAAGGCAAAGGCCGTGATGACTCCACCGGCGATGCCATGCTTGAACGGCACACGGCAATTGGGTACGGCGATAAACAGTAGCGTGAAGGCGATGGCATTGAACAACCAGGGCACAATACCGAGCAGTATTGGCAGCAGCCCCAGGGTGTCGCTCTCTTCGAGAAAGACCCTCTGCGAGAATAAGTATGTGGTGGCTGCCAAGCCGGCGCCCAGCAGGATTGGCCCGAGACTGAGCACAGCCCAATAGAGCAGGAAACTGGAGACACCACTGCGCCCGCGGGGGATATCCCAGATTGCATTGAATGTATCTTCAATGTTGCGCAGCATCAGGCCCGCAGTCACCAGTAGTATCGCAATACCGGGCCCGGTCAGGCGTTGCGCCTGGGCAGAAAAGTTACTGATGTATTCCTGCACCTCGCGCCCGCTCTCCGGTACAAAGTGCGAAAAGATCTGCTCCTGGAGCTTGTCCTCCAGCCCTGCAAAATCCGGAAACAGGGACAGCATGGCGTAACTGACCGTCACCAGCGGAACGATGGCGAACAGCGTCATGTAGGTGAGGGCAGCGGCGCTCTGGCGGCAGTTCTTCTCGTTAAAGAGTGCCCATAGCGATACGAGAAAGCGTCGCCAGCGTTGCACGGTCTCCGTCATGGTGTCTTCCGTTTTCCTGCCCTATTCGGGCCGCCGGAGCGCGGAGCGGTGCTTCAGCCCGAACCCTGACCGGCCATTTGATCCCTTAACCCGCAGCCGTTCGGCAACGACCCGGTATATATCCACTGCCTTTTTGCGGGCAGGGGCTTTTATCCCGGTCTGCGCTGCGAGCCGAACCACTGTGAACTCGCTGCACCTATTCGGTTAGAATACGCCAAACCTTAACAGGATACCGTTGATATGTGGACGATTTACCACAACCCACGTTGTTCAAAATCCCGCCAAACCCTGCAGCTGCTGCAAGAAAATGGCATCGAACCCGAAGTGGTTCTCTATCTGGAAACCCCTCCGTCTGCCGAAACACTGGTTGAATTGCTGAATAAGCTGGGTATCGGCGCCCGCGACCTGTTGCGCACCGGTGAGGACGCCTACAAAGAACTGCAGTTGAAGGATCCGCAGTTGACGGACGCGCAGCTGATCGAGGCCATGACCAGCCACCCGAAACTGATCCAGCGTCCGATTGTGGTTTGCGATGACAGGGCCGTGCTGGGACGGCCACCGGAAAACGTGCTGGAGCTCCTCTGATGCCGAACAACGCAGGTGGAGATGCCTACGTTCTCGTTCTCTTCTACAGCCGTAGCGGTTCCACAGCCAGAATGGCGGCGGAAATCGCCCGTGGCGTGGAGTCCTCGGGTATTGCAGCCAGGTTGCGCACTGTACCCAGTGTGTCGCCTGACACGGACGCCAGTTTGCCTCCAGTACCAGACGAAGGCGCGCCCTATTGCACCAACGACGACTTGCGACACTGCGCTGGCCTGCTGCTGGGTAGTCCGACCCGCTTCGGCAACATGGCCGCACCACTGCGCTATTTCCTCGACCAGACCGGAGACATGTGGCTCGACGGCAGTCTGGCCGGGAAACCGGCCGGAGTATTCACCTCCACCGGCAGCCTCCACGGCGGTCAGGAGAGCACACTCCTGTCGATGATGTTGCCGCTCCTCCACCAGGGCATGGTGATCGCCGGTATCCCTTACTCTGAAGCCGAATTGATGCACACCCGCACCGGCGGCACCCCCTACGGGGCCTCTCACTGGTCGGGAGGCGGGGACCATGAGCTCAGCGAGGAGGAGCGCAGTCTCTGCCGCGCGCTGGGCGCAAGGGTTGGCAAGCTGGCACAGAAACTGGAGGGCGGACGATGAGCGAAGACTTACAGCGCAAGCTGGCGATTGGCTGGCGGCTCAACTGGATTTGCTATGTCGGCATGTTGCTGCTTTTTGTGGCCTGGAACCTGTTCATCCCTGGCGGCTCCATCAAACTCTGGATTCTGCAGACAGTGCCGCTGCTGCTGGTACTGCCGGGGATGCTAAAGCGGCGTTCGCGCAGTCTGTTGTGGCTCTGTTTTATCCTGCTGCTATACATCTGCGCATCCGTAGTCGACGTAATGATGCCTACTCGCGGCTGGCAGCATGGTGTTCTGGTGGTGTTAAGCCTTACCCTGTTCATTTCCGCAATGATGACCAGTCGCTGGCAAAACGCACAGTAGTGGGGCTTACGGCTTCCGCGGCGCAGTCAAATGCTGCAGTCGCCAAACCCGGGTTGTCCGGCACGGGTCTTGCCGTGGTGGCTAACCAGGGCCCGAAAATTACAACAACGCGCCAAGGCCAGAAACGGAACGCGCTAAGGAGTAACGAGGTTTGACTGACTCAACCCATAAAAAAGGACTCATCCGTCGCTTCTTCGGGGCCATCGGCGGTGCCATTACCTGGCTGCGCCGGGTCTTTACCAACCTGCTGTTCCTACTCCTTCTGCTGTTTGTTTTTGCTGCCATTTTCGGCAAGGAAGAACGACTGACAGTGCCCCAGGGCGCCGCCCTGAAGCTGGCCCCCACTGGATTCCTCGTCGATGAGCGCTCGCCGCCTCGCGGCCTGCCTGCTTTTCTCGGCGGCCCCCCCGGCCCGGTGGAAACCCGGGTCAAAGACCTGGTGGATGCGATTGATTATGCGGCCAAGGACAAGCGTATTTCCTCAATCGTACTGGAGCTGGACTACCTCATGGGTGGCGGCCTCAGCAAACTGGAGGAAGTCGGCGCGGCCCTGCAGCGTTTCAAGTCCACCGACAAGCCGGTATATGCGATTGGGGACAACTTCACCCAGGCACAGTATTTCCTCGCCAGCCATGCCGACGAAATCTACCTCAACCCCATGGGCTCAGTGCTGCTCAACGGCTTTGGCGCCTACCGTAATTACTTCAAATCCGCACTGGACAAGCTGAAGGTAAACTTCCATGTTTTCCGGGTCGGTGATTACAAGGATTTCATCGAACCCTATACCCGCGACGACATGTCCCCCGCCTCGCGGGAGAACAACCAGCGCTGGCTGCACGAACTCTGGGGTGAGTACACCGAGCAGGTGACGGGCCTGCGCAACCTGCCGCCGCAGGCCATCGACATCTTTATCGAACAGCTGCCGCAGAACCTTCGCGACCAGAACGGTAGCTGGGCGGAGGCCGCACTCGCCAACCAGCTGGTAGACCAGCTCGCCAGCCGCCGGGTGGCGGTGAAAGCGCTGCAGGAAAAGATCGGAGCCGGGGACGACGACCAGACTTACAAGTCCATCGATGCCCAACCCTATCTCCGCCACCAGCGCCTGACACAACTCGCACCCAAGCCCGGCTCGAGTAAAGTCGCCCTGATCAGCGCCTCCGGCGCCATCGTCGACGGCGAGGCACCGGCCGGGCAGATCGGCAGTGTGACTCTGGGCAACCTCATCGCGCAGGCCAGGGAAAAAGATGTCGCGGCCCTGGTGCTGCGCATCGACAGCGGTGGTGGCTCCGCGTTCGCCTCCGAGGCCATCCGCCAGGAGCTGCTGGCTACACGCGAGGCCGGTATCCCCGTGGTCGTATCCATGGGCAGCGTCGCGGCCTCAGGCGGATACTGGATCGCCGCCGGCGGGGACGAAATCTGGGCGACGCCCTCGACCATTACCGGCTCCATCGGTGTATTCGGCGCGTTCCCGACCTTCGAGGACTCCCTCGAGTCCATCGGCATCTTCAACGACGGGGTCGGCACTTCGGACCTGGCCGGTACCATGCGCCTCGACCGGCCGCTGCCAGAAGCGGCGGCAGATGTCCTGCAGCTGGGTGTGGAGAACACCTACGACCGCTTCCTACGCATTGTGGCCGAAGCCCGCAGCAGCACTCCGGAAGAGGTCCACAAGATCGCCCAGGGACAGGTCTGGACCGGCCGTACGGCCCAGCAGCTGGGCCTGGTGGACGAACTGGGCAACCTCAACGACGCCATTGCCGGCGCTGCCAGGCTCGCTGAGCTGGAGGACTATGAGCTGATCGAGATCAAACGTGAGTTGACCCCGGGTGAGCGCTTCATGCGCACCCTGTCAGAAAATATCGACGCCCGTATTGCCGCCGGCATCCAGTCCAACCTGCCGCTGGGCGCCTGGCTCAGCAGCCTGGAGCCTGCACTGCAGCCGCTGGCTGAATTGCAGAGCTATCGCGACCCCCGTGCCATCTACGCACGCTGCATGGCCTGCATGGCACCGTGATGGACCACCAGGCCCGGGCCAGTGCCCGGGCCTGGTGGAACCTGCACCTCACCTCAATAGTGACCCCCCTCGCAACTTATCAATTTGAGAACTGTCTCTATCGCCCAGGTTGTTAAACTGTGCGCCTGCCCCCGACCGGCGGGTGCCGGCTGATGCCACACAGAACCAGAAGAATCGAGGAGACGATGAAAACATTCACCAGACTTGCCGTTGTGCTGCTGTCCTGCGGGCTCGCCGCTGCCGCCATCGCCGAGCCCCCCGAGGGACGGGGCTGGAAGAAACACAAGCACCACAAGCACGATCGCTATGTGGCCAAGGAGGAATACTGGGACGGCAACTGCAAAGTCGAGCGCAAATGGGAGAGAGACGGCAGCTACAAGGAAGAGCGCAAGTGCCGCCCAAGCCACTATCACCACCAACCCGCCGCGGTGGTGGTTCTGCCCCCCTGGTTTGACGACCGCGCGCCCGAGCCCGAATATCGCCCCGAGTGGCGCCCGGCGCCGCGCCCCACCAGTACCCGCTGCAACAGTGAAAAAGTGGGCAGCGTGCTCGGTGGACTCATCGGTGGGGTCATCGGGCACCAGATCGGTGATGGCCGGGGCAATACCGCCGCGACCATCGGCGGTGCCATTGCGGGGGTTCTGATCGGCGGTGAAGTGGGACGCCGCATGGATGCCCGTAACCAGGCCTGCGTGGCTCAGGCCCTCGAGTTTGCCCCGGAGGGACAGCGTATTACCTGGGGAGACCAGGGCCAGCAGCAGTATGCGGTTACCCCCGGCCCGGTTCACCAGCAGGGTGACCAGTACTGCCGCTCCTATACTGCCGAAGTCATGAGCGCAGGAAACCCGCAGTCCACCAGGGGAACTGCCTGCCGCCAGCCCGACGGCACCTGGATCCAGTCCCTCTGAGTACTGATATGGCCGATCCGTTTTCGGGTCGGCCATCCCCTCTCAGTCCTCATCCAACTCTCGCCGCTTCCCACTTTATCGCTCTGACCGGCCGCCGCTGATAATCACTCGCCCTCTGGCCGCTACAGTCGACATAAGCACTGCCTGAACGACAGACGATCAGGGCCGGGCATGTCCAGTCCGCACCGCGTGAAGACTGCGATCCGTCGTCCCGCTCCAATCAGACGCCTTATTCCACGCCAACACTGTCCTGCGGTTACTTTGCCCCAGCGTAAGGCAGTAGAGTTTGAATACTGAAAACGCATCACCATTTCGGTGCACCGCTGGGTGCAAATCACCAATCCCGAACGCGGCGTACCCATCCGCGGATGGACATCGTGACAATCCATGCCGCGAAACCGGCTATTTTCTGTGCCTCGCGGTTCTGGCACTAAATTTGGATTATCTCTAGTTAACGCACAGAGACAGGGCAGTGATGGCAGCGGAATCTTCGAATACGCAATGCGATCAGGAAGCGACCGGGACGACGAAACGCTCATGGCTCGTCGTAAGCGACCTGGATGGCACCCTGCTCGACCACTTCGACTACTCCCACCAGCCGGTGGACGCCCTGCTGCAGGCGCTTGAGGCAGCCGATATCCCTGTCGTGCTGAACAGCAGCAAAACCATCCCGGAGATGATTGCACTGCGACAGGAACTCGAAAACCGCCACCCTTTTATCTGCGAGAACGGCTCCGCCATACTCATTCCCACGGGTTATTTTTCCACTGCAGTTGCTGATGCCTTTGTCGAGCCCGGCAGCCCGGAGTTCCTGATTCTGGAAACGGGGACGCCCCGCGATACCCTGGTGCGCTATCTTCAGGCAGACGCCATCAAGCACGGAGCCCCCTATCTCGCGTTCTCCCGGGCCTCCACCGCGGATATCGTCGAAGCAACCGGTCTGTCTGCAGAGCAGGCGGAGCTCGCCCAGCGAAGGCGCTATTCCGAGCCCCTGCTCTGGCAGGGTACTGACGATGAGCGGAAAGCCTTTCGCGAGCGCGCCCGCAGCGCCGGCCTGGCCACACTGCAGGGCGGCCGCTTCCTGCACCTGCAGGGCCCCACAGACAAGGGGCGGGCGACGGAGTTATTGCGGCGCTGTTACGAAAACGACGGCAGCACGAACATCGCTTTGATCTGCGCCGGGGACAGTGAGAACGACCTCGACATGCTGGCAGTGGCGAATGTGGCCGTCATCATCCGTGCCGCCGATCGCCCACCGCCGAAACTCGAAAAGACTCCCGGGCGGGAAGTCATTGTCAGCAACGCAGAGGGGCCCCTCGGCTGGCGCGAGGTCATCGGAGAGGTGGTGTTTCCCACAAGTACCGCAAAATCAAAAGTGCCGAAAAATAAGTAACCGACCGAGAAGCATGATCGAGAGATAACTTCGGGTGATTGCACCAGAAGAAAAACCGGACTCAAGTAATCCCAGGAGCGCACAGTGACAGACTTTTTCCAGAACGGCAGTATCACCACCCTGCATAACCTTTCGCGCCGGCCACTGGAAGAGATGGAGAGGGAGCTGATCGAATTCTCCCGGCAACGTCCGATGTCCTTACTCCTGCCCTCGCTGTATTCGGAGCTTGAGGGTGAGGCGCTGCCAAATATTCTCGACGAGCTATCCCGCGTCCCCTACCTGTCGGAAATCGTAATCGGCCTGGATCGCGCCGACGAAAGCCAGTACCGCGAAGCCATGCGGGTTTTCAGCAAGCTGCCACAACACGTGCGGGTTCTCTGGAATGATGGACCGCGTCTCAGGAACCTGGATGCCAAGCTGCAGGAGCGAGGACTGGCACCACTGGAACCGGGCAAGGGTCGCAATGTCTGGTACTGCCTCGGTTATATCCTCTCCTCGCGCCGGGGCGAAGCGGTCGCACTGCACGACTGCGATATCGTCACTTACGACCGTTCGCTGCTGGCGCGACTGTTCTACCCGGTCGCCAACCCCAATTTCAACTATGAATTCTGCAAGGGTTTCTACTCGCGGGTGGCCTCGGGGAAGATCAATGGCCGCGTCTGCCGGCTGCTGGTAACGCCGTTGATCCGCACCCTGAAAAAGATCTATGGGCACACCGACTACCTGAACTATATGGATAGTTTCCGCTACGCCCTGGCCGGAGAATTCTCCTTCCGCAGGGATGTCATCAACGACCTGCGTATTCCCAGCGACTGGGGTCTTGAGATCGGCGTCCTGTCGGAAATGTACCGCAATTATTCCACCAACCGCCTGTGTCAGGTGGATATCGCACACAGTTACGACCACAAGCACCAGACCGTCTCTTTCCACGATGATCAGGGCGGGTTATCTAAAATGTCGATCGACATCTCCAAGTCCCTGTTCCGCAAACTCGCCACCCAGGGCATCGTGTTTTCCTCGGAAATTTTCCGCAGCATCAAGGCCACCTACTTCCGCATCGCCCTGGACTTTGTCGAGACCTACAGAAATGACGCCATCATGAACGGCCTGGATTTCGATATTCACAAAGAAGAGCAGACCGTGGAACTGTTCGCCCGCAACCTGATGAAGGCGGGCCAGACCTTCCTTGAGAACCCGATGGAGACACCGTTTATTCCCAGCTGGAGCCGAATCACCAGCGCCGCGCCGGAGTTCCTGATGGAGCTCAACGAGGCCGTCGAAGCAGATTTCCAGGAATTCAGCCCCTGAGCGAAGAAAGCCAATGAGTAGTCAACACAGTACCGAACTGCCAATCAGAGAGCTGCTGCTGCAGAAAGTCTGCGACCACCTGAAAGTGATCTACCCGCATCTTCAGGACTGCGGTCTTGCCGAAGAGCTGGTGCAGGTCATGCGTCTCGATGAAGACTGCCAGACCCCACTGCCCCATAAAAACCTCTGGGACGAGACCGACATGGTGGTCATCACCTACGGCAATACGATCCAGAGCGGTGACCAGCATCCACTGAAAACGCTGCACCACTTCCTCAAAACCCATTTCACCATGCTGATCAACAGCGTGCACATACTGCCATTCTTCCCCTATTCCAGCGACGACGGTTTTGCCGTGATCGATTACCGCCAAGTGGACCCGAGCCTCGGCGACTGGAATGATATTCTGCGCATCAGCACCGATTTCCACCTGATGGCGGATCTGGTGATCAACCACTGCTCTGCTCAGCATCAGTGGTTCCTGAACTTCCAGCAGGACAAGGATCCGGGCAGGGACTACTTCTTTACCGTACACCCCAACGAGGACCTGAGCGGCGTTGTCAGGCCGCGTACCACTCCACTGCTGCGGTCGGTACAGAATGGCGAGGAGAGCCGCTGTGTCTGGTGCACTTTCGGCCACGACCAGATCGACCTGGACTTCCGCAACCCGAAAGTCCTGCTGGAGATGGTGGACATCATCCGCCTGTACCTGGATATGGGCGTACGTATTTTTCGCCTCGATGCAGTGGCCTTCCTGTGGAAGAAAATCGGTACCAGCTGCATCAACCTGGAGGAAACCCACGAGATTGTGCGGCTGTTGCGCACGCTGGTAGAGCATGCCGATCCCAATGCCATCCTCATCACGGAAACCAACATTCCCAACCGGGAAAACCTTTCCTATTTCGGCAATGCCAACGAAGCACACCTGATTTACAACTTCTCCCTGCCGCCGCTGCTGGTACACACCCTGGTGAGTGGCGATTGCCACCACCTGAAAAACTGGCTGATGAGCATGCCGCCGGCCCAGAACGGCACGACCTACTTCAATTTCATCGCCTCCCACGACGGCATCGGGCTGCGTCCTGTTGAAGGGCTGCTCAGCGACGATGAGCAACAGGCATTGATCCAGACGATGGAAAACTTTGGTGGCAAGATTTCCTGGCGGGCACTGGACGACGGCAGTGCGAAACCCTATGAAATCAACATCGCACTCTACGATGCCCTGCGCGGTACCACCGCGGGTGAGGATCAATGGCAGCTGGAACGGTTTATCTGCGCCCATGCCATCATGCTGGCATTGGAAGGCATCCCGGCCTTCTACATCCACAGCCTGGTGGGCTCCACCAATGACTATGCGCGCGTCGAAGAGCACGGCCACAATCGGGCCATCAACCGCCGCCAGTGGCAGGAAGAGCAACTCAACGAGCAACTCGCCGACAGGGGCAGCCATCACCATCAGGTGTTCTACCGCCTGCGCGAGCTGATTCAATTGCGGCGGGAACAGGCGGCCTTCCACCCCAATGCCACGCAGTTCACTTTGCACCTCGGGGAACAGATATTCGCCTTCTGGCGCCAGAGCCTGGATCGCCGCCAGAGTATTTTCTGTCTCAATAACATTTCCGACCGGGAACAGCTGGTGCTGCTGTCGAGCCTGAACCTGATCGGTATCGATCAGTGGAAGGACATAATCACCGGTGAGGTGTTCGAAGATATGATCGGGGAAATCACCCTGGCTCCCTACCAGACGATGTGGATTACCAACCGCTGGTAGACAGCTTCCGGACCTGTGGTGTCAGTCGTGGCTCTCCACCCGGTAGCGACGCAGGTCACCGCTGAGGAGTAACACCGCAAACGCAAGCAGGCTGGCAATCCCCGCCCAGCGCAGGGTGGTGAAAGGCGCGGCGTATTCACTGACGACACCAGCCGCCAGCGCCCCCAGGGCAGCCGAACCGAATAGTGCCAGCTGGTAAATGGAGATGATACGGCTGCGGTATTCCTCCGGTGCCAGGATTTGCACCACCGCGCGGCCCAGTGCCGCCGACGCTGCCGCAACCACACCCCACAGGGCACAGAGCACCAGAAGTCCCAGCGGCGTCGGGCCGAAGCTGATCGCCACCAGCAGGGCAGCGCTGTAAAGAAGGCACATCAGAATACCGCGACCCGGCTCCTGCCCCTGTCCGCGCCGCAGCATCGTCACTGTCGCGATCACTGTGCCAGCAATAAAAGCCAACTGGAGCGTGGCGTAATAGCTCGCGCCGCGACCGTAGTCCTCCGCCAGTAACGGCAACACCACCAGAAAGACCCCGATGTGAACGAAGCCGTTGAAGGCGACCAGAGCAATCAGTTCCCGCAGGGCCGGGCGCTGCCAGGCCTGGGTCATCCCCTCGACGATCAGCGTCAGTGGCAATTGCCGCCGGCGGGGTCCCTCCCGGGAGCTGAGACGCAGGGAGAACAGCAGCACCGCAGCTACCAGCAACACCGAGACCTGAATCGACAATAGTCTCTCCAGCCCCCACTGGTCGAAGCGGCTGGCCAGTAACATCCCTATCGCCTGCCCCCCGTACTGGGCCAGCATCATCCAGGTCACTGTGTGCTGCACACCACTATGTCCCGAGCGCGTTTCGGCCGGATGCGCACTGCGGTGGACCAGGTTGTCCCGGGCGGGTTGCAGGAAGGCGGTACAGGTTCCCAGGCTGATGCCATAGAGCAGCAGAACCGGCAGTTCCGGTACCCGGTAGGAGAAGTACAGCAGCAGCGCACTGTGGCACAGGGCGAGTCCCAGACAGGCCAGGCCGGCGACCAGGGCCGGGTCGCGGCGATCGGCCAGTACACCGCCAAACAGCAGGAAAACCAGATTCGGCAACAGCACCGAGGCCTGTACCCATCCCAGATGCAGCGCCGGCAGGTCAACCACCGTGATGGCAATCCAGGGCAGCAGGATGACCTGCAGCCCGGTCGCCAGCGCGGTGCCGCCATAGCCGAGTAGGAATCTGGATAATCTTGCCGTCATCGTGCCTTTTGCCAACCGGGTCGCCTGGGTTCGGGAAATCACTATGGAGCGCTCAGACCTGCGCCCCGCCATGGCGCAACTCGCGGCTGGCCCGGGCGACCGCGAGCATCGCCCCCATCCGCCACTGACGCAACAACCGGCTCAGTTGCCGCTCCGCGGCCGGGTCCTCTACATAGGCCGCGCGCTCGTAGGCTGCCGTAACCGCCGACACCATTGGCGCCAGCCTGGGCGCCTCTACGGCCACCCGATCGGCGAAGTCCCTTGGTCCCTCCCCGGATCGGCGCGGAATACCGGCCTTCGCCATCCTGCGGCAAAACTTCAGGTACAGACGCTGTGCCCTCGGTAACCGCTCACCGCGGCCGCTCCACCACAACCACACCAGCAACAGCGATAGCCCGAGCCCCACCGGGATGAGCAGAAACGCGGCCAGACGCAACGGCGAAACCTCTCCCAGCAGGCGCTGCAGGAGGTTCTTCTGGCTGTCACTGTCAAAACTGACGACGGTCTGGTACCAGCGGTAGTTGATCATGTCCCACTGCAATCGCAGTCGGTTCAGTACTGAAAACCGATGCAACGGCAGCAGTGCATCTTCCATAAATTCTTCTGCCGCGGCGCTTTGCAGGCCGTCGCGAATCCGTTCCGGCGACACGGCCGCAGTGGGATCCACCCGCTGCCAACCACGCGCCGGGGTCCAGATTTCCGCCCAGGCGTGAGCATCGTACTGACGCACCAACAGGTACTCTTCCTGCTCGACCCACTCGCCGCCCTGGTACCCGGCGACTACCCGCGCCGGCACGCCGGCGGCACGCATCATAAACACATAACTGCTGGCGAAATGCTCACAGAACCCCTGCTGGCTTTCAAACAGGAACTCATCGACGGAATCCACCCCCAGTGCCGGTGGCTTGAGGGTGTAAGTGAAGTGACGGTTGAAGAACTCCAGCACTGCGGCAGAAATTGCCTCACTGTCCGAATGCTCCTGCGCCAGACTCTGGGCCCAGGATCTGGCCCTGGCGTTACCCTCCGAGGGCAACTGCAGGTTGCGCCGGCGCTCGAAGTCCCCCAGTTCCGGGGCCTGGGAGAGACTGCTTCGCGGCCAGGAGCGCACGTCGTAGGCGAAACGGCTATAGACGGGTACCGAACGCACCAGGCGGTCGTCGTGGGTTTCCCCTACCCCCTGGGTCTCCGAGTGCGGCCTCGCCAGGGCAAAGAGCCACTGATTGCGGGTGGCCTCCTGGATAACCCGATAACGGTAACGCGGCCCAACTTCGGGCAGCGGCTTCTCACTCTGTTTCCAGGAGACGGGCGCGCCCTCGCGTGGATCCACGCCAAATCCCTGGCTCCAGCGGCGGCCGTCAAAATGGGAATACACCAGGCCGCGCCAGTAGCGCTGCTCCGGCGGTGGCAGCGGTCCATCGAAGGCGACCCGCAGCGCCGGCTGATCGGACTTGGACAGCCGGGTGAAGTCTCCGGGTGTCATCGAATCGCTGATCCCGGTGCTGGCGCCGCCGCTGTTCTGCGGCACCGCCCACAGGGGCCCGAGCCTCGGCATCACCACGAACAGCAGCAACATCAGTGGCACCGACTGCGCCAGCAATCGCAGCGAAAGGCCGAACGCCCGCCGCGGGCGGGCACTGCGCCCACCCATCTGTGCTGCCAGCGCCGCAGTCACCACTGCCGCGGCGAGAACACCGTAGAGCGCATAGGGAATCGTCTGCTCGAATACAAACAGGGTCGCGGCAACAAAATATGCCAGCAGCAGGCTCAGGAAGGCATCCCGCCGACTGAGCAGCTCCAGGTTCTTCAGGGCAAAAGAAACCGCCAGCAGCGCCACCATGGGCTCTAGCGCAAACCAGCGCCGGTAAGACAGCGCCAGCCCGCCTACGGCCACGGCGACCGCCAGCAGTTTCACCAGCCGTCCGGGAAACTCCCGCCGCCCGCGGTAGACCTCGAATCGCCAGAACACCGCCAGAGCCCAACCGAGGACAATCCACAGTGGCAGGCGCGTAAAATGCGGCAGCAACACGGTGAACTGTGCGGCGAAGATCCACAGCAGGCTCTCCCGGGGCAGCAGGGCTTCAGGTCGACTCATTCAACCCCCTGCAGAGGAAATTCCGCCAGAGCTGCCAGCGCCCGCTGTCGCTGGGGCTCTCCCAGGGACGGCGCCAGGGTCGTTCCGGGCAGCCTCAAGCCGTAGGGAATCTGCGCCCGCTCGGCTTCGAGCACCCAGTGACAGAGGCCGCTGAGACGAGTCTCCACATCCCGGCCAGCCAGTAGGTCCCAGTCCAGCCAGAGCCGTGTGTCGGCGCCGCTATCGTATTCCTTGCTGTGCAGGTCGCGCCCGCCGGCGAACTGCTTCCAGGCCACGTGTCGAAGGGAGTGGCCGGGCTGATAGGGACGCAGCCCGGCAAAATCGTCACCGCCGCGACGGCGCTCGGGACTCTTGCCCTCACCCGCTGCCGCACCCAGCGGCAGCGGCCCCAGGTTTTTCGGAGCCGGGTACACCAGAAAGTCGATATCCAGATCTACATGGCTCCAACAGCGGAACAGCCCCAGGGGAAAGCGACTCTGTACCTTGAGCCTGGGAGCCCGCACCTTGCCGCGCCGGTTAACCGGCAGTGATACCTCGACCTCTGCCGATTCCGCATCGACCAAATCCAGTTGCGCACCCTCCTCTGGCGGCCAGGCGATTTCGATATGCTCGCGCAGGCGATGTTCATTGCGCCCCACCGCGATGCGGGCCCGGGCGTAATCGCCGGCGAAAGCCGGTGGCGCCGCCAGCAAGCGTATGGTCAGTCCGGAGAGATTGGCGAAGGTATGTACCGGCAGCACCGCGAACAGGCTGACCAGTAGAAAGGCGAGCGCAAACACCAGGTTATTTTCGTAGTTGGTGCCGAGCAGCCACAGCAGCAAGATGACCAGCAGGAAGCCCAGCCCGGCTCGCGAAGGCAGGATGAAGAGCTTGCGATGGCCTAGGGTGACGTTGCGCGCCGCCGGCGCCCGGCGCTCGAGCCAGCGGGCAGTCAGACCTTGCCAGCGCGCGCGCAGCCCCTGCAGCCCGGTTGCCGATTCACGGTGAGTGGCGCCCATTGCTATGCGGCGATCACATCAACCTGGTGCATCAAGCGCTCCACCAGCTGGCTACCGTCGCCACTCTCACTATGCAGGCGGTGGCCCGCTACCGAGGGCAGCACAGCCTGTATGTCCTCCGGCAGCAGATGGCCGCGGCCATCGATCAGAGCCCAGGCACGGGCCGCATGAAGCAGTGCCAGCGCGCCGCGGGGAGACAGGCCGACGCTGCAATCCGGGCTCTGGCGAGTAAAGGAGACCAGGCGCTCGAGATAATCCAGCACGCTGTCGGAGGCCTTCACCTGGCCAACCAGTGCCTGAAGACGCTTGAGGGCAGAGCCGTCAATGCGCGGCTTCAACTGCCGCAGTTCTGCGCGCGGATCCACTCCCTGAAACAGTGCCCGCTCGGCCTCACGGGTGGGATAGCCGAGACTGATCCGCATCAGGAAGCGGTCTAGCTGGGACTCGGGCAATGCGAAGGTGCCGGACTGGTGCAGCGGGTTTTGGGTGGCAATGACGAAGAAAGGATCCGGCAGCGTGCGGGTCTCACCGTCCACACTGACCTGGCGCTCTTCCATCGCCTCCAGCAGCGCGCTCTGGGTTTTGGGCGACGAGCGGTTGATCTCATCTGCCAGCAGCAGTTGACTGAACACCGGCCCTTCATGAAAACGAAAACTGCCGTTGTCGCGCTCGAAAATGGAGACGCCGAGAATATCCGCCGGCAGCATATCACTGGTGAACTGTACCCGGTTGTAGGAGAGCCCCAGCACCTGGGCCAGGGCGTGGGCCAGGGTGGTCTTGCCCATGCCCGGCAGATCCTCGATCAGCAGATGCCCACGAGAGAGCAGGCATGCCAGCGCCAGCTTCACCTGGCGCTCCTTGCCCAACAACACCCTGCCAATATCGGAGACGATGGCGGAAATAATCTTTTGCACGGCTAATCCATTACTGCTCAGTTTTTAGTAGTGGGAGTGGCGTCTCTCACAACGCTGCACCCCCTGCGGCACGTCCTGCTGACCAACTCGCAGTCGGCACACAGCCCCACCTTTAATCATAGGTGGCAGCCCCCGTCGCTCCGCGGGGTTCGCCGCCTATCGCTCGTTATTTAACCAGCCGGGTCAATCCCCGCGCCAGGTCCCGCTGCAGGTCCTCGACATCCTCGAGGCCCACAGACACACGAATCAGATTTTCGGTGATACCCGCCCGGTCCTTTTCCTCCTCACTGAGGCGTCCGTGGGTAGTAGTCGCCGGATGCACGATGGTGCTCTTGGCGTCGCCCAGGTTCGCAGTCACAGAGAAAATCCGGCAGGCGTCGATCACCTTCCAGGCCTCTTCACGGCCGCCGCGAACGGTAAAGCTGAGCACTCCGCCAAAAGCGGACTGCTGGCTCGCTGCCAGCAGGTGGCCGGCATGCTTTGGCAGGCCAGTGTAATTGACCTTCTCCACAGCGGGCTGCTCGTCCAGCCACCAGGCCAGAGCCAGCGCATTGCGCGAGTGCGCCTGCATGCGCAGGTTGAGGGTCTCCAGTCCCTTCAGAAACACCCAGGCGTTGAATGGACTCATACTCGGGCCGGCGGTGCGCAGGAAGATCACCAGCTCGTCCATCACCGCCTTCTTGCCGACCACCACACCGCCGACACAGCGCCCCTGCCCGTCCAGATACTTGGTCGCGGAGTGCACAACCATATCGGCGCCCAGGGTCAACGGTTGCTGCAGGGCCGGCGTGCAGAAACAGTTATCCACCACCAGCTGGGCGCCGGCGCTGTGCGCCAGATCGGCCAGCGCGCGGATATCGGCCACTTCGCACAGCGGGTTGGAGGGAGTCTCCATGAACAACAGCTTGGTGTCCCCGTCGAGGGCATCCCGCCAGGCTTGCATATCCGTGAGGTCGACGAAGGACACCCGCACGCCGAACTTTTCCATGTAGCGGGTAAACAACGCCGTGGTGGTACCAAAAACGCTGCGGGAACAGATCACCTTGTCGCCACTTTTCAGCAGAGCCATACAGAGACTCAGAATCGCCGCCATTCCGCTGGAAGTGGCCACGGCCGCCTCGCCCTGCTCCAGTGCCGCAATGCGCTGTTCGAAGTTGCGGACCGTGGGATTGGTGTAGCGCGAATAGACGTTGCCGGGACTCTCACCGGAAAAACGCGCGGCAGCTTCCGCGGCAGAGGGGAATACGTAACTGGAGGTCAGATAGATCGCCTCTGAGTGTTCCCCCTCTTCGGAGCGAACCTGTCCGGCGCGCACCGCCAGAGTTTCCAGAGAGTAACCGTCGTCTTCAAACATGCACACACCGTCCCGGGTTATTGTCTGCTACAGACTACTGCAAAGACGCCGATTGTAAACGATATTGCCGCCGCACCTCTTCCTTACGGGACAATCGAGCCAAAAACGAAAAAGCCCGCGGGATTAGCGCGGGCTTTTCAGCAGTCGACATCAAACCAGGTTACAGCGGGCTCTGATTGCCCTTACCGTTTTTCGCCTGGTCATTGCGCTCGGCATGCAGTCGCTCCAGGTACTGCTCGTCCACATCTCCGGTGACGTAGTCACCATTAAATACGGAACAGTCGAACTTCTCGATCGCACTGTTACCCTCGCCGGAGCTCTCGATCAGATCTTCGAGATCCTGGTAAATCAGCCAATCCGCACCGATAACCTCGCACACCTCTTCGGTGGTACGGCCGTGGGCGACCAGCTCTTCCGAGGACGGCATGTCGATGCCGTATACGTTCGGAAATTTCACTGCTGGCGCGGCGGAGGCGAAGTAGACCTTGTTGGCACCCGCCTCGCGGGCCATCTGGATGATCTGCTTGCAGGTGGTGCCCCGCACGATGGAATCATCCACCAGCAGCACGTTCTTGCCGCGGAATTCCAGTTCGATCGCGTTCAACTTCTGTCGCACGGATTTCTTGCGCTGCTTCTGCCCCGGCATGATGAAGGTACGGCCGATATAGCGGTTCTTCACCAGTCCCTCACGGAACTTGACCCCCAGGCGATGTGCCACCATCTGGCCGGCAGAGCGCGAGGAATCCGGAATCGGGATCACCACATCGATATCGTGGTCCGGGCGCTCGCGCAGAATCTTGTCGGCCAGGTGCTCGCCCTGACGCAGGCGCGCCTTGTGTACGGATACACCATCCATGATGGAGTCCGGACGGGCAAAGTAGACATGCTCAAAGATACAGGGGGTCAGGCTGGAATTCTCCGCACAATCCTGAGCGTGCACCGTCCCATCGAGCTCGATGTAAATGGCCTCACCCGGAGCCACATCACGCACAACCGTGTAGCCCTGCACATCGAGGGCAACAGACTCGGAGGCGACCATATACTCGGTGCCCTTGTCGGTCTCGCGCTTGCCGTATACGAGCGGGCGAATGCCATTGGGGTCGCGGAAGGCGACGATGCCGTAGCCGACGATCAGGGCGACGCAGGCATAACCACCGCGAACGCGATTGTGCACCGCGCGCATCGCAGTAAAGATATCTTCGGCCTTCGGCTGCAGCTTGCCCAGCTTGTGCAGCTCATGGGCAAAGACGTTGAGCAGCACTTCGGAATCGGAATCGGTGTTGATGTGGCGCAGGTCCTGCTGGAAGATCTCGTCGACCACCTCTTTCATGTTGGTGAGGTTGCCGTTGTGCGCCATGGCGATGCCATAGGGGGAATTGACGTAGAACGGCTGAGCCAGCGCCGGGCCGGAACTGCCGGCGGTGGGGTAACGCACGTGGCCAATGCCGAAGTTACCCTTCAGTCTCTCCATATGCCGCGCGCGGAACACGTCGCGGACGAGGCCGTTCGCCTTCTGCTGGTTCAGGCGGTCACGATCGCAGGTGACGATGCCGGCGGCGTCCTGTCCACGATGTTGCAACAGGGTAAGTGCATCGTAGAGTTGGAGATTGACGTCACTCTTACCGACGATACCGACAATACCACACATAGTTTCAGCCCTACTGGTCGAGCGGGGTACTCAGTACCCCGGGAAAAAATTCATTCAACAAACCGGCAGCTATCCCATCGCCACCAGAATCTTGCGGGTCCGGTGTCATGACCGGCTTTCTCCCCGCTTTCGCCCCGGCTCAGCCGGAAGCGCTCTCCACAAACAGATCCTTGATCGCCACTGCGAGATCCCGTGCGCGGTCCTCGAACTCGAGGAAATGCGGAATCAGCACCGATTGCTGCCACCAGCCATCCTCTTCCACCGGCACCAGCGCCGGCGCCAGGATCAGGAGAGCCATCACCACCACACCGCCGCGCAGCAGACCGAATACCATGCCCAGCACCCGATCCGTTCCGGACAGCCCGGTAGCCTCGACAAAAGCCGACAGGGTCATGTTGAGGCCGGCTCCGGCCAGCAGGGTGAAAATAAACAGGATGGCAAAAGCGGCGATGATCTGGAGAGATGGCGTGTCCACAAGGTTTGACAGCAGTGGCGCCAGCTCGTCACGAAACATGGTGGCAACGATAAAGGCAGCAACCCAGGTGAGCATGGACAGCACTTCGCGCACGAAGCCCCGGCTGAGGCCGATCAGGGTCGAGATGGCCACAATTGCCAGAATGGTCCAGTCAGCCCAGTTCATTCCACCTTACCTGCCGCTCGGCGGCTGCCGCGAAGAGCGCGCATTCTAACAGAGTAGCGGCCGCTGAACAGCGGTCTCTGCGGCGGTGGTGCGAACAGCTGGTCAGCGTTGCCGGACAGGAGGACCGAGGTGGCATTACTTGAGGCGCATCACCAGCGTCTGGGCCGCGAGCAGCTGATCCAGTTCCTGCTTGGTCGCCTCGGCATCCGCCCGGTCCACTTTGGGTCCGACATAAACCCGCACGAATGTGCCCTTGTCGGTGCTCGCGGAGCGGGTATATGCCTTGAAACCCTCGTCCATCAGGCGATCACGCAGGCGGTCGGCCCGTACCTGTTCCCGATAGGAAGCGACCTGAACCACCCAGGAGCGCGGCAACCCCCGTTCGTCCAGTACTGGCTCCCTTTTGACCGGTGCCGGCTTTGCGGCTTCAGTCTCTGTCTGCGCTGCAGCGGCAGACTGCGAGGCCTCCCGGGGTTCCGGCTTGGGCTCAACTGCCGTCGATTGCCCGGTCACGGCGACCGGCTGGAACACTGCTTCCGGCTCCGGTGCGGGCGCCACGTCCTGAGCGGGTTGCGGTTGGGCGATTTCGATCGGCTGGATATCCGGCGCCGGCGGGATCTTGCTGGTGATATCGATATAGCGCGCGCCCTCGCGATCGAACAGGCTGGGCAGGAAGATCACGGCAAGTGCAACCAATACCAGGGCACCGACGATGCGCTGTTTGAAGCCATCGTTCAGTCGCCCCGTGGAGCTCAGGTCATTGTTACGACTCGCCATCGCCGTGTTCTCTTACGCGCTGTAAAACTTCCGCAACGGTAAAGAAAGAACCGAAGACAAGCAACCTGTCTCCGTCATCCATGGCATCCACCAGCGGCGTCAGGGCCTCCCCCACTGCCGAGTCATGGCGGTCTACAACCTCCGCGGGCACGCCAACCTGCTGCAGGGCTTCCCACAGCATCTCGACACTGGCCGCCCGGTCATTACCGGGCAATTCCGCTGGATGCCAGTGCGCGACACGCCCGGCCAGCGGTCGGAACAAGCCCTGCAGGTCCTTGTCGCTCATCGCAGCGACGAGGGCAACGGTGCGACCGGACACGGGATGATCATCCAGCCAGCGCGCCAGGTAAGCCGCAGCGGCGGGATTGTGCCCCACGTCGAGCAACAGCTGGCGGCCCCGCCACGTCAGCTGCTGGCAGCGTCCGGGCAGCCGGATACTCTCAATGGCCGCTCGAATGGCTGACTCGCCACCAGCTGGCAGGCTACCCAGCAGTTTCAGTGCGGTGATGGCCGCCGCAATGCTCGGCCGAGGCAGGCTGACCGGGGGCAAGGCAAGCGCCAGGTCGCCAAATTGGTATCGATCCCCCTCGACGGTGAAATCGCGGCCGATAAAACAGGCCGGTGCCGCCAGTCCCGCGGCGGCCGAAGACACGGACAGCGGCGGCTCCGGATCCGCGCACACGAAAGGACTGCCAGCACGCAGGATGCCCGCCTTCTCGCGGCCGATCACCTCGCGGTCGCTGCCGAGCCAGGCCTCATGATCGATGGCGACGCTGGTGATCACAGCCACATCCGCATCCACCAGGTTGACCGCATCCAGGCGACCACCGAGCCCCACTTCCAGCAGTGCCACCTCGACACCGGCGCGCTGAAACAGCCACAGGGCGGCGAGGGTCGTGAATTCGAAATATGTCAGGCTGGTCGCGCCGCGCGCCGCATCAACCGCCTCAAAGGCTTTAACCAGCGCGCTGTCACTGACTTCCTGACCATCAATGCGGATACGCTCATTGAATTGCAGCAGGTGCGGGGAGCTGTAGGCACCCACCGTGTGATCGCCAGCCAGCAGCAATGCCTCCATCGTCGCCACACAGGATCCCTTGCCGTTGGTACCTGCCACGGTGACGACTCTGGGGGCCGGTTTCTGTACCCCGAGAGTTTCTGCCACCGAGGCCACGCGACTGAGGCCGAGTTCGATTTCGGTCGGGTGCAGGCGTTCGAGCCGCTCAAGCCAGGACTGCAAATCGCTCATAAATCACATTCCACAAATACTGCTTTGCGGGCAAAGCCTACCGGAGACGTCCCCGCTGTGGCCAGCGGTCAACCTGGGGGATATTGAAACGCAAAACGGGGCTCACTGAGCCCCGTTCATGCTTTCTTTCTATATCACTGATTCGCTCAGCGGACAGCGATCAGTCATTCATCAGTTTGCCGAGCAAGCGCGACAGCGTATCGCGCATATCAGCGCGCGGAATGATCATGTCGATGGCACCGTGGTCCAGCAGGAACTCACTGCGCTGGAAGCCCTTGGGCAGCTTCTGGCGGATGGTCTGCTCAATGATGTTCGGCCCGGCAAAACCGGCGCGGGCACCAGGTTCGGCTGCATTGATATCGCCCAGCAGGGCCAGAGAGGCAGAAACACCACCGTAGACCGGATCGGTCATCACCGAGATGTAGGGCACCCCGGCCATCTTCATTTTTTCCAGCACCGCTGACGTCTTCGCCATCTGCATCAGGGAGATCAGGGCCTCCTGCATCCGGGCGCCGCCAGTGGCAGAGAAACAGACCAGCGGAATCCGCTCTTCCAGCGCGCGCTGGGCTGCGCGAGTGAAGCGCTCGCCCACCACATAACCCATGGAACCACCGTGGAAAGCGAACTCAAACGCTACAGCCACCACGGGCTTGCCCTTGAGGGTGCCGCGCATGGCGATCAGCGCATCTTTCTCACCAGTGGCTTTCTGGGCCTGAGTGAGGCGATCCTTGTATTTCTTCACATCTTTGAACTTGAGGCGGTCAACCGGCACCACGTCGGTGGCCAGCTCCTCACGCCCCTCCTCATCGAGGAAGATATCGAGGCGGCGGCGGGCGCCGATGCGGATGTGGTGGTCGCATTTCGGGCAGACATCCAGATTGCGCTCAAGCTCCGGACGATAGAGCATCGCGTCACACTTGACGCACTTCTTCCAGACACCCTCCGGCACTTTGCTGGCGCCGGGACGGCGCTCGGTGCGAATGACTGCGGGAACAATTTTCTCTAACCAGCTCATCTCGTTACCCAATCCCGATTCTGTGTTGGCCAATTCCTGCCAACCGGCAGATGGCGCAAAAGGAGAGAATTAAAACACTATCTGAGACGATCCACTTGGCCAGTTCAGCCGCTATTTTTGGCTTTCTGGCCAAGCCTGACTTCATGGTCGCACTCTTGGGTGTCAGCGGTCCAGTTCACCCCGAATTTCGGCAACCAGTTCCGCCACACGGTCACGTGCCTGGGCACCGTCACCGACCTCACCGATCGCCGATACCAGCACACTGCCCACCACGGCGCCATCGCCATCGACGCTTACTGCGCGGGCGGAGGCCCCATCCTTGATTCCAAAGCCGACGCACAGCGGCAGGTCGGTATGGCGGCGAATCCGGGCCAGATTCTCCCGTACGGAGTCCAGGTCCAGGTTGCCCGCGCCGGTAACCCCCTTAAGGGAAACGTAGTAGATAAAACCGCTGGCCAGCTCGGTAATCGCGCGGATGCGCTCCTCACTGGTCGTGGGGGTCAGCAGGAAGATATTGCGCAGTTTGCGTTCTGCCAGCAGTCCACTAAGCAGCCCCGCCTCCTCCGCCGGCAGGTCCACAGTCAGTGCACCATCCACGCCCGCCTCGCAGGCGGCATCGGCAAACACCTCCGCCCCCATGCGTTCGATGGGGTTGGCATACCCCATCAGGATGACGGGCGTTTCCGCGTCCTCACGCCGGAATTCCGCCACCATCTCGAGACAGCGACGCAGGGAAGCCTTCTGGGCCAGAGCACGCTCATGTCCCTTCTGGATGACCGGCCCCTCCGCCATGGGGTCTGAAAAAGGCACCCCCAGCTCGATCAGGTCGGAGCCCGAAGCCACCAACTGGTGCATCAGCGGCACCGTATTCTCGATGCCACCGTCACCGGCAACGATATAAGTCACCAGCCCCTTGCGACCCTCGGTACGCAACTTGGCAAAACGGCGGTCAATGCGGTTCTCAGCTTGCTCGCTCAACGTCTGTCCCCCTCAGACCTCGATGCCGTCAATGGCGGCAACGGTAAAGATATCCTTGTCGCCGCGCCCGGACAGGTTCACGACTATGTTCTGTTCCGGCTGCATGGTGGCCGCCAGCTTCAGCGCATAGGCAACCGCGTGGCTGGACTCCAGGGCCGGCAGGATGCCCTCAGTGCGGGTCAGGGCCCGGAATGCATCCAGCGCCTCGGTATCATTGGCGGCCACGTACTGCACGCGACCGATATCCTTCAGCCAGGCGTGCTCGGGGCCGACGCCCGGATAGTCCAGACCGGCAGAGACGGAGTGGGTTTCGATGATCTGGCCATCCTCATCTTCCATCAGGTAAGTGCGGTTGCCGTGCAGCACACCCGGGATACCGGCACTGAGAGGCGCCGCGTGGCGACCTGTTTCCAGGCCATCACCGCCGGCCTCGACACCGTACATCTCCACGTCACTGTCATTCAGGAATGGGTGAAACAGGCCCATGGCATTGGAGCCGCCGCCGACACAGGCCACCAGGGCATCCGGCAGCTGGCCGAACTCTTCCAGGCTCTGCCGGCGCGCCTCGCGGCCAATCACCGAGTTGAAATCCCGCACCAGCTGCGGGTAGGGATGCGGCCCGGCAACGGTACCGATGATGTAGAAAGTGTCGTCCACATTGGTGACCCAGTCCCGCATGGCCTCATTCATGGCGTCCTTGAGGGTCTTGGAACCGGACTCCACCGGAATCACTTCCGCCCCCAGCAGCTTCATGCGGTAGACGTTGGGAGACTGGCGCTTCACGTCCTCGGCACCCATGTAGACAGCACACTCCAGCCCCAGGCGGGCAGCCACCGTGGCAGTGGCTACGCCATGCTGGCCTGCGCCGGTCTCGGCGATCACCCGACGCTTACCACTGTGCTTGGCCAGCAGCGCCTGCCCCACCGTGTTGTTCACCTTGTGGGCACCAGTGTGATTGAGGTCCTCGCGCTTCAACCAGATGCGCGCGCCACCCGCGCGCTCGGTCAGCCGCTCCGCCAGGTACAGCGGCGATGGCCGGCCCACATAGTGCGCCAGGTCGTAATCAAATGCGGCCTGAAACTCTGGATCGTCCTTCAGGCGGAAGTACATCTCCTGCAGGTGGTCCAGCGCGTCGATCAACGTCTCGGAAACGAAACGTCCACCGTAGGGACCGAAGTGCCCCCGGGCATCCGGAAATGCGGAATAATCCACCGGTTTGCGATCGCTCACTTCTCTACTCCTTCACACTTGCCCGCACCGACGTAGTCAGGCCCGCCGGCGCTCATCGATTTTCCGACCTCTTTCGCAGCGCGCACGAATGCTGCCGTTCGCTGCCTATCCTTCCTGCCCGGCGCCATTTCAACACCACCGCTC
Source organism: Microbulbifer aggregans (assembly GCF_001750105.1). Classification (NCBI taxonomy): domain Bacteria; kingdom Pseudomonadati; phylum Pseudomonadota; class Gammaproteobacteria; order Cellvibrionales; family Microbulbiferaceae; genus Microbulbifer; species Microbulbifer aggregans. The sequence goes on from NZ_CP014143.1 coordinate 3,666,515, forward strand.
ACATCCACCGCTCCGGGACCTGCCACACGAATCGCCTCGGCGACGTTGTCAGGGTTCAGCCCCCCGGCCAGCACAATCTGCCTGCCACTGTCGCGGGGCACCCGCTGCCAGTCGAAAGACTCACCGGTGCCACCGGGCACACCGGCCCGGTACGCATCGAGCAGAAATCCGCGCGCGCGTGGATGGGCAGCCATGGCCGCATTCACATCCACTCCCGGCTTCATACGCAGCGCCTTGATATATGGACGCCGAAATTGTTCGCAGTAAGGAGCGGTTTCGCTGCCGTGAAATTGCAGCAGGTTCAGGGGCACCGCAGCGAGGATTTCGCGCACCCGCTCGGGATGGGCATCGACGAAAAGTCCGACCAGCTGCACAAAAGGTGGCACGCCATGGGCAATTTCCGCCGCCTGCTCTGGTGTCACAAAGCGCGGGCTCTTTTCATAAAAAACCAGGCCAAGCGCATCGGCTCCGGCCGCCGCTGCCATCTCGGCGTCCCCGACACAGGTAATGCCGCAGATTTTTACTCGCATTGCTTAACCGCGCTCGACCAGACGTTCAAAAAGAGGGGATTGGCGATACTAGCAGATCGACGCCCGGCGCGAAATGAGTCAGGTCGGCAGGCTTCCCAGAGACAATGGCACCAGTAGCGGCCCGGGCTCACTGGCGGGGAGCTCAAATTCCGCCGGATACTGCACGTCCACCAGGTACAAGCCATAGGGCGGAGCAGTGACACCGGCCACAGTGCGGTCGCGCGCCTCGAGAACTTCACCAATCCACTCCGGCGGGCGCTCGCCGCGCCCCACGGCCATCAGTGCACCAGTGATATTCCGCACCATGTGATGCAAAAAGGCGTTGGCGCTGACCTCAAGCACAATTAATTGGCCGACAGGCGCGATGTCCAGCCGCGTCAGCTCCCGCACCGGACTCTTGGCCTGGCACTGGCTGGCGCGGAAACTGGTGAAGTCGTGCCGCCCAACGAGAAATGCGGCACCAGCCCGCATGGCGTCAATGTCGAGCCCATGCTGGGTCCAGGTCACTTCCGAAGCGCAGTGCGCGGAGCGGGTCGGCGCGCTGTGGATCAGGTAGCGATAACTGCGCGCACGGGCGGAAAAGCGGGCGTGAAACTGGGCCGGGACTTCCGTTGCCCAGCGTACCCGGACCTCATCGGGCAGCTTGGTATTAACTCCCTGCACCCAGGCCCGGTCAGGCCTCTCGGCACGGGTATCGAAATGGATCACCTGGCCGGTGGCGTGTACGCCGGCATCGGTGCGACCGGCACAGACGAGCGTGACGGGCTCCGCGGCGATAGTGGAGAGCGCTCTTTCCAACCAGGCCTGCACGGTATTTGCCGCGGACTTCTGCTTCTGGAATCCATGCAGCCTGGCACCGCAGTACTCGACACCAAGCGCCACCCGGCGGAGTCCTTCCGGCAACGATTCCCCCGGAGGCACCTCGCCATTGGGTTTGTAGCTGTACTCGCCGCGCATAGGCCGCCTGCACTTCTCAATCTCTGAATGACAAACATAAAAAAACCTCGCAGCCAGTGCGAGGTTTTTTTCTCCGGGAGCGCTGTTAAGACATGCGCTCAAGCATCTCCCGGGCCCGGTCACAATGCTCGCCCTGCCCCTCCTCAACGACCTCGTTGAGAATGTCGCGGGCGCCGTCACGGTCTCCCATATCCATATACGCCTGAGCCAGCTCCAGCTTGGTACCGACTTCGTCGCTACCGTCCAGCAGATTCAACTCGGAGTCCAGGTCGCCCTCCAGATCGAACCCGAGGTCCTCAAAGTCTGCCTCGCTGCCAGAAGCCGTCGCCTGGGTCTCTGCTCCCGCACCAGCAGCCTCGGAGATCTCTTCGGGCTGGCTTTCAGCGGACGGCTGGGCCTGATCCATGTCCCCGCTGATGTCATCGAGGTCGACAGAATCCAGGTCGAGTTCACCACCCAGATCACTGAAATCCTCGAATGCGTCGCTGTCGAAATCTTCTTGCGAATCGGTTGCCGCAGCTTCACTCGGGCCGGCGTCACTATCTTCAACCGGGGTCAGATCCAGGTCGAAGTCCAGGCCACCGTCACGCTCGGCGGGCTGCTCAGGCTCTTCAGCCTGAGCCGGGCCAGTGTCGAGATCGAGGTCCAGGTCCAGCGAACCGAAGTCATCTCCCGCCTCACTGCCGCCAGCTTGCGCTTCCGGGGTCACTTCACTGTCGTTTTCCAGCTCCAGATCGAGGCTATCCAGCTCCAGATCGGCGGAGACCAAGTCATCCAGATTGAAGTCATCACTTTCACTCTCAGCAGGCGCATCGCTGGCTTCGTCCTGGCTCTCGAGATCGCTGTCGATATTGAAATCGGAGCCCAGGTCGAGAGAGAAGTCATCTTCGAGCTTGTCGCCACTCTGCGAGCTGTACTCACTCTCAAAGCCGGATGCGCTGTCGCTGGAAAAGTCAGCGCTCAAGTCATCCAGCAGCCCGGCATCTTCCTGCCCAGCGGAATTGTCCGCGGAGAAATCGTCGTCAAAGGAGGCGCTGATGTCGTCCAGCTGTGCAGCCTCCAGAGACTCACTGGAGAAATCCATGGAGGACGGCGCCTCGAAAGGTTCTGCTCCCGCGATGCTCTCCCGCAGGCGCGCCGCGCGATCTGCTGCAGGACCGTCGCTCACTTCAAGCAGCTTGTGATAGTGCTCGTCAAACTTGCCGGCATCCTGCTGGTGCGCGTAGACCTCCAGCAGCATCAGCCGCGCGTCCACATTCTGCGGTGACTTGTCCAGGCCGGCGATCAGCTTGCTCTCAGCCTCACCGTACTGCCCCAGGGACAAATGGATCTCTGCCTCGGAGACCGGATCATCGGTGCCGATGTCATCCAGTTCACCGAGATCAAAGCTGTCTTCCATCTCGGCACTGTGCCCTACGGCAAACTCGCCCTCGGATTCAGTCTCGGAGGGGGCATCGGCGAGTGATCGCTCAGCAGCCATTTCGGCTTCCACGCGGCGCATTGCCTCCTCTTCTTCCTTGCGGCGGCGCCAGGAGATGAAACCGGCAATGGCAATCAGCAGACCACCAATCCCTATTCCGATCAGCTGGATATTCTCCATCAGACGATCGACCAGAGTCGGCTCGGACTGGGTCTGTACCACCACGCGATTACGCTGGTCAGCCGCACTGTCTGCCTCGGCCGGCTCCTCCGCCGCAGCTACCTCAGTAGTGCCACCTTCGTCTGTCAGCTCACCCGCCTCTTCACCGGCAGCCGCATCAACGCTTTCTGCCTCATCGGCGATCGCCAGCGGGTCGGCTGACGGCTCGGCCTGGCTGGAGGCGTCCTGAACCGCTCGCAGCTCCTCATTGGAAACCTCAACGAGGCGCTCCATGGTATCGATCTGCTCGTCGAGTTCAGAGATCCGCTCCTGCAGCTCCTCATTTTCGAGACGGGACTTATCCAGCTCTTCCTCGGTCACGGCCAGCTCGCCTTCGAGCGCTTCGCTCTCGCCGGCACCGCTGCCAGATCCGGACTGTACCGATTCATTGTCACCCGGGGCCGCCAGGCTCACGCGGCCCTCGACGGTGTCACTGGCGCTACGATCTTCGGTTGCGGCGCGCGCATCCAGCGGTGCGCCGGTGGCCTCGGGCACTCCGCTACGCTGACGCCAGGATTCATTCTGGGACGCCACTTCCGCGACCGCTTCGGACAGGGTCAGCTGACGTACCTGCTCAGCGTTGGGCAGGCGCAGTACCGCGCCCTTCTTCAGCAGGTTGATATTGTCGCCGATGAACGCCTCTGGGTTCAGGCGCTGGATGGCCAGCATGTTCTGATGAACAGAGAACTCTCCGCTGGTACGGTTCTCGAGTGCAATTTCCCACAGGGTTTCGTTTGCCGATACCGGACCGTAGACCCGGCTCTGCTCAGCGGCGGGGGTCGCCGCCTCATTGCGCAGCTCGACCGGCTCTTCGGCCACTGGCTCCTGGCGCGGCTCGGGCTGTGCCGGCTGCTCTTCCACCACGGGCTCGGGCTGAGACACCTGCTCCGGTTGTGCAGGTACGACCGGTTGCGGGCGCGGAGCCGGCTGTGGCGCGGGCGCCTGACGCTGCACCTGCTGGCGCTCACGCTCGGCAGCGCGAACCGGCTGGCTGGCTGCTGTATTGGAGAACGCAGGCAGGTCCATCAACAGGGTGTATTCCCGCAGCAGGCGACCACTGGGCCAGCGGGTTTCTACCAGGAAATTGAGGAAGGGTTCGCGTATGGGGCCGCGACTACTGATACGAATCACCGGCTCGCGTCCGGAGTAATCCACATCGAAGCGCAGTTCGGTCAGCAGATAAGAGCGATCGACACCGGCCCGCTCGAAGTCTTCGGGGTTTGCGAGGCGAACTTTGATCTCGCCCTCGCCGAGGCCGCGAGTCTGCAACAGACTGATTTCGGCATTGAGCGGCTGATTCAGGGCCGAGTTCAGCTTCACTTCGCCCAGGCCGAGCGCTAGAGCCGCGTTGCCACCCAGTGCGCTGACCAGACCCACCGCAAGTGCCAGCTTTCGCACACGCATAACCGATTCCCTTTATTGTTAGAATCTACCGGGTGTTCCGAAACAGACGCGCCTTCAGAAAACCCCATCACTGTACAGTAAACGTTCAACAGAACGATTGCCGCAAATATCATCACCGGCAGCTGTTCAATTAGCCACCACCCCAAGAACTTAGAAAGTTAAGGTTAAACCTTCACTATGGCCGCTAAGTATTAATTATCAGTGGTTTTTTAGCAACAAGTGCACTACCTGAGCGCAATTCACAGCAAGATCCCGTCGCAGATTGTCCGAAGCTGCACAAAAATTAAACTGCTTCGGATTCAGCAGACTCTGACGCAGCCGCCCTACCAGGGTTTCATCACCGCCGACAGCCTCTTGGGAAGAGGGGCGCTCTGTCATCTTGAGACGCGCGCCGTTTCGCAGCAATGCGGACACTTCCCCCGCTTCCACTTCCTCTTTCATCGCCACTCGCAAGTTGGCCAGCTGGCCGTGAAAAACTGAAGCGGTGTTGATGGTGGCATCCATAGCAATCTGGTCGCCCAGCAGTCGGCGCAGGTCATGAATCAGGGCCAGCTCGGCGAGGTTATGGCCGCTGGCAAGGGGCTTTTCCGCAGAGCTCAGGTGGTTGAATGCCAGGCGATGCCCGATGGCAGGGTCAACTTCCGCCTCCTGGCCGTTGAACATCCGTGCGGTCTGCGCCGCCATGGCATCCACAGCAGATTTACCCAACGCCGACACCGGCTGGTTCAGCACCACTTCCACCGCCTGGATCCGCTCCCGCAGCGGCAGTAGCGCTTCCGCCACCATGGCCGCACCGGCTGCCGGCAGCGCCAGCACCCGCCGCTCGGCTTCTGCAAGGCTGACAGGATTCAGTAATGGGTGTACCAGAGTTACCGATTCGTCACCACGGGTATTGTCCGCCGCATCGATCACCCAGGCACCGGCCGTCTCTGCCGCCGCCAGTGCCGCCTGGGCGGAAGCGCCGCTTTTCAGCAGCACCACAACCTGCTCGGGCTCGAAGCGGAATTTCTCCAGAGACTCCACCGGCACATTGCGGTTGGCAAAGACCTGGGGATCGGCCTCCCCCTCCTCTTCTTCCAGGAGATGCAACTGGCCCGCCTCGATGATCTCGCGCTCTTCGAGTACTTCCAGTAGTGGCTGGAAGGCCGCATTGTCGACACCGACCAGCACCAGTTCGCGATTGACTTCGGACATAAATCTCACTTCATAGCAGCGGGAGGAAAAGGAAGGGGGGCGATTATACCGATTGGCTGTTCAGTGAACAGCCACATCGGGATCGGCTACCAAAAGTGCAGGTTTAAAGTGCAGATTTAGAGAGGGAAATCGTGCCGGCCCTTTTCACCTTTCGCCAGGCCGACAAATTTGACCACACTGCCGTTTTCCAGCGGCAGCGGATCACCGGTATAGGGGTTGACCAGGCCAGCAGCGCCGACAGAGTCACCATCACGCAAGCGTGCAGCCAGGAGCGCGGCACGTCGCACACCTTCGAGATCCGCTACTCTGGCCAGATATTCCCCGTACGCGGGAAGCGGCATCTCTCCATCCAGCAACATCCGTCCGGAAAGGTTGTACAGACCCAGACGGTTCTCCTTGTCCACCACTGAGGAGCGCGCGGATTCGAGCGCTGCCGGTAACTCCTCGAGAGGAACTTCCAGCTCCTCACCCCAGCGGACGAGGCTTTCCGCGCGGCGGTTCTCGAGATCCTGCGGCTGGAAAAGTGGTTTCATCAACGACCAGAGGATCCGGTCATGGCTACTGCTCTCGACAAAGTCCTGCAACAGGCGGTTGCCATACAACCACTCGCCCGCCATCACCCGATCGAGGGAGCGCTCTTCCGCGGTCATGGGTTCCGCCCAGAGGCTCGGTGCGCCAGTCGGCCCCTCCTCTCCGGATTCCGACAGGCGCCGTAGCACCACATTACCCAGCTGGAAGTGACGCCGGACTGCCGCAGTGGCAATCATTTTGGTAATCAAAAGGTCGGACTCTGCCAGCACCATGCGCCAGAACTTGAGGTCGTTCTCCAGCAGTGCACTGACTTCCTCACCCCGGTCCTTGTCAGCGGCGAGCAGGGCCTTGCCCATCAGCAGCTTCTGCCCTTCCATCACGTCGCTGAACGGGACGAAAGGCAAAGCCGCGTGGTCAGGTATGCTCTCCCGCCAGTGAGGGTATTGTGTTAATGCCAGGTAACGATCCAGCAGCCAGGCTTCATCCGCGACCCATTCCGCCAGCAGGGCGTCATCCGTGGTGAGAAAGGTATCCTGGCCAGAGGCCAATTCGCGAAAACGCGGGGCGCGATCGCGGGAAGCCGACCATGTATTGCCGGGTAGTTCACCCAGATCTGACTCATCCGGGTCGCTATCGGCCTCTGCCAGCCAATCCAGTTTCTTGCGCCCCCACTCTACGGCCGAAGCGCCCTTTTCACTGTCAAAGCCAAACGCGAACACGTAGGCGTTCTCGCCTTCTTTGACCTCCGGTCGCTCAGTCATGAGCGCTCGCATTCGCTCGGCAATGGGCGATGGCGCGGCGTCTTCGAAGTTAATGATCAATGCGGCAACATAGGTGCCAACGAGGAGGACAGCAGGAAGTGAGACAAGCCAGACAAGGCGTTTCATAGAGGGCTCTCCGGTTGCGGTGCGCAGTCCGTTGCGCACGCGATACCGCAAAGCTACGGCAGACCGCCGCGCTCGTCAAAGCACGGCGGCGTCAGTTGAGGATCAGAGCTTGCCCAGCAGGATCAGCAGGACACGGCGCAGGGGTTCGGCGGCGCCCCAAAGCAGCTGGTCACCCACGGTAAAGGCGGAGAGATATTCCGGGCCCATGCTCAGCTTGCGCAGGCGACCAACCGGGATATCCAGCTTGCCGGTCACCGCAGTCGGCGTGAGCTTTTCCAGGGTGGCTTCGCGCTCGTTTGGCACCACGGAGACCCAGTCGTTGGCGCCGTCGATCAGGCGCTCGATCTCGTCCATGGGTACGTCTTTCTTCAGTTTCACGGTAAAGGCCTGGCTGTGGCAGCGCATGGCGCCGATCCGCACACAGGTGCCGTCTACCGGAATGGTGCTGTCCGTGCCGAGAATCTTGTTGGATTCCACCTGCGCCTTCCACTCTTCACGGCTCTGGCCGGTTTCCATCTGCTTGTCGATCCACGGCAACAGGCTGCCGGCAAGCGGCGCGCCAAATTCTGCCGTGGGGAAGTCGCCGGAGCGCATGCTGTCGGCCACCTTGCGATCGATCTCGAGAATGGCGGAAGCCGGATCGGCCAGCTCATCAGCCACGCCGTCACGGATGGCACCCATCTGCGAGATCAGCTCACGCATATTCTTGGCACCGGCGCCGCTGGCGGCCTGGTAGGTCATGGCGGAGATCCACTCCACCAGACCAGCCTTGTAAAGGCCACCGAGGGCCATCAGCATCAGGCTCACGGTGCAGTTACCACCGATGAAATTTTTCACACCGCTGTCGATACCCTTGTCGATCACCTCGCGGTTGACCGGATCCAGTACGATGAGGGCATCGTCATCCATGCGCAGGCTGGAGGCGGCGTCGATCCAGTATCCCTTCCAGCCCTTGTCACGCAGTTTGGAAAACACCTCTTTGGTGTAGTCGCCACCCTGACAGCTGACGATGGCATCCAGCCCGGCCAGCGCATCCAGGTCGTAAGCGTCGCCCAGCGGCGCAACTTCACGGCCGATGTCCGGCGCCTTGCCGCCCGCGTTGGAGGTTGAGAAGAAAACCGGCTCGGCGATGTGGGCAAAGTCGTTCTCGGAGAGCATGCGCTCCATCAATACCGAGCCGACCATACCGCGCCAACCAATAAAACCTACTTTTTGCATTGCAGTGTCCTGTTCATTCTGTGTTCGTTTGTGCCCCGGTTTTTCGGGGCAACGGAGCATCGTGTGCCGATAGAAGAAACGGGAATATCAGAAAGCGGCCACCACTGCTGCGCCCATCTCTGCGGTAGTAACCTTTTTCGCACCATCAGTAACGATGTCCGCAGTGCGCAGTCCTTCGTCGAGTACTTTGCTGACGGCACTTTCGATCGCGGCGGCCGCCTCACCCATATCCAGTGAATAGCGCAGCATCATTGCCGCGGACAGAATCGTCGCCAGCGGATTGGCCACGCCCTGTCCGGCAATATCCGGTGCGGAACCGTGGCAGGGCTCGTACAGACCAAAGCCACTTTCGTTCAGGGAAGCCGACGGCAACATGCCAATGGAGCCGGTGAGCATGGCGGCCGCATCGGAGAGAATGTCGCCGAACATATTGCCGGTCACCATCACGTCAAACTGCTTGGGTGCGCGTACCAACTGCATGGCTGCGTTGTCCACGTACATGTGGGACAGCTCCACATCCGGATACTCCGGGGCCAGACGATCCAGCACCTCGCGCCACAGCACAGTCACTTCCAGCACATTGGCCTTGTCCACTGAGCATAGCTTGCCATTGCGCTTGCGCGCCGCCTCGAAGGCGGTGCGGGCGATGCGCTCGATCTCGAACTCGCTGTAAACGTAGGTGTTGAAGCCCTGCTTCTCACCGTTCTCCAGCGTGCGGATTCCCCGCGGCTCGCCGAAGTAAATACCACCGGTGAGTTCGCGCACAATCAGGATATCCAGCCCGGAGACCACTTCCGGTTTCAGTGAGGAAGCCTCAGCCAGCTGCGGGTACAGAATTGCCGGCCGCAGGTTCGCATACAGGCCGAGACGGCTGCGGATTTTCAGCAGGCCCTTTTCCGGGCGGATGTCACGCTCCAGCTGGTCCCACTTGGGACCACCGACGGCACCCAGCAGCACCGCATCACACTGACGGGCTTCTTCCAGGGTTTCATCGGTCAGCGGCTCGCCGTAGGCGTCGATAGCCGCACCACCAATCTTGCCCTCGGTAAATGTCAGGCCCAGATCAAATTTGCTATTGGCGGCTTCCAGTACAGCGACCGCCTGTTCAACGATTTCCGGGCCGATTCCATCACCCGGCAAGATCATGATTTTCTTGCTCACAACATCATTCTCGTTTTCTGTTTCGTTTAGCTCTGCAGGCTCTCCGCAAAAGCTTCTGTAGCGTCGATCCAGCTTTATTTCACCGCATCAAACAGCCACGGCGCCTGCTCGCGGCGCTTGGCTTCATAGGCGCGGATATCGTCGGCATCTTCCAGCGTCAGGCCGATATCATCGAGGCCGTTCAGCAGGCAATGTTTCCGGAAGGCATCCACCTCAAAGTCGATGGCTTCCCCATTCGGCTTGATCACCTGCTGCTTTTCCAGGTCGATGGTCAGCTCGTAACCTTCCTGCGCATACATTTCTTCAAACAACTGATCGACTACTTCCTCGGCCAGTACGATCGGCAGCAGACCGTTCTTGAAGCAGTTGTTGAAGAAAATATCGGCAAAGCTCGGCGCGATAACTGCGCGGAAACCAAAATCATCCAGCGCCCAGGGCGCGTGCTCGCGGCTGGAGCCACAACCAAAATTCTTGCGAGCCAGCAATACTGAAGCACCCTGATAGTGAGGGAAGTTCAGGGGGAACTCGGGGTTCAACGGACGCCCGGAACAATCCTGCCCGGGGAAACCCTCATCCAGGTAACGCAGCTCGTCAAACAGGTTGGGACCGAAACCCGTGCGCTTAATGGACTTCAGAAACTGCTTCGGGATGATCAGATCAGTATCGACATTGGCGCGATCCATCGGCGCAGCCAGGCCCTTGTGCTGAGTAAAGGCTTTCATTAGTGAATCTCCTCTGCCGTCAGGGCCGAATCCCGTTGCAACTCCCGCACATCGACAAAATGCCCGGCAATTGCCGCAGCTGCCGCCATACTCGGGCTGACCAGGTGTGTGCGACCGCCATAACCCTGGCGACCCTCGAAGTTGCGGTTGGAGGTGGAAGCACAGTGTTCGCCCGCTCCCAGCTTGTCCGCGTTCATGGCCAGACACATGGAGCAGGAGGGCTCGCGCCACTCAAAACCGGCGTCAATAAAGACTTTATCGAGGCCCTCTTTTTCCGCCTGTACCTTGACCGCCTGTGAACCGGGAACGATCAGCACCTGCTTGACGCTGTCGGCCTTTTTACGTCCTTTGGCCACTGCCGCCGCTGCGCGGAGATCCTCGATGCGGGAGTTGGTGCAGGAGCCGATAAAGACGCGATCCAGCTTGATCTCAGTGATCTTCTGGCCTGCTGTCAGCCCCATGTATTCCAGCGCACGCTCGATACCCGCGCGCTTGGTGGCATCGGCTTCTGCCGCCGGATCCGGCACTTCAGCGCTGATAGGCGCCACCATTTCCGGAGAAGTACCCCAGCTCACCTGAGGTTCGATGTCCTCTGCCTGCAGCTCGATCACTGCATCGAATACCGCATCGTCATCGGAATGCAGCTGGCTCCAGGCCTCGGCCGCCTTGTCCCACTGCGCACCCTTGGGGGCATAGGGCTTGTCTTTGACGTAGTCGAGAGTGACCTGGTCCACCGCGACCATGCCAGCGCGCGCACCCGCTTCGATGGCCATGTTACAGACGGTCATGCGGCCTTCCATGGACAGGCTGCGGATTGCCGAGCCGCCGAACTCGATGGCGTAGCCGGTACCGCCGGCAGTGCCGATCTTGCCGATGATCGCCAGCACCACGTCCTTTGCGGTCACGCCCGGGCCCAGTTCCCCGTCCACGCGCACCAGCATGTTCTTCATCTTCTTCTGGATCAGGCACTGGGTGGCCATCACATGCTCGACCTCGGAGGTGCCGATACCGTGAGCCAGGGCTCCCAGGGCGCCGTGAGTGGAAGTGTGGGAATCACCACAGACCACGGTCATACCCGGCAGGGTGGCACCGGTCTCGGGGCCGATCACGTGAACGATGCCCTGCCCGGGCTCGTTGATGCCAAACTGCACCACGTCGAAATCGCGGCAGTTCTCATCCAGGGTCTGTACCTGGATGCGGGAAACCTCGTCGCGGATTCCTTGCACACCACCGGCGCGCTCGGCTGCCTCAGAGGGCACATTGTGGTCAGGGGTGGCCACCAGCGAGTCCTTGCGCCAGGGCTTGCGTCCGGCAAGGCGCAGGCCTTCAAAAGCCTGCGGGGACGTCACTTCGTGAATCAGGTGACGGTCGATATAAATCAGTGCGGTACCGTCTTCGCGGCTTTTGACCAGATGGTCCTGCCAGAGTTTGTCGTAGAGCGTCTGCCCGGCCATCGCCGTTTCTCCTCTTTTTTGGATGGAAGCAGTCTAAGGGCAGCCATTGAATAACATCAATTTATATTTATTATAAAGAGCAGTCGCCATGGGAATACAAAAGTTCCCGCCATCCCTCCTCAGGGCAGGCAGCGGGCCCAATCCAACTCAGGACACAAAACATTATGGAAATCCAGTGGCTAAAGGCCTTCCTCAGCATCGCCGAGCAGGGCTCTGTGTCCGAGGCGGCTGAGTACCTCCACCTCACCCAGCCCGCCGTGAGCAAGCGTCTGGCGGCCCTGGAGCAACAGCTCGGCACCCCGCTGTTTGACCGGATCGGCCGCAAGTTACAGCTTACTGACGCCGGCCGCGCCCTGCTCCCCAGAGCCCGGCATATCCTCAACGAGGTGAGTGACGCAGAACGGGAACTGCGCAGCCTCGGCGGCGAGGTAAGCGGCAGCCTGCGCATTGCCACCAGCCACCACGTCGGACTGCACCACCTGCCCCCGGTGCTCAAGGAATACAGCAACCGCTACCCGGAGGTGGCGCTGGATATCGACTTCGTCGACTCCGAGCAGGCCTATGAGGCACTGATGGCCGGGGAGTATGAACTGGCGGTGGTTACGTTGGCCCTGAAGGAGTATCCGAACCTCGACGCCCAGGTGATCTGGCCCGATCCCTGTGTGGTGGTGGCGGCACCGGATCATCCGCTGGCCCAGATGAAGACCCTGGATCTGCCCGACCTGGCCCGGTACCCCGCCATCCTGCCAGACCTCAATACCTACACCGGCCGCCTGATCAAGCGCGAGTTCGATGCCCAGGGGCTCAAACTGACCGCCAAGCTGGCCACCAACTTCCTCGAAACCATCAAGATGATGGCGGGGGTGGGACTGGGCTGGAGCGTCCTGCCCCGCACCCTGATCGACGAATCCCTTGCCGAGCTACCGGTTCCCCAGCTGAACGTGGTGCGCAACCTGGGCGTGATCAACCACCGGGCCCGTACCCTGAGCAACGCCGCCAGCGCCCTGCAGCAGATGCTGCTGGACACCGCACGCACAGCAAGCGCCGAAAACCGCTAACTGATCACGGAAATTGCTGAATCTGTGCACTGGACACCGCGCCATCACAAAAAAGTTAGTAAACTGCGCGCCAAAACAAGACCCGGCCACATCTGACACGGAGTGAGAACCATGAAAAAAATAACCCTGGCCCTCGCGGTCGCCCTTGCCAGCGGCACCGCCAGCGCGGACACCATCCTCGGCTTTGACGCCAGCGCGGGCGTATGGATGCCGTCCTACACCGGCGGCATCGGCACCGACGGCTTCGATATCGAGGAGTTTGCACCGGCTGAGGACAACATCACTTTTATCCAGGCCGCCCTGGAACACCCGATTCCACTGGTCCCGAACATCCTGGTTGCCCACAGCAGCATCGAGACTGACGGCATGACCCAGCTGGGCGAGTTCGTGACCTTCGGTGACGAGACGTTCCTGATCGGCAGTGAAGTGAACGCCGATCTGGACCTGAGCCACACCGACGCCACCCTGTACTACGAGATCCTGGACAACTGGGTGAACCTGGATATCGGCCTCACCGCGCGCCAGTATGCTGGTGAACTGAATGTCTCCAGCGCACTGCAGGCCGAAACCGTGGAGCTTTCCGGCTACCTGCCGATGGCCTACGGCATGGCCCGCTTCGACCTGCCTTTCACCGGCTGGTCCATCGTGGCCCAGGGCAACGGCACCGGTTACAAAGGTGACACCATCACCGACTTCACCGCCAAGGTACGCTGGGACTTCGTGCCGGCGCTGGACTTCGCCATCGAGGCCGGCTACCGCAGCATGTCCCTGAACCTGCAGGAACTGGACGAGCTGGAAAGCGATCTGGAAATCAAGGGCCCCTACCTGGGTCTGAACCTGCACCTGTAAGTCTTCACCGGCTTGCGGTACAGACAAGAAAGGCGGCCACTGGCCGCCTTTTTCATTTGGAGTTCCGGTATCTGCCCAATAGTCGCCAGCAGTAAACTGCCGAGCACACAGTCAGGATAAGAACGAAAATATTAAGGGTTCGCCGCTGTTTAGAGCCCCCGAAGCCCAAATCGAAGGCAAGGTGCCTGAACGGGTATTTCGAAACCGGCGGCGCCGTCCATGGCGCCGACGGTTTCGAAAGTCTTCGCCAGAAACTCCGCCTTCGCATCACGCCTTTCAGGCTGGGCCACAGGGATACGACGTTTTGTTCAGCTACCAACCGTCACCACGCCCGACCTCACATCCCCGTTCTGCGCCCGCTGGCGCAGGACGTGATCCATCAATACCAGCGCCATCATCGCCTCTGCGATCGGTGTCGCACGGATACCTACACAGGGGTCATGGCGGCCCTTGGTCACCACCTCGATGGGATTGCCGTGGGTATCGATGCTCTTGCCGGGAATACGCAGGCTGGAGGTCGGCTTCAGGGCGATATGGGCGATCAGTTCCTGGCCGCTCGAAATACCACCCAGCACACCGCCGGCGTGATTGGAACGGAAGCCCTTCGGCGTGATTTCGTCGCGGTGCTCGGTGCCCTTCTGCTCAACACAGGCAAACCCGGCCCCGATCTCGACGCCTTTCACCGCATTGATGCTCATCAGCGCGTGCGCCAGATCCGCGTCCAGGCGATCGAATATCGGTTCGCCCAGTCCCGCAGGTACACCCAAGGCGTGGACAGAGATGCGCGCACCGATGGAGTTGCCCTCCTTGATCAGCGCCTGCATGTAGGCTTCCATCTCCGGCACCTTGTCGGCGTCCGGACAAAAGAACGGGTTCTGGTCCACCTGGTTCCAGTCCAGCTTTTCCACTTTGATCGGACCGAGCTGGGAAAGATAACCGCGCACTTCAACGCCCAACTGTTCACGCAGCCACTTCTTGGCGATAGCACCGGCGGCGACGCGCATGGCCGTTTCGCGAGCCGAAGAGCGGCCACCACCGCGGTAATCGCGGACACCGTACTTTTGCCAGTAGGTGTAATCGGCGTGCGCAGGCCGCACCTGCTCGGCAATATTGGAGTAGTCCTTGGAGCGCTGGTCGGTATTTTCGATCAGCAGACCAATCGGGGTTCCGGTAGTTTTACCTTCAAAAACACCGGACAGAATTTTCACCTCATCCGCCTCGCGGCGCTGGGTGGTGTAGCGGGAGGTGCCCGGCTTGCGGCGATCCAGGTCGAGCTGCAGATCCTCAGCGGAGATTTCCAACCCCGGCGGACAGCCATCGACGATACAGCCCAGTGCCGGACCGTGGCTCTCGCCAAAAGTGGTGACACAGAAGAGCTTGCCAAAGGTGTTGCCCGACATACGTGAAGGTCCCCGCCTGCTGCATTTTTATCGTAGGAAGCCGCGCATTATAGAGGATTCGCCGCCGGCGGTGCCGCGTGCCGGCGAAAAAGCACAGAACACTGCGCCCGGCCCGCCGGCGGAGAGAAGAATTACTCCTGAGCGAAGTGGCCTTGGTAGGCCAGCAGCTCTTCGCGGCTGATAACGAAAACCCCGTGGCCACCATCTTCGAACTCAGGCCACAGGAACGGTACTTCGGGGAATGCTTTTTCCAGCGCCTCCCAGCTATTGCCCACTTCGCAGACCAGGATCCCCTCCGGCTGCAGATAGTTGGCCGCCTCAAGGAGCAGCTGGCGAGTAAAGTCGAGTCCGTCATCGCCGGAGCCGAGGGCGATCTCCGGCTCCGCCTGATATTCCGCCGGCATCTCGGCGAGATCTCGTGCATCCACGTAGGGCGGATTACAGACGATCAGTTCGTAGCTGCACCCCTCAAGCCCGGCGAACATGTCGGATTGCACCGCGCGCACCCGCTCGTTGAGCTGATGGCGGTTGATATTGATCTGCGCCACTTCGATCGCGCCGGAGGAAATATCACTGAGGTCGACCCGCGCTTCCGGAAAAGCCTCCGCGCAGGCAATGCCGATACAGCCACTGCCGCAGCACAGGTCGAGGATCGCCAGCGGTTCCACAGCCAGCCACGGCTGGAACTCCTGACGGATCAGTTCGCCGATGGGCGATCGGGGCACCAGCACGCGACTGTCGACATAGAAAGTCATATCGCAGAAGTGGGCCTCATGGGTGAGGTAGGCCGCCGGCAGGCGCTCCTCGACCCGACGCTTCAGGATCGCCATCACCTCCCGGCGCTCATGCATGGTCAGGCGGGCCTGGAGCACCTCCGGCTTGCTGTCCACTGGCAGGTGCAGGGTATGCATGACCAGCAGCAGCGCCTCATCCCAGGCATTGTCGGTGCCGTGGCCAAACCAGAGGCCGGCCTCGTTGAAACGGCTGGCGCCCCAGCGTACAAAATCCAGCAGGGTGCACAGATCCCTGAGATCTTCCGGGCAGCCCGGTGCCGATTCACGATTTTCAGTCATTGGCTCTATCCTTGAAGAGCACGGGCCAGACGACCCGCGACGCCCCGTCGCGTGATCCGCTGACGGTGGCGCGAAGTAAAACAGTCCTGGAGCACCGGCACCAACGCGCCGGATCTTTACTCAAAGGTGACAAACGCTTAGGGTAGCGCACCCGCCCCACGGGCTGAGATAGTTGAAAGCAGGACCAGATGAAAGAACATTACGCGCGAATTATTGAAGCAATTGGCGAGGATCTGCAACGCCCGGGCCTGAAGGACACGCCCGAACGCGCCGCCAAGGCCATGGCCTACCTCACCCGAGGCTACGAGCAGACGGTGGAAGAGGTCGTCAATGAGGCACTCTTCCCCTCCGATTGCAGCGAGATGGTACTGGTCAAGGACATCGAACTCTACTCCCTGTGCGAACACCATATGCTGCCCTTTATCGGTAAGGCTCACGTAGCCTACATCCCCGACGGCAAGGTCCTGGGTCTTTCCAAGATCGCCCGCATCGTTGATATGTTCGCCCGCCGCCTGCAGATTCAGGAGCAGCTGACCGTGCAGGTCGCCGAGACCATCCAGCGGGTTACCGGTGCCGCTGGCGTGGGCGTCATCATCGAGGCGAAGCACATGTGCATGATGATGCGCGGCGTCGAAAAGCAGAACTCCGTGATGAAAACCTCTGCCATGCTGGGCTCCTTCCGCAGCCAGCAGGCCACGCGCACCGAGTTTCTCTCTCTGATCCGCTGAGGTCTAAGATTGGAAGCTGAGGCACATGGATGTGCCGGCAGGTCAGCCCCCTTTCATGGAGTGAAGACAATGCCCCACCTGGTTATCGAGTACGCCGAAAAACTCGAGGAAACGATTTCCATCCCCGCCCTGGTGAGCTCCGCGCAGGAAGCCATGAATCGCTCCGGGCTGTTCGCCCCCCACACCATCAAGACCCGCGCCATCCCTTACCGTCACTTTATTGCCGGCGAAAAAGGCGGGTGCTTTATCCATGCGGAAGTGCGGCTGTTCGAGGGGCGCAGTGATCGGGACCGGGAATCCCTCAGTTCCACCGTATTCAATGCCCTGTGCCAGTTTGCCGACGGCGTACCTGCAGTCACGGTCGAAGTTCGCGAGATGGACCCCAGCTGCTATTCGAAACGCGTGCCCTTCTGAACCGTCAGTCCTCCTGCCCACGGAGGAAGGGGGCGAACCATTGCGCGATTTCAACGGCCCCTTCTTCCATATGCAGGTGGTGTCCGCCATCCATTTCCCGCACGGCGATATTATCCCGCCCCGCCATCAGCGGCTTCATGCGCTCGATCATGTCCGGGATACCATCCCTCGCCAGTACCAGCCGCACGGGCATGGTGACGCGCTCCAGGAAAGCCCGAACCTGTGCATTGGTAAGCTTGGCGGTGGAAGTGGCCATCAGGCGCGGATCGCTGCTCCAGGTCAGGCTCTGGCCCAGGTCCCGGGTACCCCGCTGCACCAGCAACAGGGCAGCCTGGTCCGACAGGCGGAACATACCGTTCTTGCGCGCCTCCACCGCCGCATCCAGCGTAGCGAATTCGCGCGGTTTACGGTGCGCATAACGGGCACGCTGGGCAACTGCCCGAGCCAGGATTTCCGGCGCCTCCTCCGCTTTCGTCGGCGGCGGCACCAGCCCATCGATCAGGGCCAGGCGGCAGATGCGATCGGGAAATGCGCCGGCGGTCAGCATGGCTGAAACCGCGCCGCGGGAATGCGCCAGTATCGAGAAGCGTCGCCAACCCAGTGCATGGGTAATGCCGATCACATCCTCCACCTCTTCCCAGATGTTGTAGTTGGCATCGCCTGAACGATGATAGCTGCACCCATGCCCCGCCATATCGACGGCGACCAGATCGAGTCCATCCAGCATCGGCGCCAGGCGGGCAAAGCTGGCACAGTTATCCAGCCAACCGTGCAGGGCCAGCACCGGCTCCCCCCCTTCGCTACCATAGCGGCGGGCGGCGATGGTGCGGCCATCAAATTCCAGGGTGATTTCGCGGAAGATCTCGGACATGGCGCAACGGCTTCATAAAGTGAACCGCCATGCTGCCAGCGGCGCCTCTGGCTCGCAATGACCGGGCAGCTCAGCGAGGGTGGTCTAATTCGATGGAGAGAGAAGGGAGAAATGCCGTACTGCTACTGCGCGTGCTGCAGCCACTCCAGTTCGGCACAGTTGTTAGCCCAGACTTCGGCGCTGAGACAGGCCAGCGAGGAAGTCCCCATTGGATGCTGGTTGCTGCTGCCACACAGCCCGTTGACGAGGCTGCCCACCAGCGGCTGATGACTTACCAGTAGAATCGGGAAGTCCGCAACAGAAACGAGCGCCTCAAGGACTTCCGAGGGCGGCGTGTCCCCCACCAGAACGGGTTCCGTGCTGACAGGCAGGCCCAGCAGCTCTGCGGCGATGGCCGCAGTCTGCTGGGTGCGCACAAAGGGACTCGCCCAGATAGCGCGCACCTCAGCAAGCTCCGTCGCGCGGGCGCGGCACACGGCAGCCACCTGCTCTCGGCCGTGCTCGGTGAGTTCGCGGGAGGCATCGTCACCGAGAAGCGGTTCCGCTTCGCCGTGGCGCAAAATCATCAATTTCACGATCACCTCCCGCAGGGCTATCAACCCTTGTCGCTTTCGCCGGACTCGTCTTTGCCGGCCCCACTCTTGCCGCTGCTTTTGCTGCCTTTCGCGGTGTCGCTTTCTTTCTCGACGTCCTCGGCGGCTTTTTCTACCTCTTCGGCGTCGAGCTCGACCGGAACATAAGCACCGGCACCCTTGGCCTCCTTGCTCTCGTTCTTGGACGCTTCCGCATCAGCAACCACTTCCCCCTCTACTTCTTCTGCACTCTCATACCCGGAGAGATCCTCGACTTCCGACTCCGGCCACTCTGAGAACGGAAATGGCTTCTCCTCGGAGTTGTAGATCAAAAACTGCAGCGTCTGATACACGTAAGAAGCTACCTGGTCCCCCAGCCGGCGCAGGTTGTCATTGGCACTGCCAGTAAACAGAGCAAACAGGAACTGCAGTACCACCACCGCCAACATGACGACACCGGCAATCTCCAGCAGAATGAGAAACAGCACCATGTAGAGCAGACGCATCCACTGATTGCCGGAGGAAATGTTTTTCTTGAGTTCTTCGTTATCCATGTGCGATCACCATCAAGATTTGGCCGAGTAGGCCACGTCAAAAGTTTGCGCGCCAGACATCAAATCCCTGATCACCTCGGGAATCGGGCGCTCTTCAAATAATATGGCGTGAATTGCCGAAACCAAGGGCATGTATACCCCGAGTTCGTCCGCCTTGCGCTTGATCAGCCGTACTGTGTTCACCCCTTCGGCGACCTGACCGATTTCTGCGACAGCCTGTTCCAGCGGCATGCCCTTACCCACCAGATAACCGACGCGGTAATTACGGCTCAGATCCGAAGAACAGGTGAGGATCAGGTCGCCGACGCCGGCGAGACCGATAAAGGTCATGGGATCCGCTCCCATGGCCTCGGCAAAGCGCATCATTTCCGCCAGCGCGCGAGTGATCAGCAAGCTGGTGGTGTTGCCACCGCGCCCCAGCGCCTTCGCCATTCCGGTCACGATGGCGTAGATATTTTTCAGCGCTCCGGCCAGTTCCACACCAAACACATCGTTGCTGGAATAGACGCGGAAAGTCTCGGAGTGCAGAACACCCTGAATGGTCTTGCACAGTTCCTCGTGCTCGCTGGCAATCACCGTTGCGGTGTAATGCCCCTCGACAATTTCTTTCGCAAAATTCGGGCCACTCAACACCCCCACCCGCATACCGCTGGTCTCTTCCAGCAGAATGTCGCTCATCAGGTGGAAGCTGTCGTGCTCGATGCCCTTGGTGGTGGAAATCAGCATGGTGCCCGGCGCCAGCATTGGCGCAACAGTCTTGACCACCTGGCGGAAGGATTTGCTGGGAATGGCCACAAAGACAATTGCACAGCCGCTGACCGCCTGGGCCAGGTCACTGGTGATATTGAGCTCCGGGTGCAGGGGCACACCGGGCAGGTAGTAGGTATTTTCCCGCAGCTGGCGGCAGCTGGCGGCCTTTTCCGGATCGCGCATCCACTGGCGGGTGTCATGTCCGTTGCCGGCAACGATATTGGCGATGGCGGTGCCGAAGCTGCCGCCGCCCAGTACGGCAATGGAAACGGGCGATGAAGTTTCCGTCTGTGTCATAAAAGCCCAGGTCAAGTCAGAGGGAATTTGTCATTGTTGGGCGGATTATAGAGGGACGGACGGGGCAGCCCAATGAACAGGCGAAAAAAGTGCGAAGTTCGCTCACTTCACAACCAGTAAACGCCGTTTTCCGCACATTTCGCGTGATTTTTCGTCGCCTGAAGAAAAACAGCCTGTATCGGAAACAAAAAAGGGCGGCACTGGGCCGCCCTTCCGTTCCACGGCTACGACTTAGCCGTTCAGCTCCAGTAGCAGGGTGTTCAGACGTCGCACATAGTCCGCCGGATCGGCGAGCTGGTTGCCCGCCGCCAGGTTGGCCTGGTCCATCAGGATGTTGGTGAGGTCCGCAAAGCGGTCCTCATCCTGCTCCTGGTCCAGTCGCTGCACCAGCGGGTGAGACGGGTTGACCTCAAAGATCGGCTTGGCTTCCGGCAGCGCCTGACCGGCCTGCTCCAGAATGCGGCGCATCTGCGGGCCCATATCCTGCTCACTGACCACCAGACATGCGGGAGAATCCACCAGACGGGTGGTGGCACGCACATCCTCGACGCGATTCTGCAGCACTTCCTTGACCCGCTCTACCAGCGCGCCGGCCTGCTCCTCGACCTTCTCGCGCTCGGCCTTGTCTTCCTCGCTCTCCGCTTCACCCAGATCCAGGGCGCCCTTGGCCACATCCTGGAACGGCTTGCCGTCGAACTCGTGCATATGGCCTACGAACCACTCATCGATCTGGTCGGTGAGCAACAGTACCTCGATGCCTTTCTTGCGGAACACTTCCAGATAGGGGCTGGATTTGGCAGTGGCAAAGTTGTCGGCGCAGACGTAGTAGATGTACTTCTGCCCTTCCTGCATGCGGCCTACGTAGTCCTCGAGGGACTGGTCCTGCTTCGGCTCGTCGGTGTGGGTAGAAGAGAAGCGCAGCAGCTTGGCAATCTTCTCCTTGTTGGCGAAGTCTTCTGCCGGCCCCTCTTTCATTACGTTGCCAAACAGATCCCAGAACTTCTGGTACTGATCCGCGTCTTTGCCCGCCAGTTTGCCCAGCATATCCAGCACGCGTTTGGTCAACGCGCTCTTTATGGCGTCGGTATTGCGGTCTTTTTGCAGGATCTCACGGGAGACGTTCAGCGGCAGATCGTTGGAGTCCAGTACGCCTTTGACGAAGCGCAGGTACAGCGGCAGGAACTGCTCGGCGTCGTCCATGATGAAGGTACGCTGCACATACAGCTTCAGGCCGCGGGCGGCATCGCGCTGGTAAAGGTCGAACGGCGCACGGCCGGGGATGTACAGCAGACTGGTGTAATCCAGCTTGCCCTCGACACGGTTGTGGCTCCAGGTGAGCGGATCGTCGAAGTCGTGGGAAATGTGCTTGTAGAACTCCTTGTACTCCTCGGACTTGATGTCGCTGCGGGAGCGGGTCCACAGGGCCTGGGCAGCGTTGACTGCCTCGAATTCCGGCGCCTTGTCTTCTTTCTCCTCACCCTCTGCCGCCGGAGCTTCTTCCTTCAGCATCTCCACCGGCAGTGCGATATGGTCGGAGTACTTCTTGATGATGGAGCGCAGACGCCAGCCGTCGGCGAACTCTTTCGCGTCGTCTTTCAGGTGCAGTACCACGCGGGTACCACGCTGGGGCCACTCGACATTCTCAATGGTGTACTCAGCTTCACCACTGCACTCCCAGTGCACGCCCTGGTCGGCGTCGGCGCCAGCGCGGCGGGTAAATACCTCAACCCGGTCGGCGACGATAAATGCAGAGTAGAAGCCGACCCCGAACTGGCCGATCAGGTGTGCATCCTTCTTCTGGTCGCCGGTCAGGTTCTGCATAAAGTTCGCAGTGCCGGAACGGGCGATGGTACCCAGGTTCTCGATCACCTCATCGCGGCTCATACCGATGCCATTGTCGGTGATGCTGATGCTGCCCTCGTCCTTATCAAA
The DNA here is from genome assembly GCF_001750105.1 of Microbulbifer aggregans. NCBI lineage: Bacteria > Pseudomonadati > Pseudomonadota > Gammaproteobacteria > Cellvibrionales > Microbulbiferaceae > Microbulbifer > Microbulbifer aggregans. Next base: position 3,688,710 of record NZ_CP014143.1, read on the forward strand.
CTCGATACGGATGCGCAGGTCCGGGTCTTCTTCCAGCAACTCGGGCTTGGAGAGCGCCTCGAAGCGCAGCTTGTCAGCGGCGTCGGAGGCGTTGGATACCAGCTCGCGCAGGAAGATCTCCTTGTTGGAGTAGAGCGAGTGGATCATCAGGTGCAGCAGCTGCTTGGCTTCCGTCTGGAAACCGTGGCTCTCTTTGTGGGCCTCAACGGTCATAATTTGGTCTCCCCGTACACTTCATTCGGAACAGGGAGCAGATATAGGGGCCGCAGGCGGGGTTTCAAGGGGTATCCAAGCCTGCCCGCCCCTCAGGGGGCACACATGGGCCCGCACACTCCTCCCGGGGGCGGCGAGATGCCGGGCGGAGGAATGCGAAACCGCATGAATACATCCCTGTAGCTCTGTCGATGCCGTCCCTGGCATCGGCAGTTTCGAATTTCTCCACCCGACACCTCCCCTTCCGCTTTCACTTCAGTGGTCACGCACCACGAGCGAAACGTTTCGATAAGCAAAATTAGGGAAAGCGACAAACTCGGATGCTAAGGAGAGATACCCGGTGCACACTTGCGAAACCGTCCGCACCATGGACGGTGCGGACGGAGCTACAGGGAGGTTCATGCGTTTTCGAAAGTGTGCACCGGGCGCCTCACCGCCACTGACGGTGTCCTGAGGCTGGGAAGTCCCGGATCGAGAGGAACCACTAGAAGAAAAGCGCAAGCCTGAGAAACCGCGCAGCGACTCAATAAGAAGACCGGCTGTCGGTGGCGGAACTTATTTATTGGCCATCGCCGTGGCCAGCTTGCCATTGCCGGTGATATCGATCACGAAGTTGGCAGTCAGATCGGCGATCACGCGGGATTCCGCATTCATCAGGATGGCGATGCCCACCTTCTGCTTCTCGGAGTAGGCGACGGCAGCACGGAAACCCGCGACCCAGCCACCGTGGTAGATGATGCGGTCATCACCCATGGTGTAGAGCCGCCAGCCGAGACCGTAACCAGCATGGGACAGATGGTCACGCCAGATCCGGTGACGCATATGGCGCTGGGTGGACACACGCTCGGTGGTGATGTCCTGGATCACTTCGGGCGACAGTACCTTCGGGTAGTAACCCATCTGCGCTTTCAGCCACTGCGCCATATCGGAAATACTGGCGTTCACACCGGCAGCCGGCGCGGCGAAGTAGTATTCCCGCTCCACTTTGACGGCTCGCCAGCCACGCCCGGTCTGCACGTGGGGGGCAGCGCGGTTGTCCGACGCCATGAAGCTTTCCCAACCCAGGGAGGCATCGCCCATCTTCAGCGGTGTAAAGAAGCGCTCCTTCAGCTGGCGCTCATAGCTCACCCCAGTTGCCTTGAGAATGACATCCTCAATCAGGCTGAACAGCACATTCTGGTAGCCGTAACACTTGCCCGGCTTGCAGCGGGGATCGATATTCGCGAACTTGGGCAGGATTTTGCTGAGCGGCTTATCGTCTTCCAGGTAGTTGTCGTAGGCATTGGGAGTCAGGCCCGAGGAATGACTGAGCAGGTGCTCCACCTTCAGCTCGCGCGACAATGAGGGCGTCTTGAAACGGAGATCGGGAACGTAATTGACAACCCGGTCACGCCAGTCGAATTTCTCCTCGTGGGCGAGCACCGCGGCCATGCTGCCGGCAAAGGTCTTGGACACCGAAGCCAGGCGAAACACGGTGTGCGAGTCCACCTTGCCCTTCTTGCCCCTGACCCGGACCCCGTAGGTATCCATGGCCACCACCTGGTCACCATCGACTATCACGTAGGCGCCGCCCGGAATCTCCTTTTCCTTCATCAACTGGCGGAAATAGCGATCGAACTGCTTGGCCTTCGCCTGCACATCCGCCGCCCGTACGGGCGTCCAGACACAGAAAAGCGCCAGCAAAAGGGTGCAATACCGGGCGCCTCTCTGGCGTCCGCTCGCGATTAGGGTAAGAAAAGTTAAAGTCTTCATGCCGTACTTCGCGCCGCCGCGGCAACACACTGTGTTGTACTAAGACTAGCAGGCCGCCGAATAATTCTCCCGCAACCCGCAGCGTCACAGCTGACCATTGTAAGTGCAAAATCACGCCAGCGCACGGCCGCTGCGCGACCGGACGCCCTGTCGCCGAACGCAAAAGTCAGGCATAAAAAAACCGCCTTGCGGCGGTTTCTGCTGATTGCGGGGGACTAAGCCCCCCGCCACCGTTGCGACCAGGCAGTCGCAGACAGCTTACAGCTTCTCGGAGTGCTCGCTCAGGTAAGCAGCAACGCCTTCCGGGGAAGCGTTCATGCCCTTGTCACCTTCCTGCCAGCCAGCCGGGCAAACTTCGCCGTGCTCCTGGTGGAACGCCAGCGCGTCAACCATGCGCAGCATCTCGTCAACGTTACGGCCCAGCGGCAGGTCGTTAACAACCTGGTGACGTACAACGCCTTCTTCGTCGATGAGGAAGGAACCACGGAAAGCAACACCACCCTCGGACTCTACGTCGTAGGCCTGGCAGATTTCGTGCTTCACGTCGGCAACCAGAGAGTACTTAACCGGACCGATGCCGCCCTCGTTCACCGGGGTGTTACGCCAGGCGTTGTGAGAGAACTGGGAGTCGATGGATACACCGATCACCTCAACGCCACGCTTCTTGAACTCTTCAAAACGGTGGTCAAAAGCGATCAGCTCGGACGGGCACACAAAGGTGAAGTCCAGCGGGTAGAAGAAAATAACCGCTTTCTTGCCTTTGATGGCTTCTTTCAGGTTGAAGTTTTCAACGATCTCGCCGTTGCCCAGTACCGCTGCAGCGGTGAAGTCCGGAGCCGGCTTACCTACCAGAACTGCCATGAGAACCTCCTCGTTCCAATGATGGTTAGTCAAACAGATGCCATAGCGATCAATTTATATACAATCGCTATGAACAAAATCAGGTGCAATAGTGGTCCGCTATGATACACACGCGGTCTGGCGAGTCCCATTAAATTTTTATATCGGACTTATAGCGCCGGATCATCGTTATCTGCCAGCGCTTGCCGCCCTATTTAACACAATTCTTCCCGGGTGGCCGCCTCGGCAGCCCGGCCCCGATTCCTCAGTGCCTTTCCACCCCATCGCAAACCACAGCATTCGTGACCTGCAGGTCGATATTTGCCCGCCTAGACTGAAAAATATACGCACTGAATCTTGTTGACAATCATTCTCAATTTCAATACGATCTATACAAGTCATTTATCAGGCAATTCAGCGCCAAGGTTTAGAAGAGATGTACGTCTGTATCTGTAAAGGCATTACCGACCGCCAGATCAAGGAAGCTGTCTACGACGGCACTACCTCAGTACGTGCCCTGCGCCGTCAGCTGGGTGTCTCCTCTCAGTGTGGTCGCTGTGCCGAGCTGACTCAGGAAATCATCGACGAGACCATGGGTGCCGGCGTCATGACCGCAGCCAACAACGGCCTCTTCTATTCCGCGTCCTGATTCCGCACCCGGTGCCGGGCTCCCCGGCGCCAAGCCTCTACCGCCAGCCCAACACTTCCTTCATCTTCCCGACGCCGCCGGCACGCAAAGCCCCCCGCCCTGACCTATCTTTAAGCCCTGAACTGTCCGCTGCTGCGGGCCACTGTGACGCGGACAGCCGCGGATCGGTAACTTTCGAGGGCGCTCATGCATCAAAAGCTAATCCTTATCGGCGAGCGTTTGCGCAGCAGCTTCTGGATGATTCCAGCCCTGATGATGGCGCTTGCCATGGGACTGGCACAGCTGATGTTGTTTCTCGACGAGGTCACGACACTCAGTACCCTGCCGGGCCTCAGCTGGATGGGCCTCAAAGACCCGGACAGCGCCCGTTCCCTGCTAACCACTATCGCCGCCTCCACCATTACCGTGGCGGGTACAGTGTTTTCCATCACAATGGTGGCACTGAGCCTCGCCTCCAACCAGTTCGGCCCTCGGCTGGTACGCAACTTCATGCGCGACCGCGGTACCCAGATCGCCCTCGGCATATTTCTGGCCACTTTTATCTATGCATTGATGGTGCTGCGCGGTATCAACGCCGTGGATGACCCGGCGGCGAGTCACGATCTTTCCGTACATACCGCCGTGGTGTTATCGGTGCTCAGCATCGCCTTCCTGGTCTACTTCATTCACAACGTCGCGCTTTCCATCCAGGTGGACAATGTCACTTTCCATATCAACAGGGAGTTCAGTGCAGCCATCGATCAGCACTATCCCAGCGAACGCAAATACGACAAACGCGTGCAGTGCTTTCCGCCGGAGCAGCTGAATCTGGGCGAAAACTATCTCAGTATCTTTGCACAGGAGAGCGGCTACCTGCTCGCGATCGACAAGCCCGCACTGGTGGCCTGGGCCGAGAAGCACAATTGCTGTATTCGCCTGGACTGGCACCCCGGCAGCTTCATCAATCACTGGTCCCGGGTCGCGCGCATTTATGAGCCGCCGCGGCAGCTCGACAGCGAGAAAATTACCGACACCATCAACGCTGCCATGAGTGTGGGTGCCCTACCCACGGCCGAACAGGATGTGGTGTTTTCCATCCACCAACTGGCGCAGATTGCTGTACGCGCACTCTCGCCCGGTATCAACGACCCGTTTACCGCCTACTCCTGTATCGACCGGCTCATCGATGGCATCGGCAAGGTGTTGCAGCGGCCGGAACTGCCCAACTGCTTCCACGATGAAAAGGGAGAGCTGCGCCTGGTCACCACTGTGCTCGACTTTGCCGATCTGCTCGATGCCGCCTTCGATGAGATCCGCGAGTATGGCCGCGAGAGCGGCGTCGTCATGCGCCACCTGTTGAACGCACTACGGGATCTGGCCGAAATCTGCACACGCAAAAACGACATCCGCGCTTTCAATGCCTATCTCGACCGACTGCAAGAGGACGTGGCAATCTGCGTCGAGGACAAATTCGATCGCACCGCCGCAGAAGAGAAAATCACGGCGATCCGTCACCTTCTCTCCCGCCATTAGGGCCTTCACCATTTCCTCACCTCTCGGCACACCGGACTTCGGAACCAATCTAAACGGCAATCATTCTCGTTGTTTTTAACGGCAAAATTCCCGTAAAAAACTGCGATTTCATCGCGAAATTTCAACGGCCATCGGAACTTGACTTGCCCTGATCTCCACCGCAAACTCGACCGTCATAGCGACTCGGGCCCTATTATTTCAGGAGCAGTTGAGCGCAACTCAAAAACAGAAGCAAAGAACAATTCCGGAGTAACCACCGCAGGTTCTCCCGGGGCCAAAGGAGCAACGGCTATGAAAGGCGATCCCAAAGTCATCGAACACCTGAATAAAGCGCTTGGCAACGAGCTGGTGGCCATCAACCAGTATTTCCTGCACTCGCGCATGTTCAAGGACTGGGGCCTGAAGGAGCTCGCGGACAAGGAATACGAAGAATCCATCGATGAGATGAAGCACGCCGACTGGCTGATCGAACGTATTCTTTTCCTGGAAGGCATCCCCAACCTGCAGCACCTGGGCAAGCTCTACATCGGTGAGAACACCCAGGAAATGCTCGAGTGTGACCTGAAGCTGGAAACCAGAGCCATTCCCGACCTGCGCGATGGCATCGCTTACTGCGAATCCATCCGCGACTACGGCAGCCGTGACCTGCTGGAAAAAATCCTCGAATCCGAGGAGGAGCACGTGGACTGGCTGGAAACCCAGCTGAGCCTGATCGACAAGGTCGGCCTGCAGAACTACCAGCAGACACAGATGGAAAAGGCCTCCGGCTGATAGCGCTTTTCCACAATGCCGGAGCCGCCGAATACAGCGGATTCCGGCCACAAAAAAAACCGCGGCAAGACCGCGGTTTTTTTCGTTCCGGGATTCGACGCCTTACGTTACTCGGCGTCGCCCTCGCTCTCGGCAGCAGCCTCGTCTACAAGGGTCTTCAGCTCGCCGTTCTCGTACATCTCCATAATGATGTCACAGCCACCGACCAGCTCACCTTTTACCCACAGCTGAGGGAAAGTCGGCCAGTTGGCGTATTTGGGCAGCTCGCTGCGGATATCCGGGTTGGACAGCACATCCACGTAGGCGAAGCGCTTGCCGCAGGCCATCAATGCCTGGGAGGCGCGCATGGAAAAGCCGCACTGGGGCGCGTTGGGACTGCCCTTCATATAAAGCAGGATGGCGTTATCGGCGATCTGCTGCTTGATGTTTTCCAGTGTATCCATAGGGAAGACTAACCTCGGGTAATGGGTCCGTTTGATCTGTTGGGCGCGGCACCGGCGCTGGGCAGTCGCGCGCAGGCCGGCATTGTACCCTAGTGTGCAACGAGGTACGAAAGCTGGCTTTTTTCCACCGGCGACCGCTGGCCCGACTACGACCTTGTGCTAGTATTGCCGGCTTTCCCGGGGAAACTGCTGGTCACCAGCACAAATTCCGCACTTTCTGCGGATCCGGCGATTCAGGCCCGTTCTTATAGATAGAGGAGACGTACCGTGGCCACACCCGCACTGATGCACAACTATGGCGAGAGGACCCTGACCCTGGTCCGGGGCGAAGGCAGCTATGTGTGGGATGACTCCGGCCGACGATACCTGGATGCCCTCTCGGGCATCGCCGTCTGCGGCCTCGGCCACTGCCACCCGGCCGTGACCGCCGCCATTCAGGAGCAGGCGGGCGCCCTGCTGCACGTCTCCAACCTCTACAACATCCCGGCGCAGGAACAGCTGGCGGAAAAGCTGGTGTCGCTGTCCGGCATGGACAATGTGTTCTTTTCCAACTCCGGCGCCGAGGCCAACGAGGCGGCCATCAAACTGGCCCGCCGACTCGGCAACGAGCGCGGCCTGGCTGTACCCAAAATCCTGGTAATGCAGGGCGCCTTCCACGGCCGCACCCTCGCCACCCTCACCGCCACCGGCAACGAAAAGGTCCAGGCGGGCTTTGCACCGCTGCCCGAGGGATTCCTGCGCATACCGTTCGACGATGTCAACGCCGTGGAGGAAATGGCCGCGGCCCACGACGATATCGTCGCTATCCTGGTGGAACCGGTGCAGGGCGAGGGCGGTATCCGCGTGCCCGCGCCTGACTACCTCAGCCAGCTGCGAAAGATCTGTGACGCACAGGACTGGTTGCTGATGCTGGACGAAATCCAGACCGGCAACGGCCGCACCGGCAAACTGTTTGCCTACCAGCACGGCGACGCGCTGCCGGATGTGGTGACCACCGCCAAGGGGCTCGGTAACGGCGTGCCCATCGGCGCCTGCCTGGCTCGGGGCCAGGCCGCGCAGCTGTTTACCGCCGGCACCCACGGCTCCACTTTTGGCGGTAATCCGCTCGCCTGTCGTGCCGGCCTCGCGGTGCTGGAAACCCTAACAAATGAAAAGCTGATCGAGCGCGCGGCCACACTCGGCGAGCAACTGCTGGTAGAGTTGCGCGAAGCACTGGCCGACTGCAACGCGGTAAAAGAGATCCGCGGGCTCGGCCTGCTGATCGGCATCGAGCTCGACCGTCCCTGCGGGGAGCTGGTGGAGTGGGCCAGGCAAGAGGGCCTGCTGATCAACGTCACGGCCGGCAACGTAGTACGCCTGCTGCCGCCGCTGACAATGACCGACCAAGAGAGCGTGGAGACTGTCGCGACGGTCTCCGCACTGATACAACAATTTGCCCGGGAAGCGGCCTGAATCAAGGGGAAACACCATGGCCATAAGACATTTTCTCAGCCTGATGGACCTGTCCAGAGAGGAAATCAACAGCGTCATTGAGCGCGCCATCGAACTCAAGGCGCTGCGCAATCAGGGGATTGCCACCGAGCCCTTCCGCGACAAGGTGCTGGGCATGATCTTCGAGAAGTCCTCCACCCGTACCCGGGTTTCCTTCGAAGCCGGCATGGCGCAGATGGGCGGCAGCGCGCTGTTCCTCTCCCCCCGCGATACCCAGCTGGGCCGCGGTGAACCCATCGAGGACAGCGCCCGGGTGATCTCCCGCATGGTCGACATGGTGATGATCCGTACCTTCGGCCACAACGTGCTGGAGCGCTTCGCTGCCTACTCAAAGGTACCGGTGATCAACGCCCTATCCGACAGCTTCCACCCCTGCCAGCTGCTGGCGGACATCCAGACCTACGTGGAGCATCGCGGCAGTCCCACCGGCAAGGTGGTGGCCTGGGTGGGCGACGGCAACAACATGTGCAACTCCTACATCAACGCCGCCCGCCAGTGCGACTTTGAACTGCGCATCGCCTGCCCCGAGGGCTACGAACCGGACGAGGCCGTCCTCGCCGCCGCCGGTGACCGGGTCACCATCGTGCGCAAGCCGGTGGATGCCGTACGCGGCGCTGACTGGGTGGCGACCGATGTCTGGGCCTCCATGGGCCAGGAGACAGAACAGGCGGTGCGCCTGAAGGCCTTCGAAGGCTTCCTGGTGGACCACGAGTTGATGAGCCACGCCAATGAACGCGCCGTCTTCATGCACTGCCTGCCCGCCCACCGCGGTGAAGAAGTGAGCGGCGAGCTACTGGAGGACGAAAGTATCTCTGTGGTGTGGGATGAGGCGGAAAACCGCCTGCACGCGCAGAAGGCGCTGATGGAGTTTCTGCAGGAAAACAGCCGCTGATTTTTTGACCAGACCGATGGAATGCGCGCCGCTCAAAAAACGAGCAGCGCGCATTTTTTATTGGTCCTTTGGCGCCATTTTATCGCCCCTCTGCACAAAGACTGTACAGTGCAAAATTGTTATTGCTCTGGTTAATTTAAGGGGCCTCGATTATTAAAAAAAATTCTTAGAATCTCGGCCCCCTGTGGATGGGCTGTACAGGGTTTAACCACCCCCAGTAATGGCGGGCGCTGGCGCCCGAGTAACTACTGACGTTCACCAAATCCCCACAAGTTATCCACAAAAAACCACAGACTTATCCGCCTTGAATTAGACCCCTCACCGCATTATCTTGTTGCCCAGTCGAGCAGCTACCCCAATATATTGGGGTGAGAGCCGGATACCGCCCCAACGCAGGTGGCACGCAATCCAGCTCCGGCGCACTGCAACGTCTCGGGTTTTTACCCGGCAGTGGACGCCAACATTCAGACGCAGCTTATCCAAGCGATTTCAGAGGTAAACAGGCGGAAAGGATTGTCCGCCGCAGGCACAGGCCGGTAGACCTTCGGGGGGAAATCCGGCCATCAAGCGGCCTGTAATACCAGTGGCATCCGGCACCACCGCGGTACCACTGCAAAACGACGGACCCGTGCCGCAATCACAAGGCCGCCGTTCGGGGGCGCTGTCCTACGGGGCAGCAGCGGAACAAAAAACAGTACAACTCTTTCTTGCGGAGATCTTCATGCACACAGAGACAGGGCGCTCTCAGTCCGTGCCTTCGGAAAAGCCGGGCACTACCAAGGAACAGGCCGGCAGCACTTCATTGGCTGCCACAGCACCGGGCCAGATTCGCGTTATCAAGCGCAACGGCACCGTGGTCCCCTACGACGACAGCAAAATCTCCGTTGCTGTCACCAAGGCGTTTCTCGCCGTCGAGGGCGGCACTGCCGCGGCTTCCAGCCGTATCCACGACCAGGTGCGGGAGCTGGTGGGCCAGATCTCTGCCACCTTCAAGCGCCGTATGCCCTCCGGTGGCACTATCCACATTGAGGAAATCCAGGACCAGGTGGAACTGGCCCTGATGCGTTCCGGTGAGCACAAGATCGCCCGCGACTACGTTCTCTACCGTGAAGAGCACGCCCGCCTGCGCGCCGAGAAAGAACAGCAGAAGCAAGCCGCTACCGCGCCTGCCGATGCCCATCCGAGCATCCGCGTAAAGCTGGAAGACGGCACCCTGATCCCGCTGGACATGGAGCGCCTGCGCACCATCGTCAGCGAAGCCTGTGAAGGCCTGAAAGACGTGGACGGCGAAGCCATCCTCAGCGAGGCGCTGAAGAACCTCTACGACGGCGTTTCCGAAAACGACATCAACACCGCACTGGTGATCACCGCCCGCACCCTGGTGGAGCGTGAACCCAACTACACGTACGCCACCGCCAGCCTGCTGCTGGACAAGCTGCGTTCCGAGGCACTGCGTTTCCTCGGCGTGGCCGAGCGCGCTACCGCCCACGAGATGGCCGAGCTTTACGCCGCCACCCTGCCCGCGTACGTGGAAAAGGGTATCGAGCTGGAACTGCTCGACCCGGCACTGGCCACCTTTGACCTGGAGAAACTGGGCGCGTCCATCAAGGGCGAGCGCGATCACCAGTTCAGCTACCTGGGCCTGCAGACCCTGTACGACCGCTACTTCCTGCACAGCAACGACATCCGTTTCGAGCTGCCGCAGATCTTCTTCATGCGCGTCGCCATGGGCCTCGCCATCAATGAAGAAGACAAGAACGCGCGCGCGATCGAGTTCTACAACCTGCTGAGCTCCTTCGACTACATGAGCTCCACGCCGACCCTGTTCAACGCCGGCACCCTGCGCCCGCAGCTGTCCTCCTGCTACCTGACCACAGTACCGGACGACCTGCACGGCATTTACGGCGCAATCCAGGACAACGCCATGCTGTCCAAGTGGGCCGGTGGCCTGGGTAACGACTGGACGCCGGTGCGCAGCCTGGGTTCCTACATCAAGGGCACCAACGGCAAGTCCCAGGGCGTTGTACCGTTCCTGAAAGTGGCCAACGACACCGCCGTAGCGGTAAACCAGGGCGGCAAGCGCAAGGGCGCCGTCTGTGCCTACCTGGAAACCTGGCACCTGGATATCGAGGAATTCCTCGAGCTGCGCAAGAACACCGGTGACGACCGCCGTCGTACCCACGACATGAACACCGCCAACTGGGTACCCGACCTGTTCATGAAGCGAGTCTTCGAGGACAAGGAGTGGACCCTGTTCTCCCCGGCCAACTGCCCGGACCTGCACGACCTGTTCGGCACCGCGTTTGAAGAGCGCTACGAGCACTACGAGAAGCTGGCCGCCGAAGGCAAGCTGAAGCTGCACAAGAAAGTGCGTGCGGTAGACCTGTGGCGCAAGATGCTGGGCATGCTGTTCGAAACCGGCCACCCCTGGATCACCTTCAAGGACAGCTGCAACCTGCGCAGCCCGCAGCAGCACGCCGGTGTGGTTCACAGCTCCAACCTGTGCACCGAGATCACCCTCAACACCAAGGCGAACGAAGAGATCGCCGTGTGTAACCTGGGTTCCGTGAACCTGGCGCAGCATATCGGTGAAGACGGCAAGCTGGATCAGGCCAAGCTGGCCAAGACCGTGAAGACCGCGGTGCGCATGCTCGATAACGTCATCGACATCAACTACTACTCCGTGGAAACCGCGCGCGCCTCCAACATGCGTCACCGCCCGGTGGGCCTGGGCCTGATGGGCTTCCAGGACGCGCTGTACAAGGCCGGTATCTCCTACGCCAGCGACGAAGCCGTTGCCTTCGCCGATACCTCCATGGAGGCCATCAGCTTTGAGGCCATCTCCGCTTCCAGTGACCTGGCAGCAGAGCGCGGCAAGTACCAGAGCTACGACGGCTCCCTGTGGAGCAAAGGCATCCTGCCACTGGACAGCATCAAGATCCTGAGCGAGCAGCGCGGCGAGCAGTTCATCGAGCAGGACACCAGCAGCACGCTGGACTGGGACAGCCTGCGCAAGAAAGTCTCCAAGCAGGGCATGCGCAACTCCAACGTGATGGCGATCGCCCCGACTGCGACCATCGCCAACATCACTGGCGTATCCCAGTCCATCGAGCCCACGTACCAGAACCTGTACGTGAAATCGAACCTGTCCGGCGAATTCACCGTGGTGAACCCGTACCTGGTCCACGACCTGAAGGATCGCGGCCTGTGGGACAAGGTGATGGTCAACGACCTGAAGTACTACGAGGGTTCTGTACAGAAGATCGATCGTGTACCGGCCGACTTGAAAGCCAAGTACGCCACCGCGTTCGAAGTGGAGCCGCGCTGGATCGTGGACGCCGCCAGCCGTCGCCAGAAGTGGATCGACCAGGCGCAGTCCCTGAACCTGTACATCGCCGGCGCCGACGGCCGCAAGCTGGACCTGACCTACCGCATGGCCTGGTACCGCGGTCTGAAGACCACCTACTACCTGCGCGCCCTGGCTGCCACCACCACGGAAAAATCCACCGTGAACGGCGGCACCCTGAACGCAGTAAGCGCAGGTGGCAGCAACGGTGCGAGCGCCGCAGCGGCAGCACCGGCTCCGGCAGCAGAGCCACAAGCGGCTCCGGTTCCCCAGGCCTGCTCCCTGGACGATCCGGACTGCGAAGCCTGTCAGTAAGGCAAGTTACCGCCGGCTGTTAAAGCTGGCGGTATAGAAAGTCTCTCGGGGGAGAGCGTCGTGACCGCTTAGCGGCCAAGACCAAGTGGTTCATGCGGTTGACTCTGTAAGCGCATGGATCACTAGCACCGGCCCCGGTCCCCGCTCTTCTCTGGGGAGAGAAGGCGGGAATAGAAAAGACCGGGGTGCGGGTGCGCCCCAAAGATGCCGGCTAAGAGTCGGCATGAAAAATGAAATAGAAATAAAAAGAAAAACACACAATTGATCTGGCGCAGAAGTTACCGCGCCAAAATGAGAAAGAATCCTCTCACAGGAACCGGAAAGCTGGCGCTATGCGCCAGCGGACTGGATCGAAACCTAAAGAGATTTCGGGGATCGCGCTCTCAGGTACACAAACAGTACACGAAGAGCAGCGACAAAAAATTCGAACGCACAAAACGTTCTTACGTTTCAAAAACGGAAGGCAACAATATGCTTAGCTGGGACGAATTCGAACAGCCGTCACAAGAATCGAAGAAAAGCGCCGAACCGCGACCGGCGCCGGAAACGCTGACAAAAGAAGTATCCGAACCGGGAGCCGCCTACGAATCCCACAGCGCTCCGGCGTCGCCCGCGGCCCAATCCACGGTTTCCACCGCACCGGCCTCCGACGCCGTGGAAGCCGCACGGGCCGCCATTGCCGATCTGGATCCGGCTCCGGGTCTAGAAGAGCTGGAGATGGGCGCTGCCCGTATCCAGGTGGATGAAAAGCGCATCATCAACTGCCGCGCTGACCTGAACCAGCTGGTACCGTTCAAGTACGACTGGGCCTGGCAGAAATACCTGGATGGCTGTGCCAACCACTGGATGCCGCAGGAAGTGAACATGAACAAAGACGTGTCCATGTGGAAAGACCCCGAGGGTCTGACCGAGGACGAGCGTCGTATCGTGGAATACTCCCTGGGCTATTTCTCCACCGCCGACTCCCTGGTGGCGAACAACCTGGTGCTGGCCATCTACCGCCACATCACCAATCCGGAGTGCCGCCAGTACATCCTGCGCCAGTCCTTCGAGGAAGCCATCCACACCCACGCCTACCAGTACTGCGTGGAGTCCCTGGGCATGGACGAAGGTGAAGTGTTCAACATGTATCGCGAAGTACCGAGCGTCGCCAAGAAAGCCGCCTGGAGCCTCTCGCATACCCAGTCCATCGGCGACCCGACTTTCAAGACCGGCACCCCGGAATCCGACCAGGAGCTGCTGCGCAACCTGATCGCCTTCTACGCCGTCACCGAAGGTATCTTCTTCTACTGCGGCTTCACCCAGATCCTGTCCATGGGCCGCCGCAACAAGATGACTGGCGTTGCCGAGCAGTTCCAGTACATCCTGCGTGACGAATCCATGCACCTGAACTTCGGCATCGACGTCATCAACCAGATCAAACTGGAAAACCCGCACCTGTGGACCATCGAGTTCCAGCAGGAAGTGACCCAGATGATCCTGGAAGGCATGGAGCTGGAAGTGGCCTACGCCCGCGACACCATGCCGCGCGGCGTACTGGGCATGAACGCCAACATGATGGAGGAATACCTCCACTTCATCGCCAACCGCCGGCTCTCGCAGCTGGGCCTGAAGGAACACTTCCCCGGCGCCCAGAACCCCTTCCCGTGGATGTCTGAGATCATGGACCTGCGCAAGGAGAAGAACTTCTTCGAAACGCGGGTTATCGAATACCAGACTGGCGGTGCGCTGCAGTGGTAACAGGAACAACCAAGAAGTAAGAAAGCAAGGACAACTACAACAAAGTAGTCGCTCACAGGAAGAGAGGTATTGAAAGCGGATGTATCGTGAGATGCATCCGCTTTTTTTATCTTCAGAAAAGACGCCCTTCGCAGATACCCTGTTGATTTTTTTCGTCTAGATTAGCCGCGTGAGCATATCTGAACTCATGTGCCTACATCTAGAGACTCATATCCGCACAGGCTTTTAGATAGACTGTTAGGCACACAGGAGAATAAGTACGATGTCGAATCAAAGGATAAAAATACCAAGGCAAAGCGATAAGAAGGTTTGGGGGGTATTCAAGGATCTTGCCTCTCAATACTCTGTAGCGCAAATTAACGTAAATGCAGTCGGTTTTGCTTCAATAGGCGCAGTCAATCCTAATTCCCCATCGACTGAAATGGATGCCTTGCTGTCTAAAAACTCATCCATAATTGATACTATGAGCCTTCCAATACCAGGCTACTCGGTATCTTTTCATCGAGGTGGTAGCTACACACCAGAACAGAAATCTGGGGTTTTTGACGAAATCCTCTTGAGTCAAAATAATCAAAATCAGGTTTCTGTTGAAAACAAAATTAACATCGTTGCTTTTCTTAATAAGAAGCTCAACTCTTTCGATTCATCAAAAAGTATAAAAGGTGACCCAGAGGCACAGGCTCAACTTGAAGCTATGCACATCTCTACCCTTGAGCGCTTAGAGACATTAAACGAAGAGTTGATACAGAAGAGCTCTGAATTTAGAGAGAACCTTGAAAGGCAATATTCAGAGAAGCAGAACTCGCTCGAACAGAATATTCAAAAAGAAAAAGAAAGGCTGGAAGGTGAGTATCGGGCAAAAAATGAAATTCTGGAAACTAAGGCTGATGAGCTTGGTAAAAAAATCAAAGCTATCGATGATCGTGATAATACGCACGTTCGCCGCAGTTTGAGAAAAGAGCTTCAAGAAATAATTCAGAGTAGATCTACAGAGTTCAAATTGACTTCAGGTACGAACCAGCTTCGCACACCAATTCATGTACTTTGCATTTTTCTAATAGCTCTCTTTGCCGCTGGGGGAATTTGGTATGCAATAGAGTTATTTGATTACGTAGGCCAAGAGGGGGCAACCACTACCAATACTGTAATTATAGCTATTAAGCAACTTGGATTAACTATTGGAGGCGTGGGTACAGCAGTATTTTATCTTCGGTGGCTTAATCGATGGTTTGAGCAGCATTCACAGGCAGAATTTCACCTCAAACATTTTCAGCTAGATATCGATAGAGCCAGTTGGGTGGTAGAAACGGCACTAGAATGGAATACTTCGACAGGAACAATCATCCCGACTGTTTTGATGGAAAGTATCACCAAAAATCTATTTGAAAGGGAGGGAGAAGCTCCTGTTCCTGATATGGAGGCAGGTGACCAATTGGCTTCTGCAATTTTGGGATCTGCTTCAAGAGTAAAAATACAGGCTGCAGGTGGGGGAGCACAGCTAGAGTTTGAAGGTAATAAGCTCAGGAAGGAGATGGCGTCATAATTAAGGTGCCTAACAAATCAAAAACTTTACATGGAGGATTTCGTGGTTATAAGCCAAAACGTTAAATGTGATGTATGTGGGCAAGTATATTTTGCCCGAATAATTGGGGTCAGAGTAAATTTTCGGCGCGCAAGACATCATCTGGCCGCCGTTACTGATTGAGCACGGCAACAACAAGAGCAGGTAAGTCAGTGAAAGGTCTCGAAAACCACAAGAAGATCACCATTTTGGTCGATGCGGACAATGCCCTGCGCAAGCCGTTGCTGGAACCGGCCATTGGCGTCATCTACCGACTGGAGACGGAGCCCCGGAGCCACAATCTCTATGTGCATATCCGCGCCCAGTGCGATGTGACAGCACACCGGGATGAGAACACCACATTCCAGCCCCTTGATCTCACCGAGGGCTGGGACCAGCAGGAGCCGACGGAGACCTTGCCGTTCAGCATTTAAGCTGCCGAAGTCGCATAAGCAGCCCGCCAGGGTTGGAGAAGGCCCAAAACACCTTTCGACAATCCTTGCGGCAAGGTATAACTTCAGGCCTGACAGGCAACCCAAAATACCCGTGACTCACGTGCAACCGTTTAACACCCAATTTACGCTATCCCGCGAATACCTTGCCGAGTGTTTCGACCAGTCTTTACCCCACGGTAAAGGCGCCAAACCCAACTACTTGTTCCCGCTATTACTGTTTGCTGCCGGTGCAGGCCTACTGTCGTTCACCGAGCAGCTCAAGGTCGCCAGTTACATGTTGATCGCTTTAGCGATTCTGGAACTGCTCCATATTCGATTCCGGCGCGCCTGGTGGTTGACACGGCAGATGTGGGGCAAGGGTGCCGGCGGCGAAGTGAACTTAACTGTAAATGATGACGGTATCCAGACCCAGAACGCCCATACGCAAACAGCGCTATTGTGGTCTGATATAGAGCGCGTCATTGAAACCGATTTGGGACTGATTCTGGTAGCTAAATCCGGCGGCCGGCAGTACTTGTCCAAATCACTGTTTCCTGCTGGTTTGGTGCCCGAGATCATTACCAAGGCCAATGGAGAAGCTTGAACCTACTCCAGGCAAGACCGGAAGAATTCGCGCACAACTCCCCCAAACTCGATACATCCATGGATTCAAAATGGACGAAATCAAACAGAAGATTGCCCTTTTCATCGACGCTGACAATGCGCCGGCCGGAAAATTCGAGGATGTACTGAGCGAGGTAGCAAAATACGGGGTGGTCACCATCCGCAAGGCCTATGGTAACTGGAAGTCACCGACGCTCAGGCCCTGGGAGGAACTGCTGCACGAGCACGCCATCCAGCCGGTGCAGCAATATGACCTGACCAAGGGCAAGAACGCCTCCGATATCGCTCTGGTGATCGACGCAATGGATGTGATGTATACGAAGGATATCGATGTGATGTGCTTCATC
The DNA here is from genome assembly GCF_001750105.1 of Microbulbifer aggregans. Taxonomy (NCBI): domain Bacteria; kingdom Pseudomonadati; phylum Pseudomonadota; class Gammaproteobacteria; order Cellvibrionales; family Microbulbiferaceae; genus Microbulbifer; species Microbulbifer aggregans. Next base: position 3,705,640 of record NZ_CP014143.1, read on the forward strand.
TCATCGGATTGTGACTTTACCCCCATGGTGACTAGGGCCCTGGCGGAGGGCAAGGTGGTTCTGGGATTCGGCGAGCGCAAGACACCTTCACCTTTCGTCAACGCCTGCTCCAAGTTCCTCTTCCTCGACCAAGCAGAAGTGGTCAAGGAGAGAAATGGTGAAAAACGCAAGAACATCAAGTCGGACACCAAGCTGATTACCCTGCTGCGGCATGCCATTGAAGCCACTGAGGACGATGATGGCTGGGCGGAACTCGGCGCCGTCGGCTCCAACATCTCCAACCGGACGTCATTCGACTGCCGTAACTATGGCTTCAAGAATCTGAGCAGTCTGTTCAGGGCCATTGATCTTTTCGAATTGAAGCGTGGCCAGGGCAAGTCATACCTGGTCAGGGATACGAGAAGAAGTAAAAAAAGCTGATCTAATCGCCGCGATCCATAAAGAGAGTTGTGGCACCACAGGGGAGAGCAGCAAAGGTAGGCTAGTTAAATTTTTATTGGAATAATCCCGTGAAAAATGCCTCCGGCGAACCGGAGGCCAACGTCGAGAGTTCGACAACTTCGAGGAAGAGAGATAAGTCCACGCCAGGCGCGGACCCGGAAACTGCTCGGACCTCTCAAGCGCGAGCAGTTTCTTTGCACAACGATCAGAACTTGGCGCGAACACCTAACGTGTAACGCGGCTCGTAAGCGCTCTGCCAGGCCTTCTGATCTTTCCACTGGAGGTAGTACTCCTCCGTTTCTCCTGTGAGATTGGAGCCGTTGAGATAGACGGTAAAGTCGTCATTGACATCGTAACTGACCGAGGCATCAACATAGGTGGTTGGCGCCTGCATCAGCGTCAACCCTTCGGTACCCCAAACCTGGTTGAACGCCACCACCCGCTCGCTGCGATAGTTATATGCCAGGCGAGCCTGTAGACGCCCCGCTTCATACCAGCCTACGAAGTTGGCCAGCTTTTCCGAGTTGTCTGCAAACGGAAGGTCGTTTCCTTCGATATCCACATTGCCGGAATCACTTGGCGAGTAGGTATAATTCACATCCACACCAAAGTTACTCCAAATCCCCGGAAGAAAGTCGAAGGCCTGCTTCGCGGAAAGCTCCAGCCCGGACAATTGGCCGCCATCACCCTGGACATTGGTCTGTACATCGGTGGTACGGCGCACTACCCCATCCTGGTCCGGTAGATCCATTGCCACAGATCCGCGCTCGATAAAGCTTTCGATATCCACCAGGAACAAGCCGGCACTCACCACGCCTGATCCTATGTAGTACTCAAGAGAGAGATCGAAGTTATCTGCACGCCAGGGGTCCAATTCCGGGTTACCGTTGGAGTTGGCAGAGATGACTTCAAACACGCCGGTGCTGGAGTTGATGGCATAGGTCGGAGACAAACCGCCACCCCACTGCTCCAGATTGAGCGGGGACATGGTTTTGGCATAGGCGGCACGCAGCTTGAGGTCGTCGCGCAGATCGAAGGCCAGGTTCAGTGATGGCAGCACATCGGTGTAGGAACGACTGGAAACAAACTCACCGGCGTCCACTTCCGGTGCGCCATAGTCCCGCGAAGCGCCAACTACCCGCTGGCCGACTTCCAGATCGGTCTGTACCACGCGCACACCAAAGTTACCACTCACAGGCACACCCATTTCCGTAGCGAAATTAGCCTGCAGGTAAGCGGAGGTTTCCTGCAGGTTCACGGCGTATGACTGGCCGGGGATGATGCCGCGCTGATTGTTCGGGTACAGGGAATTGTGGAATGCGAGCACATTGTCCATGGCTTCGGGATTCAGCGCATATACACCGGGGATACCCGTAGCGCCGCCGAAATCTGTCACCCACTGCACATCACTGCCGAAGGAAGAGAGTGCAATCGGGTTGCCAGCCGTATAGAAGGTTCCGCTGCCGTCACCATAGGAGCAAGTGCTACCGCCCAACACAACGTCGGTCGCTTTCCAGCGCACCAGGCAGTTGTTGTCGCCAATCGGTGCCAGCAGATGGAACTGCTCATTTTTGGCATCACGGTCGGAATAGCGCAAACCGCCATCCACTGACTGAACCAGACCGCCATCGGCAAAGTCAAAAGAACCATCGAAGCGCGCAACGGTCATTTCACCTTCGCGATCATAGTTGTTTTCTGAGGACAGGGCCCCAACCGCATAGCCATCCAGATTCCTCACGAGATCCGGAACGCCGCTCCAGCGCGGAGCATCACCGCGGTAGTCCACCACAATGGACTGGAAGGGATCCGAATAGCCATCGGGGTTACTGGCCATGGCGCCACCCGGGTAAACAGGGAACTGCACACCCCACTGACTGCCGTCGGCCATATCCAGGTCCATGTAGCTGTTCAGGTTGTTCTGTTCAGCACGGCCGTGCACCAGGCGGGCAGCGCCGGTGAAAGCACCGCCGTTATCGTAATTCAGTTCAACATTGATGTTGCTGGACTCGGAAACGGTCCCTTTGACTTCGGAGTAGGATTTCAGACGGCGGCCGTCGGCCTGATAGACCTGTACAGTTTGAATCCCGTCAGCACCCTCACTGGATACCAGCGGCGCAGCCCAGCCCCACTGCTGCCATTTGTCGGAGATGGCGATGCCCGCACGGCGGTCTTTTTCATCCATGTCCGTGAGAAAGAAGTCGGCTGTCAGGTCAAATCCATTGCCGAGATCAGCCTGGAATGAACCGTTGAGGCCCAGGCGCTCGCGTTCGGCAAACTGGTTGTAGGCCGTGTGGCCCTGGTAGGCAATATAGCGGTCATCGAGATCGCCATCGCCATTCATGTCATTACCTTGATAGTTCCAGTTATCCGCATCGGTGCCCGCCTCGGGCGGCATACCAGACCAGCCGGCATCGGAACCACCACCGGCCATGCCGTTGTAGTAATTCGCAAGATTTACGTTGGCGAGAGACGCGGACAGCAATACGCCGACTTTGTCATTGTTCCAGGCAAACAGTCCCGAAACTGCGCTGTCTGTTTCTCCGGAGTCGCGACCGGTCTGACCTTCTGCAGCAAAAGATGTGGTCACTCCACTATCAAAGTCCATGGGACGATGAGTGCGCAGGTTCACCATACCGGTGATACCACCAGATAGTTTTGAGGCGGTGGGAGATTTGTGCACGTCGGCACCGGCAAATAGCGGTGCAGGAATATCATTAAAGTTGGGCTGCACCGTGGTTACAGAGCCGGCACCCAGATAGGATTCGCCATTGAGTGTGGTCAATACCTGCGGCATGCCGCGCACGTTGATGGCGCCACCCTCACCGGCACTGCGGCGAACCTGAACACCGGTAATACGCTGCAGCGAGTCTGAAATGGTCACATCCGGCAGCTTGCCGATGTCTTCCGCCACAATCGAGTCGACGATGGAAGTGGCGTTGCGCTTGATGTTGACCGCAGTCTCTTGAGACATGCGAATCCCTTGCACCACCACCTCTTCAATCTGACCCGCCCCCTCCTGTGCGAACGCAAACTGAGCGCCCAACAGGCCATAGGCGGCAACACTCGTAGCCAGAATCGCAGGTGCAAACGGCAGTTGTTTTGCCAGCATTTTGTTTTCCCTCAATTATTATCGTGTAGCGACTGCGCGCCATTCGAGCGCAGCCCGGGCGAAGTGAAACTTCGCCTCGCCATCATTGCAGCCGGGACAAGCCCGCAATGTAACCGGTTACAGCTCAACCCTAAAAAAGCTGGTGGCGCTTCGTTACCCCACCGATGTAACCGGTTCCATTCAAAGATTATTACAAGCACCTCCGGAGTGCAAACATTTTCCTCCACTGCACCAGTAAAGAGCAGAATTTTACGCCAGAATATGTAACCGGTTACATAATGTGGTTGAATGACAGCCTGATCCAACCCTGTTGCAGGCAACGGTACAACCGGGAGAGAAGCTCCCAACGATACAGAACGAGGCAATCGTGAACATTCCAGAACGAAACTCTTTGAGAGAGCGCCTGATTGAAGAGCAAAAACGGCTCTCAGGCACTGCGATGACAACTCTGTTCGAGCTTGATCCCGATCGCGCCTGCGCGATGCAGATTCAGGCCGCGGGGTTGGATTTAGACTTTTCAAAAAACAGAATTGACCGGAGCGCTATGGCTGCCCTCGTTGGGCTTGCCCGAGCCCACCAGCTGGAAGCGCACAGAGACGCGCTGTTCCGGGGAGAGCCGATCAATACGACCGAGCAACGCCAAGTGCTGCATCCGCTCCTGCGTGGGGCGATACCGGGGCAGGAATCACTCCGGGCTCAGGTCGAAACGACACTCACACGCATCGAGCAGTTTGTCCATGGTGTGCACAGCGGCCTCATTTCCGGCATCACAGATAAGCCATTTCGCACCGTCATTAATATCGGTATTGGCGGATCACACCTGGGCCCCGCCATGACCTGCCGCGCATTGAAACCCTATGCACAGCGTGATCTCGACGTTCAATTTGTATCCAACGTGGATGCCAGTGATATCTCGCAAAAGCTGCGCAATGCCGACCCGGAAACCACTCTCTTTATTGTCGCCTCCAAAACCTTCACCACCCAGGAGACACTTGCCAATGCCCACACGGCACGCAACTGGCTAATCGAACAAACCGGGCGCCCGGACGCGGTCGAGCGTCATTTTGCCGCCATCAGCACCGCCACAGACCGGATCGCGCAGTTTGGCATCCGCCCTACACACATTTTCCCGATGTGGGACTGGGTCGGTGGCCGCTATTCCATCTGGTCTTCTATCGGGCTGCCCCTCGCTCTAGCGATTGGCTACGAGCTGTTTACTGATTTTCACCGCGGTGCCGCGGAGATGGACAGGCACTTTCAGAAGGCACCCCTGGAACAAAACATGCCGGTTATTCTGGCATTGTTGAGCTACTGGTACCTGCGATTCTGGGGTGCGGAGACCCAGGCACTGTTACCTTACGACCACTACCTAGGTGATTTCCCTGCTTACGTGCAACAGCTGGATATGGAGAGCAACGGCAAATCCACTTCACTGCAGGGAGAACGTCTTCACCAGGCTACCTCCCCGATTATCTGGGGAACCGAGGGCACGAACGGACAGCATTCCTTTCACCAGCTCCTGCACCAGGGTAACTTGATGGTGCCGGTGGATTTCATTCTCCCGCTGCGCTCTCACAACCCCATCGGCGCCCATCAGGATCTCCTTGTCGCCAACTGTCTGGGACAGAGCCGTGCGCTTATGGTAGGGAAATCACTCGAAGAAGCGATCACTGAATTGGGTGAGGCGCGAATGGATGACACCGCCGCGAAGTCACTTGCACCGCATAAAACCATGCCTGGCAACCGCCCCAGCAACACTATCTTGATGGACAAACTCACTCCCTCGACTCTGGGGGCGCTGATTGCGCTATATGAACACAAAGTCTTTGTCCAGAGCGTTCTCCATAAGATCAACGCCTTTGATCAGTGGGGCGTAGAGCTGGGCAAGCAGATCTGCACTGCCCTGCTGCCCTATATCTCCAATGAGCAACCATGTAGTGCCTTTGATGAAAGCACTAACCGCCTGCTGAACCAATATCGCAGCGTAAGAAACTCATGACCCGACAACAATGCGGACTATCAATAAAAAGGGGTTTCATAAAATGAGGATTTTCAATGTGCTCGCGCTCAGCGTAGCAGCGGGAATTACCGCCTGCGACTACAAGGCAATGGAAGAGATCGAAAATACCAGGCAGGATCCAGATCGAGCTTTTGTGCGTGTTCACAATGGCCAGTTTGAACTGGATGGCCATCCCTACTATTTGATCGGCGCCAATTATTGGCATGGTGCCTATCTGGGGGCGAACGACCCCGACCGCCTCACCCGTGAACTGGATCTGATGGCCACCCAGGGCATTAATAACCTGCGGGTACTCGCACTATCCGAGAAGAGCAACCTCTCACGCAGCTTGAAGCCCGCATTGATTTTGGGGCCAGGGCAGATGAATGACTCTCTGCTTCAGGGTCTGGATCGCCTGCTGGCGGAAATGCATTCGCGTGACATGAAGGCAGTTCTATACCTGACCAACTTCTGGCAGTGGTCAGGCGGCATGTCACAGTACCTGGTATGGCAGCAAAACGCTCCGCTGGATGACCCGGATTTGAGCGGTAATTGGGATGGATACATCGAAAACACCACAGACTTTTATCGCTGCGCACGCTGCCAGAAACAGTATCTCGACCAGGCCGCCGAACTGATCAACAGAGAGAATACGGTCACCGGCAGTCCGTACCGGGAAGACCCCACTATAATGGCCTGGCAGCTAGCCAATGAACCTCGCTCAGGTGGGGAAAAGTTCGATCCAGCAAGAGCCAGGGACTATGTACGCTGGGCACACCAAAGTGCGGAAGCTCTGGACCAACTCGCGCCGAACCAGCTGATCAGCACAGGCAGCGAAGGGCTCGCTGGCACCCAACACCAGGCAAAAGTCTATCTTGATGCCCACGCTACGGATGCCATCGACTATCTCACGGTACATCTGTGGATCAAGAACTGGGGATGGTTTGACAGCACAAATCCGGTAAGTACCTTTCCGGCGGCCATTGAGAGGGCCACCGATTATCTGAATCAGCATATCGATTTTGCCCGGGAACAGGAAAAACCACTGGTTCTTGAGGAATTTGGTGTGGAGCGCGACGACGGAAGCTTTTCACCCGAATCCGGAACAGAATACCGGGATCGCTTCCTGAAACTGATGTATCAAAAAATCGAGCAGAGCATCAATACAGGCGGCCCACTGGTAGGCTCCAACTTCTGGGCCTTCAGCGGCTATGGTCGCGCCGACAATCCGGAGTACCTCTGGAAGCCAGGCGACGACTTCCTGGGAGATCCCCCCCAGGAACCCCAGGGCCTTAACTCGGTATTTGAAACTGACGTCAGTACGTTAGCGATCATCCGCAAGCATTCGAACAAGCTGAAATAGCACAATTTCCAGAGGTCTATGGGAGCTGGCCGAGATTCTCATCGGCCAGCATCACCCACAATTTCTATCCTGGGAATGCAGTAGAAACCCGCTGCGATACGCCTCAACAGTGGCAGCCGACGAGGTTGAAGATAAAAGCCACTAGAATGCAACAGCGTGACTGCTAACTGATACCTGCGTGGAGTCCTTTAGTGGGATACACAATTAGTGGGATAAACAATAGGACTGCGAATTGGATGGACCCGATTCGCCAGAATCATTCACCGCTGTCAGCCGGTACAGGGCACAGCGCGGTTTCCCGACGGAAACGAATACTGGCTTTCTGCCATCAGACTCACCCTTTATGGTGTATAGATCCATGGTATCCGGATCCCAGCCATTTTCAGAATCCTGAAGCTTGTCTGCGAATAACTCCCAGTCTTCACCATCGTTGTACGATACATACAACCGGTAGAAACGGCCGGTGGGGGCTCCCATCCAGTTGACCGCACCGGATTCTGAAATCGGGTGCAGCAATGGCGACTGAGGGACTGGCCAGGAAGTTGAAAATTTTTGAGCTCTCTTATTGGAGGAGATCTTTGCCTGTGCCGCACGGATCATTTCGACAACAGCACGCTCATTGTTGCCATCGTTCACTGCAAAACCTGGCAGGTGATAGCTCATATGACCGTTGGATTCATTGTGCCAATAGAAGCCACCAACTTCACGATGCCCCCGATATCCCCAAACCAACCCACCGGCGATCCCAGGCTCTTCCAGCCAGGCGTCGGTTACGAGCCGCATTGTGTCGATTGGTTGCAGCCCGTACTCACCAATAAACAAGGGCTTATTGTATTTCTCCGCCAGAGCCGCCTGCTTACGTATCTCGTCAGCAGACAGATACTGGCCGTAAAAGTGATTAGACTGAATATCGACGTTGGGATCTTTCAACCCCAAAAATTCTCCCTGATCGATACTTGCAGAACCGGGTGCATTGACATAGTCGGCCTGCTGATCACCGTCAACCACCAGCTGATTGGGGGCGAGTTTTTTGAACAGCGCCGCGGTCTCTGCGAGAAATTCCTGGTTGGTGCCGCGGAGTTCATTACCGGTTTCCCAGGCCATAATGGCCTTTTCCTCGCGGTACTCACGACCGGTGCATGTATTCTTGCGACTGACCAGTTGCTCGATAATGTGCTGGTAGGCTGCGTATGTTTTACTTTCCGTGTCGTAGAGCGGGCCGCCTTCCTTGGTATCCTGATCGACCTCCCCCATCATCTGCGCCAGCTCACGCTTGCCGCCCCACCAGCTCCAGTGGTCAATCACCGGGATGATGAGGCGCAATCCATGGGTGTCCGCAAGATAGATCATGCGGTCCATAACCCGCATCGCCTCTTCATTGAGGGCGACATTTCCGGTTTCCGGGCTCTGCACAATATGAGCTGGCATATTAGCCCGCACGGACTCGGGCAAGGTTATGTCATCAACGGATAAAGTGTAAATCCTGGAAACTGTATGACCGCTGTAGACCAGTGCCTGAATCCAGTTATTCTGCTCCCTGGCGGTGGGCCAGCGGAAGTGATCCGCCTTTCCAATGCTGCTACCTGCAGAGGCTACATCATCTTCAATACGATGGAGCTCCGTGGCGTGCAGCCCGATAAATCGTAGCGGCCGATCGCCGTCCAGCAGCCGGATGCCATCGCGCGTGACGAAATGCTGAAACCCTGAAAATGGCTCCACATTAGGATTTGCTGCAGGGACCAGACAATGGTCCGGCAACGAGTGGGAATCAGCAAGTTCGCAGCCCCCCAGAAGCAGGACGCCAGTGAAAACCATTAAAGTGTTATGCAGTCGCCGCACTTCCTTTCAGCTCCTGTGATTCAGTTGTCGTTGCCGTGCCGATACTCTCGAGACGTCGCAGTACTTCCATCATGGCGCGCCCATTGTGGTAGGGGCCCTTCCAGAATCCAAGTTTGTAACCCTGATGTGCTTTAACCCGGTCAATAGCGGCGTAATACAGCCACTCACCCTGGCTCCAGTCAATTTGGTGGTTTTTGATAAACGTCCACACATTCTCGAACGCGGTCTTGAAGCGGGCCTCCCCCGTGGTCTGCCACATATTCAGAAAGCCCACCAGCGCTTCGGCCTGAACCCACCATTCAGAGTCCAGGTGTCGGGACCGAGTTTCGAAATCAAAAGTATCGAGCACCTGTCCCAGGCAACCGATGCCCTCTTCTACACAGGATCGTCCCAGCGCCTCTACTGTCGCACGGTATTTTTCTGAGTATGAGGTGTCGCCCAGAACCTCCAGTGCTTCCGCCAGCAGCCAGCTTGCTTCAATATCGTGGCCATAGGAATAGCTCGCGGAGACATCTCGCCAGTCATGCTCTAAAAACAGCCGCAGGTGGCCATTCTCTTGATTGAAGATTCTCCCGCAGAACCAGTCGATGCTGTTTTTCAGGGCTATGGCAACCTCTTCATTAGGAGAGATGCGATATAGCGCGGTATAGGCCTCGAGAACATGAAGATGATTATTCATGGTCTTCGGGACGTTCAGGTCCTTGTCGCTGAGCCGGTAGTCAGTTACCGGTTTCCACTCCCTCGTCACAGCCTCCAGGTATCCTCCCAGCTCGCGGTCTACACAGTGCTGTTCAATCAAGCGGAAGTAAGACAACGCAAGATCCAGCGCGCGCGTGTCACCGGTCAGGCGGTAGTAGCTGGCATAGGCATAAATGCTGAATGCCTGTGCGTAAGTCTGCTTTTTACCTTCCTTCACTTTACCGGTGCAATCAAGTGACCAGAACGCACCACCGCAAGTCAGGTCGTTGAACCTTGTTGCAAGATAGTCATACGCGCGAGTCGCCAGAGTACGATACTCCTCGATCGAGGAGCGATCGGCTTCCGGGTCTTCATTTAACTGCAGGCACAGTTCGCTGAAGAACCAGAGAATACGCGCATTGAGCACAATGCCTTTGTCTGCTTGTGGAACCGGACTGCAGGCAGCACACACCTCACCGAGAAAACCACCATGCACCTCATCGACGGAGTGGCTTTTCCACCACTCCCCAATGAGGATCAACTGCCGACGAAACTCCGGCAAATACTTCGTCAGGCCAGTATCCGACTGCGCGACGCGAGTAACTTGCATTGGGGTGATGCCTCCCATGTTATTTAGCGAAAGCGCCATCACAGATCCCTTAGTATCGCGGCGTTACGTTCAATCAGTTCGATGCGAGTTGCCACCGAAGTCGCAGAGCGCATGCCGTCTTCCGGTGTATTCATGCAGTAGTCCACAAGCTTCTCGACTGTGGAAGTGGCGACGTGCATGCGGGTATCAGACGATGCGTAGTAGATGAACACCTTCCCTTTGTCCTCAATCCAGCCGTTCGCAAAGGCGACATTGGATACATCGCCAACACGCTCTCTGCCCTCAGGTGCAATGAAGTGACCTCCCGGCAAGTGCGTGATTTCCCATGGGCGGTCGGGATGGGTCATAAACATGTAGAGCACGTAACGCAGGCCCGCTGCGGTATTGCGTACCCCGTGAGCCAGGTGCAGCCAACCTCGATCAGTCTTGATTGGAGCAGGCCCCTGACCATTTTTTACTTCCTTGATGGTGTGATACTTCTTGCTGTCTACCAGCACTTCTTCCCGTATCTCCGCTTTCTCCATGGAGTCGGTCAACCCCCAGCCGATACCACCACCGCTGCCCACACTGATAAACCCATCCTGTGGGCGGGTATAAAGCGCATATTTTCCGGCGACAAATTCCGGGTGCAAAACCACATTGCGCTGCTGGCCACTGTGGGTCACCAGATCCGGCAAGCGCTCCCAGACTTGTAGATCGCGGGTACGGGCGATTCCACACTGGGCAACTGCTGCCGTAGTGTCGTGTGGCGCTGAAGTATCCTTGCGCTCGGTGCAGAACAGACCGTAAATCCAGTCATCTTCATGCCGGGTCAGCCGCATGTCATAGACGTTGGTATCCGGGTCTTCGGTTTCCGGCATTAGCACCGGCTTGTCCCAAAAGCGAAAGTTGTCCACGCCGCTATAACTCTCTGCCACCGCAAAGAAGGATTTTCGGTCCACACCTTCCACGCGAACAACCAGCACAAATCTGTCATCCAGCTTAATGGCTCCGGAGTTCAGGGTGGCATTCACACCGAGGCGCTCCATCAGGAATGGATTGCTGGCCTCATTCAGGTCATATCGCCAGCTAACAGGTGCATGGTGGCGGGTGATAATGGGGTTCTTCCAGCGCTGGTAAATGCCATTCCCACCTGCCAGCGGTTCATTCTTAATGGTCAACCGGGCTTCCTGCTGTGCAATCAGAGCGCGGACTCTTTCCAGATGGCTAGACATAATTCACTCGGCAAATTGTAATTTTCGATGATGGTTTGTTGTCACAGATAACACCTGGGCGGCAAATCATTTCCATGCAGGCGATGTAAGCGGCTTAAACCGTGGCAGCTACCGGACCGCGCCCTGAGCTCGATCCCGACATTTGGATTTGCTCGCCCAGTTCTGCATCGGGATCATCTCGCATCAGCCGGTACCAGTTTCTCCACAGCAGATAACTGGTCAACGCAATCACGGCCAACGCGATGGTGAACTCTGACCACTGCTTTATGACCATAAAGATTGGTGCGGCAGTCAGTGCGGTGTGCCATACAAGACCGACCGCACAGTTGATCAAATCACGTTTGCAGTCGTTGTTACGCTTGAGGTCGGGTCGCTCAGCCAGCAAGGCCTGGTGCACGGGACCCCAGAAGCCCCAGGGACGAGTTTTAAAGTAAAAGGCCTTCAGGGTTTCCATGTCATCCGCCTTCGTCAACAAGGAGCCGGCGATGCTCGCGGTCATACATAGAGCAAACAATGCAGGGAATGCATAGAGAGGTGAAATATTGGTGAACATCATGGGGATAGCAGTCAGCAGGCCGGCAAGCATGCCATAAAAGTATCCGAAGCCGTTCATGCGCCACCAATACCATTTGAGGATGTTCGCCGCGGTGTATCCACCGTACAGAGCACTTACAATCCAGAGGATGATAGAGTTCAGAGACGGTGCAAACAGGCCGATACCAGTGCCCAAAATCACAAAGGTAATAGACACCAGGTAGCTCATCCGAACATAGGTCTTTTCATCGGCGTCTTTGTTGAAATAGCGCTTGTAAATATCGTTGACCACGTAGGCAGGTGCCGAGTTTGTGGTTGCGGCAAAAGTCGACATGAAGGTGGCTAACAGCCCTGCCACCACTAACCCGAGTAGTCCTGCAGGCACATAATTGGCGAGCGCAAAGGGCAAAATCTGCTCAAAGTCCACACTATCACCCATCGCCCGCAGATCGCCGACAAAAAACACCAGGGCTAAAATAGTCAGGCCTGTGATCATCATGTAACGCGGAAAGAGGAGCACCAGATTTACCAGCCAGCTCATCTTCGCTGCTTCAACCGGGGTGCGGGCAGACAGAATACGTTGCATATCATAGTTGGGTGCCGGCCCAGCCATACTCTGCAGAATCCCTTTCAGCAGAACCAGCATGAAGAATACGGAGAACAGGGACCAGCCATCGTCAACGATACGCTGGTTGGCGCTGTCGAGAATGCCACTCCAGTCCAAGTCTAGGGTGTGCCCGAAGCCCATGCTGAACCAGCCTTCCGGTACTGCAGCGCGAAGCATCTCCGGAGAAACCTGATACATGGCAATCAGACCAATAGCTACACACGCAAGAGTCATGATGACGAACTGCATCACCTCGGTGAGCACCACCCCGAACATACCGCCTTTCACGACATACACTGCAGTGATCGCGGTCAGGATCAGGCCATAGAAAATCTCGTTGTTGTGTGCATCTGCCGAAAGCTGCCAGGGCATGAACGCGGCAGCAAATTTTCCAATACCGACGAAGCCGTAGGCGAGATAGCCGAGCACCACCAAAAGCGCGAACCCGACAATGACCAAATGAGAAAGCTCGGCGCCGCGCCCCTCGCCAAACCGAAAGCGAATCCAGGCAGCACCAGTCATGACGCCGGAGCGGCGTAGCCAGATGGACAGGAAAACCATCAAGAAAACCTGGTTAAATGCCGGCCACAGCCAAGGGATATAGATACTTTTCAGGCCATAAATGAACAGCAGGTACACCATCCACATGGTGCCCGAGATATCGAACTGCCCGGACGCGTTGGAAAGCCCCAGGTAGTACCAGGGCAGTTTGTTACCACCAAGAAAGTAGCTCTGAATGTTTTCCGAAGCCTTACGGGACACCCAGAACCCGATAAACAGCGACGCCAACAAATACAGCCCGATAACCAGCAGGTCTATTGGTGCAAGGCTCATAGGCAACTCTTCTCATCTATCATCGCTTGGCGCGGCAATGAGCCAGCGCTCTTTATTATTAAGGGCGACCCGAAGTAACCCCATAGCAGGCCGCCTGAAACACCAATGTAACCGGTTACACCCAAATTTGCTAGAGCTTTGTTACTTTTTCCGGTAACTTTTCAGCGCCCCAGGTGAGCCGGCCCAGGCTCACTTAGCGGCAATCCAGACACCGATGGTCAAAAACTATGTCGAGCATTAGGGAAGTGTCGCGGGTAGCGGGCGTCTCCATCGCCACTGTATCCCGGGCACTCAGCACACCGGAAAAAGTTTCCAAGGAAGCGCTGCGCAAGGTTCATGAGGCCGTTGAAAAGGTGGGTTACCGCCCAAACATGATGGCGCGTAATTTCCGCGCGGCCCGAGCCTATTCGATCGTTGTTCTGGTGCCTAACCTCTCCAACCTCTTCTTCGCCACCGTGATTCGGGGGATTGAAGATGCGGCCCAGCAGAAGGGCTACAGCGTACTGCTCGGCGACACCCGCGACTCGAGTGCGCGCGAAGAGGAGTACACACGGCTGGTAGAGACACGCCAAGCCGATGGCATTCTTCAGCTTCGCCCACATACTCCGGGCAAGTCCCTGCAGCCGAAGGCCGATATCCCGATTGTCTCCGCCGCCGGCTGTGAAGATACCCCCTACCCTTCCGTTCGTATCGACAATGCGGGCGCCGCCGAAGAGGTGGTCAATTACCTCATTGCGCAAGGCCACGAGCGAATTGGCGTGCTGGCGGGGCTTGCGGCTAACCCGCACTCCCGGGATCGCCTGCGGGGATATCGGGCCAGCCTGGAGCGTGCGGGAATCCCGTTTGATGAAGATCTGCTCGTAAATGGCGACTTCACCATGGGCTCTGGCCTGATGGCAGCCAACCATTTTGCACGCATGAAGAACCGTCCCACCGCCATTTTCTCCATGAATGATGAGATGGCGATCGGCTGCATTAAAGGACTGAAAACGGCAGGGATCCGAGTGCCGGAGGAAATGTCCATCACCGGATTCGACGACATCGAATTTGCCCGTTACAGCGACCCGCCCCTGACGACCGTCGCCCAGCCCGCAGAAGAGCTGGGTCGAGCCAGCTTCAACACCCTGCTGGAACTGATTGAGGGTCAGGAACTACAGCAGACTGAAACCGTACTGCCCTACGATTTCGTGGTGCGGAAAAGCACGCCACCCCGCCCACGCTAGCGCGACCATATACGCACCAATGGGCGATGCGCCCCCTGCCCCGGGCAGAAAATCAACCGCCTTAGTTTCAGGGCAATTCTCAGCACGTCCCCAAACCGACATTTGTAACCGGTTACACTATACTGCATAATGCCGACTTAAAACCGGGAGGCAGCACTTGCCAAGACAATGTAACCGGTTACTAACCACAGTACATTGCCAAAAGACCAATCTCATGGCTCTCAATATTAATCATTGGGCACAGCAGCTGGAGAGGTGGATGACAACCGCCGCCCTCCCTCTCTGGGTGGAAAAAGGCTTTGACCGCGCAAGTGGCTGCGCCCACGAACGCCTTAACTTACACGGACTCCCCGACACCGATTGCCCCAAGCGGGTGAGGGTCCAGGCGAGACAGATGTTTGTGCTGTCGTGCGCAAGCCGACGCGGCTGGGTGGCAGGTGCGGACGCTATCGTGGCAGATCTCGATCGCTTCGTTGCCCGCTACGCACAACACCCCAGTGCACCAGATGTTTATGTACACGTACTCAACAGCCAGAATGGTATCCACGACCCGCGTCAGGATGTCTATGATTTAGCCTTTTTTCTTCTGGCCTGTGCCTGGCGATTTCGCGCGTTCAATGACGTCACAGCACTTCGCAAGTCAGAGGCGCTGATTCAGCACCTGGACGAGTACATTAAAGGTCCCAGAGGCGGCTGGCTGGAGGGAGATTACAGCACCGGAACTCGCCGGCAAAATCCCCATATGCATTTACTTGAGGCCTTTATCGCCCTCTACGATGTTACTGGCGATGGCCGCTGGCTGGCCCGTTCCGGTGAAATTTTCGCACTGTTTGAAAACAGTTTTTATGACAGCCATAACGGAGTCCTGCTGGAATATTTCCGTGAAGACTGGAGTCCAATTAGCGAAGACGAAGGCCAGGAAGTCGAACCTGGACATATGCTCGAATGGGTCTGGCTGCTACATCAATACAGCAAGCGCAGTGGCGCACCCGTCGGGCGCTATACCGAAACCCTGTACAGGCGCGCGCTGGAGCTGGGAATGGAACCTGAAACCGGCCTGATTTACGACGCCGTCTCCCCCCAGGGCAGAATACTCAAAGCCAGCAAGCGTTGTTGGCCACTCACCGAGCTAATCAAGGCGAGCCTTTGCCAGGCAAGCAAAGGCGACCAGCAGGCAGAAGCTCATGCCGCGCGTGGCATTTATCTGCTCTTCGAATACTACTTTGACAAGAAAATTCCCGGCCTCTATGTCGACCAGCTTGACACAGAGAACCGGGTGATCAATAACCTGGCTCCAGCCAGCACTCTTTACCATTTAATGGTAGCCACCACCGAAGCCGTGGACTATAGCGCAGCAGCAAAACTCAAGATGCGAGCCGCGTATGGAGCCGTTTCCGGTTGATACCTCAATGCCTGGATCATTCGCGACCGATCGCGAGAAGAACGTAATCAGTCCATCGTCTCGCGGATTGACCACGGCCTTGCAAAGCCACTGAAGGTATGAACCCCTGCGCTCGGCCAAGAGTGCCGGCTAACTCGACCTGCTACCATCGGCACCGCTATGCTTGGAATTATTGCTGCAGGTGCAACACGTTGAATATTTACCAGCGGGATACTGAATGATCTCACTTGAGCGTCTATCCTTATCAACGTGATCGAAGCCGATATCCCACTGATAAAAACAGTGACTGCACTCACTCCAAGCAATCGGCGGGTGCACAAGCTCTCTGCCTGGAGCTGCCCACCCCCAGATGCGGGGTAAGCCGCTCTTTCACGAGTGTAAACGCAGGTATTTCGCTATATTCAAAAATCAGGGGCGACCCGGGGCCTAACTATCCCTCCATTAGCCGAGAAATCTTCAGGTGCTGGAGCAACATAATCGTCTTGGCATCTCGAATTTCACCATTCCCAATCATGCAGAACGCTTGGTCGAATGGTAATTCCATGACCTCGATATATTCCTGTTCTGTATCCAGCCCGCCCCCACCGGAGACTTGATCGTCTTCCTGATACCGCGCGATATAGAAGTAAAGCTTTTCAGTCACCGATCCAGGCGACATATAGACCTCAAACACTTTCTCTACCGCCGATATACTGTAACCGGTCTCTTCTCTGGCCTCACGAATAGCGGACATCTGTGGATCTTCGCCCTCCAGGGCACCAGCACAGGCCTCAATCATAAGTCCCGATTGATTGCCGTTGAGGAAGGTTGGCAGCCTGAATTGCCTGGTAAGCACCACCGATTGCTTATCTGGGTTGTATAGCAAGACCACCGCGCCATCGCCCCGGTCGTAGACCTCTCGCTGCTGGATTTCCCACGTCCCTTCCGGATTCCGAAATTCGAATGTGTATTTTTCAAATCTTGACCAGTCACTGGACAACACCTGACTTTTTAGATTTCTGACGGGATCGGTCATGCGAATCTCCATGGCTACGCTGCTGCTTGGAAAGCATCCAGTGAAAAGCACAGTGCAGAGCAATTTTCACTAACGTTAAAGACTATTAGAAACAAGAAAAAATGAAAGACTGCGACCAGCAGATTTCAATCAAAGTGAAAGCTGAAAAACTTCTGAATCGTGCCAGCATGTGAAAGATTCCGAGCAAGATCAATCTGGCGTCCCCGGGCCGGGCAATCAAGGCGTGGACAAACCGGAGAGCGCCGGCGGTGTCGATTCCGAGGCGCCAAGGAATGTCCAGCAGCAGGGTGACTGCGCCCTCGGGCGACGCACGCAGCTGCCTGTGCACTGCATTGGCAGAGTGGGCTGAGAAAAAGATCACGCCGCCACAGGGCGGCGCAGAGCGGGCCTGGAAGCCAAACATCCTGATGCCGGTGAGTGAACCTGAACGGTTGCGGGGCGCATTCCAGTTCGTCGGTGAGCTGGCCTATCCGGTGGGTTCCATCAAGTTACTGGGCATCGCGCCCGCCGACCGCGCAGAGGAACTCGAGGGACACTTGGTCGATACGCAGCACGCATTCACCCGCGACAATATCTTCACCATCTCGACAGTACTGGTCAGTGAAAGCTTTCCCGACGGTGTGCGCATTGGCATGCAGGCACTGGCGGGTTCTTTCTTCCGGCCCAACCTGCTGTTCCTGCAACTGCCCAGGGGAAAGGAAACCCATGAATCACTGCAGGAATTGATCCGGGAGGCCGGGCGCCAGCGGATGGGCGTCTCTTTGCTGGTGCGGCACGAAACAGCGGGCCTCGGGCGACGCAAGAGAATCAACCTGTGGATTCCGGACCAGGGGCCAGAGTGGAGTATGAAAATGGACTTCCAGGACTTGGACCTGGCCATCCTGCTGGCCTACCGCATGCTGGATAGCTGGGAGGATGCGGAGTTGACCGTGATCGCGGCGGTTGAAAAAGCGGGAGAGAAAGAGAAGGCGAGAAAATTCCTCGACCGTCTGGTGGATCTCGCGAGGCTGCCTGCCAGTACGGCCGCCCATGTCGCCGACGGCGATTTTGACCGCTATGCCAGCAGTGCGCCGAGGGCGGACCTCAATGTGTTTCCCCTTCCTGCGGAGCTGGATGCCGACTTTCTCTGGAGCCTCCGCGATGCCACCGGTTCAACCTGCCTGTTTACGCAGGACAGTGGCGATGAGAGCGCCCTGGCTTAAAATCCCGCGCATCACACTTTCTTTGCCAAGAAGATCGTATGCCGCGCCCCCTTGCCGGGGCGCTCCCGTACGGTCTTGACCTCGACTTTAAAACCGGCTTTCTTCAGCCGATTGACGTAATGAGTATCCTGCCCCGCCGACCACACCGCCAACATGCCGCCCGGTGTCAGGCTCTCGTAGATACAGCTGGTGCCTTCGAGAGAGTACAGCCAGTTGTTGTCGCTGTGAGTCAGCCCCTCGGGGCCGTTGTCCACATCCAGCAGTACCGCGTCGTAGTCACTGTCGCCCTTCTCCAGCAGCTCACCGACATCGCCGATATGCACTTTGCAGCGACTGTCGTCCAGTGGCCGGCCGGCGCAGGCGCCCAGCGGCCCGCGGTTCCATTCCACTACCTCGGGAATGAGGTCGGCGACGATGACCTCGGCACCCGGTGGCAGTACCTCCAGGGCGGCCGCGAGCGTGTAACCCATCCCCATACCGCCCACCACCACACGGGCATTCTTGTGTTTCTTCAGGTGGGCGCAGCCCAGCAATGACAGCTCCCGCTCACTGTTGAAGCGGCGGCTGTTCATCAGTTCGCCACGGGGCCCGGACAGGGAGATGGAGAATTCCTGGTCGCGCTGGCGGAGGGTGAGAATGCCGCCGTTATTGGGAATCTGCGCAGTACCGAGTTCGATCCAGGGTTTCATGGCGTGTGCTCGCGGGAAGGTCAGTGGGGTAAGGGTCGATGATTCTACGTCACCCACTCCCAATCCAATAGGACTTGGGTCATCGAGTGTTCATTCACCGGAAAGCCTCCTAAGTCGGCCCCCCACCTGTGGTATGCCACCAGGGATCAAGCGCTATTGGCTGGGAGTCACCTGGAGTCTGATCTAGTGTGATAGCCACGTTATCGGCAAATGGAGGTCAGGTGGCAAGCGCAGGTGCAGCTCTTGTAGCCCTGGCAGCGCTGTGTTGGGGCCTATCCGGTGGTATTGCGGGCATGCTGATAGCGGGTGGCTGGGACCCGTTCGTCGTGTCGTTCTACCGCGGAGCGATCGGGTTCCTGCTGCTGTTCACCTGGCTACTCCTGCGCCCGCACAAGAGTGGCCTGGGCAATGCCCGGCTGTGGTGCTGGGCCGTGCTTGCCGGTTTCGGCGTTGCCGGCAACTTTGCCTTCTATTTTGTCAGCATCGCCCAGGGTAGCGTGGCGGTTGCCGTGACACTGATGTACAGCGCGCCGGTGATTGTATATCTCGTATCCTTTGCGCTTGGGCTCGAACGCCCCACTCCCGCCAAACTGGTCGCCATCACGCTGGTGATACTTGGCATCCTGTTGCTGACACAGGTGTATGACGCCCGCCTCGATGGCATCACTCCGCTTGGCATGGCCGCAGGGCTGCTGGCGGGGCTCTTCTACGCGGTGTTCATTTTCGGCTTCAAGTATGCGGCGCCCCACGGCAGCCCACAGGCCATCCTTACCATTGCCTTCGCCGTAGTTGCCGCGACCCTTTTCTGGTCCGCTGACCTCAATCGGACCATTGCCGTGCCGGATGCAGCAGAACTGCCATCATTCGTACTGCTGGGTCTGCTGGGCGCAGGCTTGTCGTTCACGCTTTATGTCATCGGGTTAAAGCGCATCACTCCGACGGTGGCCTCGATTGTGGCGATGGTTGAGCCGGTCACTGCCGCGCTATTTGGCGTCATTGTCCTGGGTGAAAACCTGGCTGCTCCACAGGTTCTGGGCATAGCGCTGATCGTGCTCACGGTGAGCATTCTAAGTATGCATTCGCGGGTGTCACCGCCTTGAATACGCCAGCGGATAGTGGGAGGGAAAGATAACTTCTGGCTTCAGAGGCCAATATGGGTGCTTGCCGGGGCTTCGTTGGCTTCCGGGCGCGAGCGGATTACCGTTCGCCATTGCCTGGCTGCTCCTACTGCCGCCGTCTAGCCTGATACAGCCCCCGGTTAGCCGCCGCAGGTACAGGTCGAATCACTGAGAATGGAAAATGAAGCCCCTTTTCAATAGGCAGACAGAGAAAAGTGACAGAGCATTGAGGGCGATAGCCCATATGCCGACCAGGAGTCTGGATATCCTGATGGACGAGGAGTTTGCTCTAGGGTTATCCGATGCCGAGCTTATGCGCATCGCGATATTTCTTGCAGCAAAGAGCTATGACGAGGGAGGCTGCCCGATTGGGGCGGTTATCATCGATAACTCGACCAGAAAAATCCTCGGCAAGGGACACAATACCCTGGTGCAGGAGAACCACCCCTACAACCACGGCGAAACCTCTGCCATCCGGGACGCCGGACGTGTCGACTTCAGCAAGACAACCCTGTTCACCAGCCTGAGTCCGTGTGACATCTGTGCAACGTTGATTCACATGAGAGGGTTCAGTCGTGTGGTTGTAGGCGATGTCACCAATGTCGCCGGCAATGAAAAGCTTCTGCAGCAAAAAGGGATTCCGGTGGATATCCTGGAGGACCAGTATGGCATCGCACTGTACGCCCGATTCAGGGCTGAAAAGCCCGACCAGGAGCTGGAAGACTGGCAGGGTCTAAGGGCCGTGAAACATCGGAACGACAGATAATCGGCTTTTTGGCCACCCAGTGGTAGTAACCCGCTCGCTGCCAATCTGACTCTCTGCGCCCCTTATCCATGCTTTCCAACACGGCGAATAACACACTACCCGCCTAGCCCATCGAAACATCGCCGTCCGGCAATGGCGGGCTGCCCGCAAGTTTTTCCGCTGGCTTTTCTGCCGTCTCCTCCGGCGCGATCAGGCTGACAATCTGCCATTCGTCCTTGAGGGCAAACTCGTGTGAAATCGTATTGATATGCACCCTGCCCTGCGGGTCGATGGCATAGAGTCGCGTAGCGCGGTTGCCGTAGGTTTCCTTGTAGTCCTCGATGGTGAATGTGTCCGTGAGACGCGTGGTGCGGATAGTCGCGCCCTTTGCCACCAGGCTGGCGAGACGGCCGTAAGTGGCGTTCTCGGCAAACAGTTCCAGCTTCCTGGCGTACTCTTCAGAGACCTTGTGGCGTGCCCGCCCCTCCTGGACTCCCTGGCTCAACCCGAACACCGTGCCATCACCCAGGACATGCTCGAAGTGATAGGTCACCAGCGGGTTGAGCTGTTTGTAGGGTGACAGCACCAGCACCTTGCCCACCGAGGACAGGTCCATGGTCATACTCGCGTGTTCGGAGATCGGGTTACCGTAGTAGGTGGGGATGTTGTCCATTCGCGCCTCGCGGATGGCATCCCAGTTGGTATCCGCGATGATGACCGGCACATCCTTTTCCATCAGGTCTTTCGCCAGCATGCGCGCAAACTTGCTGCCGCCGAAGATCAGGTAGCCGTTGGGGTAACGGGCGCGTACACCGAGTAGTTTGGCGATGCCCTTGGAGGTCAGGCTCTGCAGGACGACGGTGGCGATGATCAACAGGAACACCATCGGCACCAGCAGTTCGGATTTTGGCAGGCCGAACTCATCCAGCTTCAGAGCAAACAGGGCGGACACCGCGGCCGCCACAATGCCTCGCGGCGCAATCCAGCTCAACATGGCCAGCTCGCGCCAGCTCAACCCAGACCCGGGCGAGGACAGGAACACGGACAGCGGCCGGGCGACAAACATGATCGCCACCAGCACCAGCAGTGCGCCCCAGCCCAACTGGGTCAGCGTGAACAGCTCCAGCCGCGCCGCCAGCAGGATGAATAGTGCCGAGATCAGCAGCACGCTGAGGGTTTCCTTGAACTCGAGGATGTCATCGACATCCAGGCCCTTCATATTGGCCATCCAGATACCCATCACCGTCACCGTGAGCAGGCCCGATTCATGACTCATCAGGTCAGACGCGGCATAGGCACCGAGCATCAGGGTGAGCACGGCGGTGTTACGCAGGTAGTGGGGCACCCAGTTGTTCCTGAGCAGGAGACCGAGGAAATATCCCATCAATGAGCCCAGCCCGAAGCCGATCGCCACCACCTTGAGAAAAATCACCAGGGTATGCTCGAAGGCGCCTTGTGCGGCCACCACGTACTCGTACACCAGCACCGCCAGCAGGGCGCCGATGGGATCGATGACAATGCCCTCCCAGCGCAGGATGTTGGAGATACGCGCATTGGGGCGCACCGAGCGCAACATCGGCACGATCACGGTGGGCCCGGTAACGGTGACGATGGCGCCAAACAGCGCCGCCAGCTGCATGGGCATGCCGAGGAAGTAATACGCAGCGGGTGTGGCAATGACCCATGTCACCAGAGCACCCAGGGTACACAGGTTGCGCACCATGGTGCCGTGCCCGGCCAGGTCAGAGAATTTGAGCGTCAGCGCGCCTTCAAAGAGGATAATCGCGACGGCGAGGGAAACGAGGGGGAACAGCAAATCGCCGAACAGGGCATCCGGGTCCAGTATACCGGTCATCGGTCCCAGTATGAGGCCGGCCAGCAGCAGCGGCAGGATCGCCGGCAGCTTGAGCATAAAGGCCAGGTACTGACACGCAATCGAGACGATCCCGACCATCACCAGCAGGGCCATCGGATTCGTGAGGATCTGTTCCATAGAGACGGCCAGCCGATTGCGTTATGAATGTAGGCGCGAGTTTATAAATTAGCGGATCGGCCCTGGAATTCAATGAGTCGAACCCGGGGCCATGCGCTATCAACCGGCCCCCTTGCCCCCGATGATCTGGCCTCCCACTTTTTCGGGCGCCCGGAGGCTAACCGTTGATCTGATCCAGGATATGCAGCGCCCCGGCGATATAGGCCAGCCGCTCATCGACACTGAGGGCATCCGGCCGCACCGAAATCTTGACGCCCATAAAGTCGAGCGCGTCCGCATCAGCGACCTGTAGGCAGCGGCGGAATTCCGTTTCGGTCAGCAGTGAGCAGGGCTCGAAGGCCGGGATATCGAAGGCTTGCGCCGGTGGCATATGGGTATCGCGCCAGGCTCCATAGGCACTCTCCTGCCCCGAGACACCGGAAAACATCAGCCCGCGCAAAAGTCCCGCGTCCCGTGCCGCCTGAAGGTGCGCCACAGGCCCATCCACGCTGCGCGCCTCCAGTGCCGAGCGGCCCCAGTTGATGCACAGCCCTATCGGGTTACTGGCCTCGCGGTTGACGGTGGTCACCGCTTCGATTTCCGTTTCGATGTGCATAAAGCCCTTATCGGCGCTCTGCCCCGGTACCTGGGCATCGCAGTGCTCCAGCACCAGTGTGGCGCCGTCCCAGTCCCGGGACGCCAGGGTTTGCAATGACTTGGTCAGCGCCGTCCCGTCGGGCCCGATTTCCGACGTCACCCGCGGCGCGGCGTGGACCAGCAGTGCGGTGACTGCCTTACGGCCGAGGTGGCGGTTGAGTTTGAGAATGGCCTGTCGCGCCTGCTGGTAAAACTCCAGCGCCGCCTGGCGCCCCGCTTCATCAGTGGACGCGAGGCCGAAACTGGCATCGTTGCCCAGCCGCTGCATGACACCCGGCAGTCCGGTAAAGACGAAATCCCAGTCCGGGTCGATGTTTGCCAGGAACCAGTCGTCATCCTCCTGGTGCAGCGTACCGGTAAAGGGATGTTCCAGTCCGCGCACATTCGGCATCGCCTTCAGTCCCTGCAGGTATTCGCCCTGAACGGCGGGATCCCAGGATTCGGTGATCGGAGCAGTGGCGTAGGCCCCAACGAAATAACGCATCATTCTCTTTCCAATGGTACTGATCAAAATTTCGGCCCGACGGCCGTATTGCGGGCTGCGGGACGGTGAAACCCAGGAGCCGGGGATATTAAGGGCAGTCTATCACTGCCGCAGACAAATCTAGTCGCTCTCGATGCCCGCCCTGCTCCTGCCCGATGAAAAGCTTGCTGGCTAGTGCACTGCCGGCGGGCCTTTCTCCCGCCTTCTGTCCAGATCCCCCTCGTGGATATATTTCGTTTACACTGCGGGCTTCGTTTATTTCTGCCGTCGGAGTCACCATGAGTCAGCCTGAAAGCCGTTCCTGGCTGGACGAATTACCCCCAGCCTTCCAGGCCTACCGCAATGGCCGCAGACTGGACGAGGTCGAATGCATTATTCCCGACCTGAACGGCATGTCCCGCGGCAAGGCAATGCCGCTGAAGAAGTTTTCCCCGGATACACCGATCTTCCTGCCGATTTCCATTTTTTATCAGACCATCACCGGCCAGGATGTGGAGATGGACATCGCCAATCAATGGGCCGAGAGCGACATGGTGCTGGTGCCGGATATGTCCACGGCGATGGCCGCACCCTGGGCCAAGCAGCCAACGCTGCAGATTATTCACGACCTGCAGGATTTCGATGGCAAGCCGATTTTCTGTGCACCCCGGAACATTCTCAAGCATGTAATCAGCCTGTATGAACAGCAGGGCTGGAAGCCGGTGATTGCGCCGGAACTGGAATTCTATCTGACCAAGCCCAATGTCGATCCCAACGAGCCGATACAACCGCCTGTGGGCCGCAGCGGGCGTTCCGGTACGGCGCTGCAGTCCTACTCGATGACGGCCGTGGATGAATACGGGCCGGTGATCGACAATATTTACGATTATGCCGAGGCCGCCGGCCTGCATATCGATTCGGTGATTCAGGAAGATGGCGCCGGCCAGGTGGAGTTCAACCTCACCCATGGCGACCCGCTGTTGCTCGCGGACCAGGTGTTTTATTTCAAGCGCATCATCAAGGAAGCGGCACTGAATAACGGTATGTTCGCCACCTTTATGGCCAAGCCTATGCGCGACCAGCCCGGCAGTGCCATGCATGTGCACCAGAGTGTGGTGGACATTGCCAGCGGCAACAATATTTTCTCCGATGCCGAGGGCAATGCGACCGACCTGTTCCGCTATTTTATTGGCGGTACACAGAAGCACCTGATCGAGGTGATGCCGTTGATTGCCCCGAACGTCAATTCATACCGACGCTTCGAATCAGAGGCCAACTCCAGTGCGCCCACCAATACCGCCTGGGGCTACGACAACCGCGCTACCGGTCTGCGCGTACCCCACTCCGGCCCCCAGGATCGCCGCCTGGAAAATCGCGTGATCGGTGTGGACACCAACCCGTATCTGTCGATTGCAGCCAGCCTGGCCTGTGGCTACCTGGGGATGATGAATCAGATTGAACCGGGCGCGCCGGCAGAGGGTGAGCTGGATGACGAGCAACAAGTCCAGTCCTACATCCCCAGCACTTTCGATGAGGCGCTGCGTATCTTCACGGAATCGGTGGAGATCCAGCAGACGCTGGGCAAAGACTTCTGCCATCTGTATGCGGAAGTCAAAATGGAGGAGCTGCGCCAGTTCCACCGGGAAATCTCGCCATGGGAGCGGGAGCACCTGATGCTGAATGTATAACTCATTGGAGGCGACCGGCGTTTCTGTATCAACTCGGAAGCGGGAGCCAGGGCCTTCGGTACCCAATGCAAAAATAACACGAGGTAAAACGATGGATTCTGTAGTCAGTGAGGCAGCTACTGCCAAGACGCCTTTCACCAGTGCAATGAGCCTTGAAGCCGCCATCAAGACGCGCCGCTCGGTGCGTGGTTACCTGAACAAGCCGGTGCCTCAGGAGGTGCTGGAACGCATTTTCAAGCTGGCCCAGCACGCGCCTTCCAACTGCAATATCCAGCCATGGAAAGTATGGGTGGCATCCGGCGAGTTGAAAGACCGGCTGCGCCAACAGCTGGTGGAGAAGGTCATCAAGGGTGTGCCGTTCAATGCAGATTATGAATACCCGGGCAAGTTCGACGGCGAGTACCGCCGCCGCCAGGTGGAATGTGCCATGGAGCTCTATGACAATATGGGCATTGCCCGGACTGACAAGGAGGGCCGCATGCGGGCGTCGCTGAGAAACTTCGAACTGTTCGATGCCCCCCACGTGTGCTTTATCGGCATGGACAAACGCTTTGGCGCGTCGGTGGCGCTCGACGTGGGTATGTATGCCCAGAGCCTGATGCTGGCCATGACTTCACACGGTGTTGCCAGCTGCGCCCAGGGCGCCCTGCGCTACTACCCGGATCTGGTGCGCGAGACGTTCAAAATTGGTGACGACACCAATATCCTGCTGGGCATCTCCTTTGGCTATGAAGACACCGAGGTACCCGCCAACAATACCCGCGTGGGCCGCGATGATATCAGCCAGAGCGTGGTGTTTGCAGAATAGTCCAGCTAAAGACCTATCCCCCAGTGAAAACTGATAAAGCCACCGTCGCGAACCTGGCAGTGGCTTTTCCTTTCCCTTTCCCTTTCCCTTTCCCTTTCCCTTTCCCTTTCCCTAAAAGCAACGATAAAAATTCATACAAAATCAGTCCGCCGCGCTGCTATTACAGAACTTTTAGCGCCATGTCGCTATGCTCATCATTAAACTTCCACGCTGACCTGAGGCCCTGGACTCAGCATCTATAATTGGGCATTCATCACTTTTTACATTCATGTAGGGCGAGACCATCATGGAAGGCATCCTTGGCGTCCTGATTTTCATTGCGGACATCTACGCCATCATCAAGATCCTGCAAAGCTCCGCTTCCGGGCTCAAGAAGCTGGTCTGGGTTCTGATCGTGCTGTTACTGCCGGTCATTGGCCTGATTATCTGGTTCTTCGCCGGACCAGGAAGTAAGGGCCGCTGACCGACGGCGGCCCTCACTCAACCCCTTTGCTACTTACCGGCAACGCTCTCACCGCGCGGCCATCGAGTATTGCAGCCCACGTCTATTCATAATCTTGTATGAAGCAGGCGCCATCATCAGAAAGGCATTTGAATCAACGCCGTAATGGCCACATTCTGGTCTGGGAACTGATGGGCGCTGTATGGATTCTGGTCGCGGGGAGCTTTCTGCACTTTGCATTTGCATGGAGCGGGCACTGGCGACCGATTGCCGCATTCGTTCCGGTGAATGAGAGTGTCTGGGAACACCTGAAGCTGCTCTTCTGGCCGGGCCTGTTCTTTGCGCTTCTGGAGTGGCGCTTTATCCCTGTCGACCTGCGTCAATTCGTTACCGCGAAATGCCTCAGCCTGACTGCCATGCCCGTTGTGCTTATCACTCTGTTTTACACCTATACCGCCATCCTGACTGACAATTATCTGGCGCTCGATCTCCTGTCTTTTATGGTTGCGATCGCCGCCGGGCAATGGATCAGTTATTCGCTCCTCACCCGCCCCTCTGAAGCCCGGAGCTCGTGCATGCCGGGGCTTGTAGGCATGGCATTCTTCCTGATCGCCTTCCCCCTTTTCACCTTTGCTCCACCTCACATCTCCCTGTTTGAACACAAAGAAACCGGGCTGTACGGCATCCCCACGAATAGGTGGCCTCTGAATACCACTCCCACCGGACTCCAGGGTCCCGGATCCACGCCCATGACGTGTGAAGCGCTTTTCCATACCCCACCAGGCAATCTGGCGCGCTATCCGTGACCTGCGTCTTGGCTGTTCAGTAAATGTTCAGGTAAACATTGTACTGTGGTTCCAATTTTCTGCCGGATGGCGGCTGTAGCGTCGCCAGCATGCCTGATGAATCCGCCATCCGCCCTAATCGCCACACAGGCCGGTAGCTGCTTGTCACCCAAGCCACCTGTGGCCAGCCGGGTCTCCCGGAGGGAAGTTCATATGTATAAGAAACTGTTGCCCACCCTTCTTCTGACGGCTATGGCCAGCGGATGTAGCCTCGCGCCATACCAGGGAGCCCCTGTCGAGGACAGTGTTCCCCAGATCGAAGGCAAAGAACTGCAGCCGGGGGCTCCCGATAGCGACCAGCTCAAGCAAAAGCTCTATTCACAACATCAGGAGTGGAAGGGTATTCCCTATCGACTGGGCGGACTCAGCAAGCGGGGCATCGACTGCTCCGGCCTGGTGTATACCACCTACCGGGATCACCTGGGCATTGAGCTGCCCCGCACCACCCGCTATCAGGCTCAGGTGGGCACATCCATTCGCCGCAGCGACCTCCGCACCGGGGACCTGGTCTTCTTCAAGACCGGTCACAAGGTCCGTCATGTGGGCATCTACCTGGAAGACGGCAAGTTCTTTCATGCGTCAACCTCCAAGGGGGTGACCATCTCCAGGCTGGATGGTTATTACTGGCGCGACAGGTACTGGCAGGCACGGCGCGTGGACCTGGATAGCTATGGTCTTGCGATGGGGAAATAGGGCTGCCCAAGAGGGGGTAGTAAGGTAAGCTGTGCGCTTCGGGACCGCGCCAGTCCTGCCCAAAATGCAGTATCCAACCAAAGAAGCACACCATGGATAAAGAAGAACTCGAGGCAATCCTCGGCCTCAGTTGCGAAGACCGCTACGATTACTTTCTCGATCTGGTCGGGGAAGAAAGGGAAGTCTGGATCCTGATCAACAGCGAGGAGCACTTCCTCAAGCTGCACTCCGACGAAAAAGGCGCTCCTGACTACTTGCCAGTCTGGCCCAGTGCTGAATTCGCCACTGCTTACGCCAGTAGTGACACGGACCTGACCCCAAAGAGCATCGCCCTGCCCCAGTTCCTGAAGAAGTGGCTCCCGGGCCTGGATCGGGATGGTATCAAAGTCGGTGTCTTCCCCGGCTCGGACGACAGCGTCTGGATCATGGGGGCGCAGGAACTGGAAAAGGACCTGCGGGAGGAACTCTCCCGCTTCTGACTGCGCGCCAGCTATCGCAAGCTGCCGACATGGACCCGCTTAACGTAGGTCCTTGGCAATTTCCTTCAGGGAGTCGGTAAACGCCCTGGTCATTTCCTCCACTTCGTCATTCTCGTTATTCACGTTGGCCAGTGATGCGAGTATGACCAGCCTACCGGCCACCTTCTGGTCCTTGGCGCGCTGCGCCAGCAGCGAATCCGAGCTATCCAGTGCCTGATACAGCTCCGCCGCCATGGTCTCTGCTATCGCCCCCCGGCGAGTCAGTTGATCCAGGTAAGCCTTGGCGACCACCGGCTTTGATGGCCAGCGCACCGGAAATTGCTGCTGGGGGTTGAACAGCTCGCCCATATCGGCCACTTCTGCTGCCCCCACCTCATTAGCGGTCAGATACTGGCTCGGTTGCAGGGAGAAGACGTCGATTCCCCGGGCGATCTCGGTACCGTAGATCTTGCCGTTGTACCAGTAGACGGACCAGTAGCCGCCCAGCACCATGTTTTCGTCGTCAATAGGCCCGCGGTCGAAGTAACCGATCTCCACCGGATTGACAGAATCGGTGAAGTCGACCAGTGACAGTCCGCCCTGGTACCAGGCCTGAACAAACACATCGCGACCCGGCACCGGCACGATGGAGCCGTTGTGGGCCACGCAATTTTCCTGCTCGCTCTGGGGCGCAGGCAGCTTGTAATGGCTGCGGTATTCCAGCTTGCCATCCACGATGTCGTATATAGCATTCGCGCCCCAGTCCAGCGGATCCTGTGCACGGCAGCGGGGCCGGCCACCACCACCCCACTCGTCGGTGAAAATCACCTTGGTGCCATCGTTGTTGAAGGTGGCGGAATGCCAGTAGGCAAAGCCGGCATCGCTCACCGCGTCAATGCGTTGCGGCTTGAGGGGATTGGAGATATCGAACAGGATGCCATTGCCCGAGCAGGCGCCGGCAGCGATCTTGCGCTCGGGGAAGACAGTAATATCGTGGCAGTGATCGGTGCGTGCGGTTTCCTGGGTATCGTCACCGTGGTCCCCACCGCGCCAGAGACCGGCTACGACTCCGGTCTCGTCATCCGCGAATACAGCCGGACTATCGACGATACGCGCCTTGGACGGCTCTGCCACCGGAATCTCGATCACGTCGATACGGAACAGCGCGGTGCGGTTATCGCCCGGGGTGCTGTCCACACAGGCCGGCATCTCCTCCTCATCCCGTATCGGCGCGGTACCGGAGTTATAAACAATAATCTTGCCGTCCTCGCCCGGCCCGGAAACGACAGAATGCGTGTGGGATCCGCGACAGGTCTGTACCGCACCCACCTGTACCGGCCGCTTCAGGTCACTGATATCGAAAATGCGCAGACCACGGAAGCGCTCCGGACTGGCATCCTCACTGACCCCCTGCAGGCCACAGTCCAGGCGGGCACGGGTCTGCTCCACGGACATGATCAACAGGTCACCGACCACGGAGACATCGCCCTGTCCGCCGGGGCACACCACTGAACTCACCTGTTGCGGCAGGCCGTTCTTCTGCAAGCGGTAGATATTGAAGCCGTGGTAGCTGCCGGCAACCATGACGTCACCAGAGAAGGCAATATCAGTATTCGCGAAATCCATGAACGGAGAACGCTCCCACTCGTCCTCGTTTTCCTTACCTTCCTCTTCGCCCTCGCCCTTGTTCTTTTTCGGCATCTCCGGTGGCAGGCCCGCCACATTGTCAGGATCGAAGAAGCCTGCGGGCTTGGATAGGAGTCCTTCGTGATTGAGGTTCAGGATGGCCTTACCGGCATCGTGATAGCCGGCAGCCAGTCCCGCGCGAGGGTCCTGTGAGAGTCCGGCGAGGAGCTTGCCCATGCGCTCTACCTCCGCCGTCTGGTCATTGGTGATATCCGAGATGAACTCGAACAACACAGGATCATAGGCCGAGCCCGGCTGCTCCTGTAGTTCTTCCACCATGGTGACCGCCCCCTCGTGGTGGGCGATCATTAACTCCAGGAAAAGGCGATCAAAATCACTGGCTTTGGACTGCGCCAGCTCCTCCATTTGCTCCTGCGTGGCCATGCCGGCCATTTTATGGTCCATCTGCATGTGCTGGTGATGTTCGGGTTTGGGCACACTTTCGCCGCGCTCACGCAGCCAGTTCTGCATAAACTGGATTTCGTCCTCCTGCGACGCGTTAATGCGCCCGGCCAGATCGACGATCTCCGGTGTGTTGGTGCGTTCACCGACGAGCTCAGCCATCTGCAGCGCCTGGTGATGATGGTGGATCATGTCCTGCATAAACCGCACGTCATCCGGCGAATAGCTGGTAACGGCAACTTGAATGGCTTCTTCCGCACTCAGTTCCCGTATAGGCTCGCCTGGCGCACCCGGCTGGATAATTGTCACCTCATCGGCAGGCACGGCTGCTGCGCCTAAGGTAAGACAGCTACAAATCGCTGTAGCGAGAATTGAACGACTGGAACATCCCTTAAACTTGGTCATTGATATCCCCTGAATTGAGTGATGCCCTGCACTAGCTACAGTCAGTCCCAAGCCAATATTGATCAGGCACATCCAACGCTTGGAGTTATCAGGAAGGGCAATTGAGATCTTTTATTTTTAAACCCGGGAAATTTATACAAATTTGCATCAGGACAATCAACCACACCGAGACAGCTTAAGATCAGCTCAAAGCCCATTTCCAGCACCAGAATGACGAGCAACTTATCCTTTCACGCCAAACGTGCCGGTTCTGCGGATATGCTCTTAATCAAGAAAGAAATGTATCTAATTGATATACAAAAGATTTATAGGAGCCCAAGGGCTATCTCCTAACTCTGTCGCATAAGACACTCAAAAAAAACCCTCTTCAAATAGCTCGCAGTGAATGACTATGGACTTATGCTAAAAGACTCAATAGGACGCTATCGTACCGATCATCCTCAACATTCTGTGGTTTAATTGGAAATCCTCAAGAAATCAGCCCCAACTGCTTGCGAACCCTGATAGCGCAATTCAGGCCTTTAGAGTACGACCCGACAGTGAACACCTTTCCCTTGTGCTATCTGGCAGTGGACTTCAGAACCCCATCCAATGTGGGGGCACTCTTCCGGCTCGCCGATGCACTGGGCATCGAGAAAATCTACCTGACCGGCACCTCCATCACCCCGCCCAACCCCAAACTCAAGCGGCTCTCACGCTCTACGGAGCAGTCGGTTCCGTTCGATTACCGGGAGAGTGCGGTGGGAACCGCCGCTGATTTACGTGAGCAGGGCTACAGGCTTATATGCCTGGAGATTGGCGTGGACAGTATCGAGCTGGATGCACTGGAAATCCGCCCATCCGAAAAAATCTGCCTGATCCTCGGCTCGGAACGGGAAGGCGTACCGATCGAGCTGCTGGAGATGGCCGATGTGGTGGCACATATCCCCATGCGGGGGATCAATGCTTCCATGAATGTGGTTACCGCCTGCGCGATTGCCAGCTACGAGATCACCCGCCAGTTACAGGGTGTCTGACCGGTATTGGCCACACCCAGCAAACTTTTTAATCCCGACAAAAGATTCAGGTTATTGCGGCCGGAACATCTGAAAACGCTGAGCGGCGTCGATGGAAAAATAATCCCCGGCTCCGCCGGCGCGGAGGATGGGCTCGGCGACCGCAGTATCATAGACACCGTCTTTTAACAGGTGCTGGGCAATATGCACCCCGACCACTTCCCCAAACACCATCCAGGTTTCCACCTTTGTCCCATCGGCCGCTGCCAGCTGCAAAATCTGACTGACTTTACATTCCATCGCCACCGGGCTCTCGGCAACACGGGGTACGTTGATCAGGGAGGAGGGCTCCCCAGACAAGCCCGCCAGGGCAAATTCATCCACACCGGGCGCCACCGCAGCGGAGGTCTGGTTCATGGCTTCGGCAAGCTCTCGGGTAACCAGATTCCAGCAGAACTCGCCCGTCGCCTCGATATTGCGCACAGAGTCTTTGTGGCCGACACTGGCAAAACCGATGATCGGCGGATGGTAGTTGAAGGCGTTGAAAAAACTATAGGGAGCGAGATTAAGATTCCCCTCTTGATCCCTGGAAGAGATCCAGCCGATCGGTCTGGGTGCGATAAGCGCATTGAACGGATCATGGGCCAGGCCATGCCCCTTGCCCGGCTCGTAGAAATACATCGGTTCAGACATCAGGAAACCTTTTTCTAGCTTTTACTGTCTGCCTGAGGGAGGGCCACAACATGAAAAGTCGCACTCCAGTTTGCTATTTGCGGTAACGGGCAGACGTGATCGATATTCGCGCAGGCTGAGCGCTGGCTCGGCTGCATTTTTACCGCAGCCGGCGCCACGCCATCAGATCAGGTTCCTCTCAAACAGGACCAGCAACTCACGCCAGGCCCGCTCCGCCTGCTTGGGGTTATGGGCCATGGAGTCCGGCGGGCACCATCCGTGCAATGTGCCTTCGTACACTTCGATTTCCGCCGGCACGCCAGTCTGGTCAAAAGCCTTGCGCAATTCCACTTTGGCCTCCGGATCGCGCTCATCATCATTCTCTGCAATGGCCACCAGGAAGCCGGCCTGGATTTTGGGAACCAGGCGGTGCGGGCTGTCGGGTTTATCGGTGACGAGCCCGCCACCATGGAATGATGCTCCGGCGCCGATCCGCTCAGGCATATCTGCGGCCAGGCGGAAGGCATAGGATCCCGTCATACAGTAGCCCAGGGTACCGGCGGGCTTGGAGGTATCCACAGCGGGCTGCTGGTCGAGAAATTTAATGAAGGCGCGGCCGTCGGTGACGCAGGTCTCGGGGGACAGGGTGCCCGCCTGCTCACGAGCCTTGGGCCAGATTGCCTTGCGTAATTCCGGGCCGATCAACTGTGCATCGTCCGGTACCAGCTGGCCCTTCATGGTGCGGTAGTAAGGGTTGACCACCAGTACTGCATAACCGGATTCCGCCAGCCGCTTTCCCATCTGCCGGAAAGCCGGACGCAATCCAAAGATATCCGGCCACAGGACCACAGCCGGGTGCTGCCCCTTGCTCGGGTGGACGAAGTAGGCATTGGCCTCACCATCCGGGGTCGGCACCGTGACGGTAGACTCTTTCACCGCCAGTGCATTGGCTGTGACCGGCATCATGCTCGCCAGTGCAGCGCCCAGGCCAAGCCTGCCGAAATCGCGGCGACTGAGGCCACGACGGAAAAAGTACGCCTCAGCGGCCCTGCTCGTCAGTTCATCACACATGGTCACAGCTCTCCTTAGTGATTATGTTGTTCTCCTGCTTACTACGCCGGTATGACTGGCCTGGTTTGCCACGCTCAGCAATCACTCAGCCGTCGCTCGCCGTGAAACCGAACGCCACATTGTGCACAATGGCAGCAGGCTCTTACTGTGTCAGCAAAGCGCGACAACCACAAATAGCATAAAAACAGGAACCACCATGATCCGAAAACTCTTTGTCTCTGTGGCGCTCGCCGGTGCCATCCCCGCGGCCCACGCCTATGACAAGGCATCTCTCGCCAGCGATGCCAGCTGGGTCGACGCCCAGTCCGAACGTATTGCCCCCCAGGCCACGGGCCTCGCCGACAACCTGTGGAATTGGGCCGAGGTAGGCTACCAGGAGACCCTCAGCAGCGCGGCGATCCAGGATCACCTGAAAGAGGCTGGCTTCACGATCGAGACCGGTATCGCGGAAATACCCACGGCCTTCGTCGCCAGCTATCGCCAGGGCCGCGGCGGACCGGTCATTGGCCTGTTGGCGGAGATGGACGCCCTCCCGGGCGTTGCCCAGAAGGCAGTGCCTGAACACAGTCCCATCGAAGGACAGGCAGCCGGCCATGCCTGCGGCCACCACCTGTTCGGCGCCGGCTCCACCGCCGCGGCGATCATGCTGAGCCGCTGGCTCGAGGAAACCGGCACTTCCGGGGAAGTCCGCCTGTACGGCACTCCGGCCGAAGAAGGCGGTTCCGGCAAGGTGTATATGGTCCGTGCCGGCGCCTTTGAGGGCACGGACGTGGTGCTGCAGTGGCATCCGGGCGACCGCAACGACGCCCTGCCCCGCTCCACCCTGGCCAATCGCTCAGCCAAGTTCCGCTTCAAGGGGGTGGCCAGCCATGCGGCTGCGGCACCGGAGCGCGGTCGCTCGGCGCTGGACGGCGTGGAGGCGATGAACTTTATGGTGAATATGCTGCGTGAACACGTGCCGGACAGCACCCGCATTCACTACGTCATCACCAACGGTGGCGGCGCTCCCAACGTGGTCCCGGCGGATGCCGAAGTGTTTTACTACGTACGGGACAACACTGCCGCTGACCTGGAGCCGATCTGGGAGCGTGTGGAACAGATTGCCCGTGCGGCGGCGCAGGGCACCGGCACCAGCGTGGAGTGGGAGGTGATTCACGGCAACCACAGCCTGCTGCCCAACCAGACCCTGAACCGCTTGCTGGACGCCAGCATGCGCCAGTTTGGCGGTCTCGAGTATTCCGCCCAGGAACTTAAGTTCGCCAAGAGCCTGGACGGGCTGGCCAATCGCCCCGGCCACGAGATTGGCGACCAGGAAACCATTGCCCCCTACGATCCCAGCGAGGCGCCTCTGTCCGGCTCCACCGACGTGGGCGATGTCAGCTGGAATGTGGCCACCGGTGGCTTCGGCACCGCCACCTGGGTACCGGGCACCTCCGCCCACACATGGCAGGCCGTCGCCGCCGGCGGCACCAGCATCGGCCACAAGGGTATGCTGCTGGCGGCGGAAACATTGACCCTCGCCGGTATGCAACTGCTGCGTGACCCCACCCTGGTGGAAAAAGCTCAGCAGGAGTTTGAGCAGAAACGCGGTGACGACTTCAAGTATGTACCGCTGCTTGGTGATCGCGAACCGCCGCTGGATTACCGGAAGTAATTACCTCTTGTTGCCTCAGGGGTCGTCACGCGGCCCCTTCCCCACCTTTCCCCCTCCGAACACCAGACGACCCGAGAAGCTCTCGGCAGCGCCATAAAGCCAGCCACGCGGCTACCCTGTAACTATTCACCGCGGCTGTGCCTGCTGAAATGAACACCAAAGGACTATCCATCAACCATCAGGGACGCGCAGGCCGTCGGCCGATTACTCTGGTCTTACTCATCACTTTTGCGGCCGCTCTGCAGGCACCACTTTCCTGCAACGCCCTGGACCCGGAGCCCAGGCGGTGGAGCCATCTGCCAATCGATGAAAACTATCTTACGCTGGCACTGGTCAAGACCAACGCCGACATCTACTTCAACCCGACACTGCTGCTGGAAGATGTTGAACAGCATCTGGATACACAGGCGGCGCAATACGTTCGTACTTTCGAGTGGATGAACAAGTCCTACCGATTTGAGCTCCTGCAGGCTCACCAGAGCGCAAAGTGGGCCGGCCTACTGGATGGCATCGCGGCGACAACGGCACGGGAGGGAGCCTCGGACACCTTTGTGCGAGTCGCAATGAACCTCTATGGGGCACCACCTTTACGGGGCGAAGCATTCAGGGAGTACCGCGCCAGCGAAACCACTGAAACGATCGTCGGGGTTGCACTGAATGCTCGGCTTCCCACCGGGCACTACCAGAAAGACAGGCTGCTCAACCTGGGACAGAACCGGTTTGTGTTGAGGCCCCAGCTGGGAGTCGTGCACTCCAGAAGGCAGTGGTCCGTCGAACTCACCGGTGAAATTGCCCTGCACGGCGAGAATGATGAATTCGTCCGTTCCAATACGCTCAAGCAACGACCGCTCTACATCCTCCATAGCCACTTGATCTACGCATTCTCCGCGGGCCAGTGGGTATCGATCAGTCTCGGCTTCGACTACGGCGGTGAAAACCAGTTGAATGGTATCGCTCAAGACGACAAGCAGCAGAACGTTGGCTGGAAGCTGAGTTATGCCCACCCGCTCACTCCTACACTGGGGCTCAAAGCTTCGTACCTTGGCTCACAGACCCGGCGCCAGACAGGCCTCGACTCGGAGACTTTTGCCCTTAGCGTCTCCTTTACCTGGTGAGCCGCTTGATGAAAAAGGCGCCGTTTTCCCTGAACACGCAACCACAAAATGCTTCCACCGAGAAAGCCGGCTCATCAAGAGGATTTCACTGGGGCTTGTATCTGCCTGCCATGCCAAATGGCGGCGCAAAGGGGCTCACCACCAGACAATCTGCAACGGGCAATGATCCTTGCCACCTATACTCTGCGTAACACCGGTGAGAGTGGAGCACGATATTTATGCAATTTTTACTGGGATTATTGCTGTCACTGTTTGCAGGTGTTGCCATGGCGATCGAGGAGCCGGAATACGCGATTATCGAGAAAGCCAAGCCTTTCGAGCTGCGCGCCTATAAGCCAAGGATTGTTGCCGAGGTTCAGGTAACCGGCTCGATGGATGAAGCTTCAGGCAGGGGCTTCAAACTGCTGGCCAATTATATCTTCGGCAACAACACGGCCCGTGCCGGTGGCAGTGAAAAGATTGAAATGACTGCCCCTGTGGCAATGCAACCCCGCTCCGAAAAAATCAGCATGACGGCACCAGTCAGCATGGAGCAGTCCGGTGGCCAATGGCGGGTCTCTTTCGTCATGCCCAGTCAGTACACCATGGAAACCCTGCCACGTCCCAACAACCAGGCCGTCACACTGCGACAAATACCGCAACGTACTTACGCAGTAATCCGCTTTTCCGGCCTTGCGGGCGAGGACAAGGTGGCAGAGAAGACAGCTGAGCTGGTGAGGTGGATGGACAACAAGGGGCTCAAAGCCTCGGGCCAACCAGAACTGGCCCGCTACAACCCGCCCTGGACGCTACCATTCCTGCGCCGCAATGAAGTGATGATTGCTTACGACTAGTCCTACAGAGCCACTGCCACCAACAGGCAAGGCAAAATGGCGGGCTACTTGTGTGGGCGGGCTGCTTGTGTGGACTGCCAGCTGCAGGGGACAAACTTCGGTTTGCGTGAAGCAGTCTGTGACAAAGGTAGCCCGCCACTGAACGTGGCGGGCCGGAGCCTATCAGGCAGGTTCGGTCCGCAGTTCGCGCCGCAGAATCTTACCGACAGTGGACTTGGGCAGTTCGCTGTGGAAATGGATATGTTTCGGAACCTTGTAGGCTGTCAGCTGCTCGCGACAAAAGGCAATGATCGCAGCCTCGTCCAGTTCACCATCCACCACCAAATGGGCATTGACGGCCTCACCGGTCTTGTCGCAGGGGGACCCCACGACAGCGGCTTCGACAATTTGCGGGTGGCGGCACAGCACATCCTCCACCTCATTGGGGTACACGTTGAAGCCGGACACGATAATCATGTCCTTGAGTCGATCCACGATGCGGATATTGCCATTCTCCTGTACCAGACCTACATCGCCAGTACGGAAAAAACCATCCTGCATCACCTCTGCCGTTGCAGCGGGGCGCTGCCAGTAGCCCGCCATGACCTGCGGTCCGCGCACTACCAGCTCGCCACTTTCACCCGGCACTACAGGTCGGCCCTCGCTATCCCAAACCTGGACCTCTGTATCGGCCAGAGGTGTACCAACGGTACCGATCTCCTGAGCGCCGAATTCATTGAGGGTGATCACCGGTGAGGTCTCAGAAAGCCCCCACCCCTCGGTGACCCGGCACCCGGTGACCGATTCCCACAGGTCGGCGGCGGCACTGGTAAGCGCGGTACCGCCGGAAAAGGTCACTTTCAGGTTGCTGAAATCCAACGCCTTGAATTCCGGGTGGCGACACAGCCCGACAAACAGAGTGTTGATACCTGCAAAGCCACTGAACGGAAATGGTTCGATTGCTTTGACGAAGCTATCGAGATCGCGCGGATTGGGGATCAATACATTCATCGCGCCCCAGCTGAACAGGGTCAGCATGTTCACGGTAAATGCGTAGATGTGATAAAGCGGCAGCGGGCACACAAAGGTTTCCCTGCCCTCTTCCGTGCACTGCTCGAGACGCTGGAATACCTGGGCGGCGTTGGCGAGCAAGTTGGTATGCGTCAGACAGGCGCCCTTGGCCACACCGGTAGTACCACCGGTGTACTGCAGCACAGCGATGTCATCCGGTCTGGCCTGACTTCTTTCCAACGCTGGCAGTTCACGGCCGCGTTCAATGGCGCCGACCAGGCTCTGGTAGCCCGCAGGTGCATTCACCGGGCTACCGAGCAGATCGGCCGCACCGGTTACCAGTACCTGTTCGATAGTGGTATCGGCTCTGATCGCCTCAAACTTGTCGAGGAAGTCAGCCAGGATTACCAGGGCACGGGCACCGGAGTCAGAGAATTGATGCTGCATTTCCCGTGGGGTATAGAGCGGGTTTGTATTCACGATCACGAGGCCGGCACGCAGGGCCGCATATGCCGCAATCGGATACTGGCTGATATTAGGCAGCTGTATGGCAATGCGATCGCCGGCCTTGAGGCCCGCTTCGTGCTGGAGCCACTGGGCCAGACAGCGGGATTTTTCCTCGATCTCGGCATACGTCAGCGTCTGCCCAAGGCAGTGAAAGGCCGGCAGGTCGGCGAATCGATCGAAGCCCTTTTCAATAAATTGGGCGAGGTTCTCGAATTCCAGATTAAGGCCGGGATTATTCATGTTATTGGTCTCCGGTTTTTCTCTCAAAAGCTGTTTTTCAATATTGAGCTGGTACCGGGTGCCTACGTCCGCAGAACAAGGTCGCCCGCACCAGATAACAGTTAGTTTTATTCAGTTGCGGTGAGCTGCCTCTCCGCAGCCAGTCCCGCACGAACTTTTCCGTCAACAATACGATGGAAGAGTGTGGTTGTCTTGCGGGCCAGTGCCCGGGTCAGTCGGGCCCGGAATCCCGGGGTGATCATGTACTGGCGCCTGCGGAGTCCCGCAAGTATGCCAGCCACGGCCTTATCGACAGGCATGACTCCGGCAAACTCATTGACCACCTCAGCCACGACACGGCCCACCCGGCGCTCCTCCTCCAGCATCGGGGTCTGGATTTCCCCCGGGCAAACAACGGACACGTGGATGCCCTTCGGGGTAAGTTCGGTCCGCAGTACTTCTGCCAGGCCCACAACACCAAATTTGGATGCGGAGTAGGCGGCGTGGGTATAACTGCCGCAGATGCCTGCCAGAGAGGCCACCAGCGCCAGATGCCCTCCTGACTGCATATGGCGAAGTGCGCCAGCGGCGAAATTACGGCTACCAATCAGGTTGACTCGGATCGTCTGCTCGAAAATTTCATAGGGAAGCTCGGTGAACTCGGCGGTGCGCAGGATACCCGCACAGTTAATGGCAAACTCCGGTGCACCGATTTCAGCGGCAGCGAGATCCATTGTGATATCGATCGCGTCGGGATCTGTAATATCGACGGTGTAGCTTTCCACCCAGCCGCCATTGCTCGCCTGTTTGCGCAGGTCAGCCAGCACAGCGTCATCGACATACAAGTCGAAGATCGCCACCTTGACACCTTCCTGCACAAGCTCATGAGCAAGCCTCAGACCCAGACCGCTTCCACCGCCAGAGATAAATGCCACCCTGGGGGCGCCATGTTTCCACTTGCTCATCGCTCGTCACCTTCTAAATACTCAAATTTACATTGCTCTCTCGAGCTGGTGCAGGGATCGCTGGTACTAACCGTCGCCCCCGGGTCAGGCCGGCCGCAGAGACCGGACCGGTGCACTGTCAAAATGCTCCGCCAGCTCCGCCATTGCCTCATCGAAAGTCACCACCGGACGGTATCCCAGCAGGCGTTTTGCCTTCATTGAGGAAAATTCGTTTGGACCACCCATCAAACGGTAGGATTGTCGCGTTACCACCGGGCGCTCCTGTTGTCGGCGAAGACGACCCATCCACTCGAGCACCGGAGCCAGTCCCCGCGCCAGCCAATTCGGTACAGAAGTCGGGCCAGGCGCCCCTGCCACTTCGGCCAGGTTTCCGAGATACGTTTTCCAGGTGATACCGAAACCATCGGCAGCAACAAAAATGTCGCCGTTGGACCAGTTCGAGCGAGCTGCTGCGATAAGTAGAGCGACCAGGTTTTTTACGTTTACGAGCCCCGCATCCCAGTCGCCACGACCAAGAAGGCAGGCTTGTTCCTGATGAAGCATATCGACCATCAGGTTTACCCAGGGACCGCTACCAACACCAAACACATTCCCAGGGCGCACGATCGTCGCCCGGAGGCTACGCTTCTGCACTGCCTCAAGAGTGACTCGCTCCTGCTCCTGCTTTGCAAACTCGTAGGGGGAAGTCGGCCGGCCTACCGGGCTGTCTTCATCCAGTGCACCTTTTGCCAGCGCACTCGCATAAGCACAAACGCTGGTGGTCACTACAAAATGCGCGTCCCAGTCCAACGCGAGGTCAATCGCCTGACGGGTGCCACCAACGGTGATGTCCACATGGGTCTGCTGCGCGCCCCAGTCACTGACCACCGCTGCCAGGTGAAAAATCACATCGACTTTGCCGATTTCCGAACCCAAGCCGCGGAGCTCGCGAACATCACCGGTGACTACACGGACCCGTTCGCCCCACTCGGAGGGGATCGGTTCTCCCGGCATCATCAGTGCGACGACCGATATATCGTCCTCAAGTAACGCCCGCACGAGGTGACGACCGATAAACCCACCAGCACCGGTAACAAACGCAGAATCCAGAATGCTCACATGCGGGCTCCGTTATTCGCCAACCACGATCATGTTGTCACAGTTCTTACCTTCCGCCTCACACAAGGCGCGATAGAGATTCATTACAGTCTTTGCGTCCAGCACGCTGGTGACATTGCCGTCGTCGTCGATGTTGACATTACTACCGAAGATCGCGAACCAGACATCCGCCTCTTCGGTCGCGTCATCGGCCACGGTCAGGGTGTGTACAGAGTGAGCCGGCTCGAAGAGGTAGGAGCCCGCCTTGTTGATCTTGTCCGGGTATTCCTTGTAGAACCACTCGCCGGACTTGGTAAAGGCAAATACCGGACCTGTGTGATAGTGGGTATCCACACAGAAGCCGGGCTTGAAGCGGCTACGAATCACCCACAGATTCTGGTTCAGGTCGATATGCAGCACCTGCAAAAATGAACCATCCGGCAGGCTCACCCAGGGAAGGTCTGCCTCCTGCAACAGAACGGCTTCGCGGGCATCATCGCGGGATACCACACCACCTGACTGCATCGCCGCCAGCATTTCCAAAACAGGGGTCTTTGCTTCACTCATCGCCTTGCCTCTCTCATCGGTGGGACTGTGTTCGTCCCTAATTCTGAGCAGCCAGTCTAGGTAATCTGGCGTCGGTCTAACTTGACTTTTTGCGAACCAAAGTTGATATTTTACGAACCTCCGATACACGCAGGCTCCCCTATTCACGATGTTTCTGATTCGCAGCGGTGCTATCGAACGCTACGAGCAACTGGTCAGCCAGCTGGGACACAACCCCAACGAACTGCTCGCCAGAGTCGGCCTGACAGCGGCGCAGATACGCCAGCCCAATAGCTATATCTCCTACCCCCGCCTCGCCGACCTGCTGGACCTGACGGCGCAGCGCTGTGGTGAGCCCCTGTTCGGCTTACGGCTCGCTGCCGGGCAAAGTATGCTGGCATTGGGAGAGATGGCTTTGTCATCCTCGCAGCAGGCAACGATCGAAAGTGTTGTCGCCTACGCACAGCAGCATATCGGGCTACATGCTTACGGCGTCGACGTAACCCAGAAGATCAATGGAGAGCAGCTGGAGTTACAGCTGAGTTTCAACTTCAGTAATGAAAGTGGTCTTCTGCAACTGATGCAGCTCAGTGCCGGGCAGGCTTTCAATATCCTGTGGCAATTGGTGCAGGGGGCGGGGACATCGCTGAAGATCCATCTATTGCAGGCCGAGCCGGAGGGCGAATACTGGCAGTCGGAGAGATATGCCGAGCGGCTGGTTTTCAGCAGTCACTTTTGCGGAATCAGCTTTCCCGCCAGCTGGCTGCCCCGCAAGCCCACTCCCAACGAAGATCTGATTCGTGAACATTTCCGCGAGCGAATCCATCAGCTCGAATCACTTTACCCGGATAACCTGGAAGCCCAGGTACGCCATGTGATCAGTAACTTACTGGCGAGTGGAGAGTGCGATATCGAGCGGGTAGCGGCCACGCTGGACCTGCACCCGCGTGTTTTGCAGAAGAAGCTTCAAACCCGTGGAGTAACCTTCCGGGAACTTCTGCAGGAGACCCGCATGGAAATTGCGGAACTGAACCTCCGATTTGGGCAACAGTCCATCACCGATCTGGCTCTGAACCTGGGCTACGCCGATGTGTCCATTTTCAGTCGCAACTTCAAGCGCTGGACCGGCCTGTCGCCACGTCAGTGGCAACAGCAAAACCGGGAGAATGGCGACAGCTGACAGTGCACAGTTAGTGGCTCCGGTGCGCGGCTGCACCTCGCCCGCTCTTCGTAACAACTGCATATTCGTGCATTGCCGACGCTATGGCATCAAACAAGGGACCGGCCCATTGCCGTCCGGCCTCGATGGAACCTGCCTGCTCAACAATATCGATCGCCCGGGAAACCTCCATGATGGTAACGGCAGGCCCGTACTCCGCCGCACGCTCGATGAGGGGATGCCAGGCCGCCGACGAACCCTCTACATCCGAATGCCCTCCTCGAACCCGCGCACCGCGATTGCCCAAATTCACCTTTTTGTAAAAAGGCGCGACGTGTCGCTGGATAATCGCTTCCCAGTTCTCATCACGAGGATTGGTTCCCGTCACCAGCATCTGCGCACCGGGCAGCGGGTTCTGGATATTGGGATTGTGAGCATCAGCGGTCAGTAGCACCGTCTGAATATTGCGGTTGCCCTTGTGCAGCCCGGCAATGAAGTGCTCAAACGCCTGATAACCATCCAGGTTCTCGCCGTAATCACTGATCGACGGGGTAAAAACCACAAACCCCAGTTTGCAGAGTCTCCTGGCCATCTCTGCCTGGGTAATCAGGTTCCACTGCTGTCCGATCAACTGGTCATCGACCTGGGCCCCGGGCATCATCCCGCCTGGCCTGGTGTACTGCATAGGCAGCACCGCAATGGGTCGGCTGGTTTTCACCTCGATCGCGGCGACATCGGCATGGGTCCAGTTATCACCCGTATAGTTGAACCGGACCTGATAGTGTCCTTTCCCTTTGG
Source organism: Microbulbifer aggregans (assembly GCF_001750105.1). NCBI lineage: Bacteria > Pseudomonadati > Pseudomonadota > Gammaproteobacteria > Cellvibrionales > Microbulbiferaceae > Microbulbifer > Microbulbifer aggregans. The sequence goes on from NZ_CP014143.1 coordinate 3,749,382, forward strand.
TGTAAGTGAACTCTCGTTCCTCATCGACAATGCGCGTCGGTGGTAAGGCTCCACCACAGGCACTGTCATCAGGAAAAGCGATCGCAGAAAAGGCGGGTAGCAGGCTGCACAGCAGCGAAGCGAGGCAGAGTGATTTTCTCATGGGTTCCCTGTCAGCTACGGAAACGGGTGGGTACAGCTCAGGGTAAAAGAAAAGTCTACCAGCAGTTATATGACCGCTGGTAGATAGAATTTATCGCAATGGCCGATGGGCAGTGTATTTTTTGACCACGAGGGGCTCTAGCCTATTTGCCGACGCTCTCTGCGCTGCTGCCGCTTTTCCTTGCGCTCCGCTCTCAGCTGTTCCAGCTCTGCCCGCTGTTCCTGCGTCAGGATTGCCGCCAACGCCTCCCGCTGTTCATGCTTCAATTGTGCCCGGGCAATCTGGACCTGCCCCAGCTGCTCCGCCAGACGGGCCAGCGTAGCTTCATCTGCGCCAGCGGCGATCGCATCACTGATCTGCCCGCGCAACTGTCGATACTCGCCGCGCAAATCCTGATAATCCTCTCGATGCTCCTGGCGATGGGCTTTGATCCGGGCAATTTGCTCGTCAGTGAGATCGAGCTCACTGGCCAGATGGACAAAAGCCCGATGCTTTGAGTGATGCTGGCCGGCCTTCTCTGCAAAGGCAAAGCCGGAAACCGGAATTGCGATGGTCGCTGCCAGGACGACTGAACCTGCGAATTGTTGCCAGTTCTTCATAGGGCATTCCCCTGTGTTTGCTTTTGGTAGGAGAATGCTAGGCCAGCTCCGGGTAAAGAGGGGTAAGCACGGGTAAGCAACCATCAAGAAGAGTAAGCCGCTCTCTTTTAGCCCACGGAGTAGGCGAGTATCTGGCTGATCTCATTGAGGCTGCGCTTGGACTCACTCTGCCATTGGGTTAGTGCCTCCTGCACAGCGGTCAGATCCTTTTTAGACGAGGGTGACTTCAATACCACCCCTTCTCGTACCAGTGCCAGAACCATATCTGGAGAGAATATCGGCGAGTCCACCCCCATGCGCCGCAAAAAAATCTGTCCGGTGCGACCGCCGAGCCGCGAGCCGCCCTTCTGCAACGCTCGAAGATTCTCCACATAACTGGTCGGTTCCCAGCTCGCAAAGTAGTTGCCCAGTCCATTGTGGGACCGCGAAAGCTCGAAAAAAAAAGTCGCGTTGTCACGGATAGCTTTGGTTTTTGCCCAATGGCGGATCATGCCATCTTGCTTCATGACATCCTCCAGCCCCTCATCCGGCATAAAGGCGCAATGGTGCAGGTCAAAGCCATGAAAAATTTCCTCAATGCGGGACCACTTTTTTCGAACCACCGTCCAGTTGAACCCCGCTTGCATCACCGCCCGGGACGCTTCCGACAGCCAGCGATCGTCGGGAACCTTGCGTAACACAGCTTTGGATTTGGGTTTGGCTAACTCGGCATCCAGCGCCTTGCGGCTGCCAAAGCGCTCGATTACCGGTGCCTCTATATCATCGAATGACCGCATTCGTCGCTCCCTATTCCGTACTCAGTTCCTCAACGGATTATGCCGCAAAGCGGCCCCGGTAGGCCCGCCGAAAAGACCGCCATTCCGGCTAACCGGGCCCACGGGAGCTGTAGGAATCAGGATTGAGCGAATCAGCCAGCGGCCCTGTCTCACTTTAACCTGCCCCGCGAGAGCCACAGCATATAACCTACGCTGAATTCAGTAGTCCAGGTAACTAGCAGAGGGACGCTCTCATGCAGATCGGTGAACCCAGACGCGTCGCCATTGTCGGCGCCAACCGCATTCCGTTTGCACGCTCCAATACGGCCTATGCCGATCTCAGCAACCAGACCATGCTCACCGACACCCTGCGCGGGCTCATCGAGAAATGCGGCCTGAAGGGCGAGAAGCTCGGCGAGGTAGCTGGCGGTGCGGTGCAGAAACACGCCAGCGACTGGAATCTGGTGCGGGAATCGGTACTTGGCTGCGGACTGGACCCGCATACGCCCGCGTATGATATCCAGCAGGCCTGCGGCACCAGCCTCGAAGCCACCATTCTGGTCGCGAACAAGATTGCCCTCGGGCAGATCGATTGCGGCATTGCCTGCGGCACGGATACAACCTCAGATATTCCCATGGGGGCCAGCCACGACCTTCGTCGCGCGCTGGTAAAACTCAACGCCGCCCGCACCACCGGAGACCGGCTCAAAGCCGCCCTCAAACTGCTGAACCCGAAACACCTGGTGCCCGAAATGCCCACCGGGGCCGAACCCCGCACCGGCAAGACCATGGGCCAGCACGCCCAGATCACAGCGAAGAAATTCGGTATCAGCCGTGAGGCCCAGGACGAGCTGGCACTGGCCAGCCACCAGAACCTGGCCGAGGCCTATGACGCGGGTTTCTTCGATGATCTGGTGATGCCCTACCACGGGCTGAAAAGGGATAACAACCTGCGTGCAGATGCGACGCTGGAGAAGATGGCCAAACTGAAACCCGCCTTCGACCGCGAACACGGCACCATTACCGCCGCCAATGCCACCCCCTTCACCGATGGTGCTTCCGCGGTGCTGCTGGCGAGCGAGGACTGGGCCAGGGAGCGGGACCTTCCCATTCTCGCTTACATCACTTCCGGCGAGGTTGCCGCCGTTGACTACGTAGACGGCAACGAGGGGTTGCTGATGGGGGGCGCCTACGCCATTCCGCGCATGCTGGCCAAGCGCGGCCTCTCCCTGCAGGACTTCGATTACTACGAGATTCACGAGGCTTTCGCCGCGGTGGTGCTGTGCACACTGGCGGCGCTGGAATCCGATGAATTCTGCCGTGAAAAGCTCGGGCTCGAGCAGGCTCTCGGCAGCATCGACCGCAGCAAGCTCAATGTGAAAGGCAGCTCCATCGCCACCGGTCACCCCTTTGCTGCCACCGGCGGACGAATCGTTGCCACCCTGGCAAAGATTCTCAATGAAAAGGGCTCCGGCCGTGGGCTGATCTCCGTCTGTGCCGCCGGCGGCCAGGCGGTGACCGCCATCCTTGAAAAATAACCAGTGAACAATAAAAAAGTTTTATGTCCGACCTGTTGAAACAACTGAACAGCAACCCGATGACCGGCTGGCTGGCAAAATCGATCGGCCTGCCGAACCCCGTCACCCTCGCCCGTGAAAATGGTCCCTACCAGCCACAGCCGTTCAGCGGTAAACGTGCGCTGCTGGTAAGCACTACGAATGGCTACCTGGAGGCACCCCTGCGTGAGCTGCTCGAGGCTGCCGATGCCGAGATTCTGCGTGCCGACGAGTTAGCAGAACAGGAGCGCATCGACATGCTGGTCGTGGATGGCAGTGGTTGTCAGTCCCCCGGGGATTACACGGCGCTTTACGAAAGGCTGCACCCCATCGTGCGCCGCATTGCCACCAATGGCCGGGTTTTACTGCTGGCACCACATCCAGAAGAGGCAGCAAATGCAGTCGCCTCCGGGGTTGCGCGGGGCCTGGAGGGCTTCAGCCGCTCTCTCGGCAAGGAACTGGGCCCCAGAGGCATCACCGTCAACCTGGCCTATGTGGCCCGCAACGCCGGCGATCGGCTCGATATGCTGTTGCGTTTTTTCTGCGGTCCCCAGACTGCATATGTGTCCGGCCAGGCGATCACCGTAACCGCACACACCAAGTCCCCGGCGGAGCTACCCTGCGAGCAATTGCTGGCCGGCAAGGTTGCCCTGGTAACCGGTGCCGCCCGAGGTATCGGCCTGTCGACAGCACAGCGCTTGCGCCAGGAAGGTGCCCAGGTGATCTGCCTGGATATTCCCGCCGCCTCAGAGGAACTGGAGAGGGTCGCCCGGGAGATGGGTGCCGAGGCGCTGGCGCTGGATATCTCGGCCGCTGATGCACCGGCAAAGCTGCTGGAGTTTGTCCGCGAGCAATTTGGTGGAGTGGATATCCTGGTCCATAACGCCGGTATTACCCGCGATAAGACGCTCGGCAAAATGCCGGAGCATTTCTGGCAGCAGGTTATGCAGGTCAACCTGGAGGCGATCGTTGCTATCGACCAGGCACTACTGGATGCGCAATTGATCCGGGAGCACGGGCGACTGGTCTATCTGTCCTCCATGAGTGGGGTGGCGGGCAACTTCGGCCAGACCAACTACGCCACCACCAAGGCCGCACTGATTGGCTACGTGGCTGCGCTGGGGCCGGCGCTGGCCGAACGCGGCATCTGTGCCAATGCGGTGGCGCCAGGCTTTATCGAAACCGCCATGACAGATGCCATGCCGTTTGTTACCCGAGAAGCCGGCCGGCGTCTCAACTCCCTCAAACAGGGCGGCCAGCCACGGGATGTGGCCGAATTGGTCTGTTTTCTCTCCTCACCGGGTGCTTACGGGGTTAACGGCAATACGATCCGCGTATGCGGTCAGGGATTGATCGGGGCCTGACGGCCGATCACTTAAGTAGCGTTGAGGCAGAGTATGCCCAACGCTTCTCCCGGCTCCCCGCGGTAGGTGTCGAGGAAATGGCACCTGCCCACCTGAATCGGCATGGGCACATAGGTGTGCCCCATGTAAACACCGCTGATTCCCTCGATCTCGAACGGCGCCAACTGCCTCGCGGTACCCTGTGCGATCCACTCATTAATATGCGGAGATTGCCGCTGGGCAAAAATCTGCTGCTTGTTGTCTTCGGACTCCAGAAACTCGCTGTAGAGCCTCAGCACCAGCGTCCGGTTCCACAGCAGATTCTGCGCCGCGTATTCAACCGCGTGACTGGTAAGTGGTGCGCCGGAGAGCCATTCCCCTTCCATTGCCAATAGCTGATCAGTCACTTGGTCCCAGCTGCCCCTCGGCACATTGGCGTGCACCAGGCCAACCCGCCCGTGTGGCGTCTCGATTTCGATCGCCCAGGGCCATTTACGTGCCAGGTCTACGTACTGTTTCCGCAATGACGGGGCCGACTCGTAGAACCAGTGGCCGCCATTCGACAAGTGCAGATCGGCATCCGCCGGATCCTCAAACCCTGCAATCATCATCGCTTCGTGGTTACCGAGCACGCTAAAACAGCTCTGCTGGTCCACCAGACCGAGCATCGTCTCACTCTCGGGGCCACGATCCACGATATCGCCGACGCAGAACAGCCTGTCTACGGCAGAGTCAAAACCCAGTCGATTCAGCTGCCGTTGCAGCTGGGAATAGTGTCCGTGCACATCACCGACGACAAAGTCCCTGCCACTGGTGTTCGCACCTACTTGCAGGAGCGTACCCATCGGGCGCCCTCATATAACGGTCAATAACTAGGGCAAGCCTAGTTGTGGCCAGGGGTACGGGGAGGGAGCGGGCGCCCCCAGCGATCATTGAGCTGTCAGGAAAGCGGCAACCGCGATACTTCTGAGTCGGCTCGAAGTCCGCCAGGTTCGAACCGACTGCAGCATTCTTTTTTCGCCGGCAGCTAGTCGCCTTGAGGCTCGGTGTGCATTCGACGCTCGATCTGGCCGTCATCGAGCGGCGGGATTTTTCGTTTGAGGTGCTTATATTCTGTATGAGCCTCGATGATCCTGTCCGCATAATTCTCATGGGTGAACAGAATCCTATGGCCATTTGGAGTGCCCACTAATCGATTGATACTGCTATAGCTACCGTGCATCTGTGCCTTGATCCAGGTGACCACCGCCACATTCGGGTCAATCTCGTCAGCAGAAGCAACCACAGAGGGATCATAAACTTTTCCCCGTTGTACTCTACTGCCCGGATAGCGCCTTGTTGCCAGACGCTGATTATGGCGCGCGAAGATGTAATTCAGGTATTCGGGAAAGGGGGCGTCATACAAAGTGAAATCGGTGATGGAGAAATAACGCTGCTCGTCAAAAGCGAAATACTGGCCACCGATATTGATAGGTTGCAGACCGTACTTACGCATGAAGGCATCGACCTGCCGACCATCCATCGCCGCAGCAAACTCAATATAAAAGCTGCGCTGTGCCTCAGGCTGATTTCTCAGTGCGGCTTGCAGCTCAGCAATATCGTCCGGTTTTTCCAGCGTGGCAGCGGTGGATCGCAGTGAAAAAGCCAGCAGTAAAAAATACAGAATCACCTTCAGACTTTTCATCAAGACAGCTCCTTCTGCCTATGGAATCTCACAAGGTTAACAGCTGGCCCCCGGGGCCAGCCAAACCGGCTTCAACATTCCGGTCGAAATCCCTATCAGGTCAGCAGCAACCAACTCATCCCGGCAATAATCAACGAGGCCAGCACGCTGAGTACCGCACCCTCGCGCACCATATCCTGCATCCTCACCACACCGGTGCCGTAGGCAATGGCGTTCGGGGCCGTGGCGACCGGCAACATGAATGCACAGCTGGCGCACATGGCGGCCGGGATCATCAGTACCATGGGATCGAAACCCGCAGATTCCGCGGCGACGGCAAGGATCGGCATCAGCAGCGTGGCGGTAGCGGTATTGCTGGTGATCTCGGTCAGGAAAGTAACCGAAAGGCACAGCAGGACCAGCATCAGCCACAGGGGCATGGCGGTGAGGAAGGAGAGCCCATTGCCCAACATGTCACTGAGACCTGAGGCGGCAAAGCCCTTGGCGATTGCGATACCACCAGCGAACAGCAGCAACATGCCCCAGGGAATGTTCTCTGCGGTCTGCCAGTCCATCAACCGTCCGCCCCTGCCATCGGGTACCAGGAATAGCAGTACCACTGCGCCCAGAGCCACGGTGCTGTCTCCGGCACCCTCAATGCCCAGCCAGCCGCTCCAGCCACCGAAGGGTTCACTGCGGGTAACCCAGGCGAGAATGGCAATACCGAATACTGCGAGTGTCCGTACCTCTTCCGGACGCCAGTCCCCCACGGTAGGCGGCTCGATGGTCTTGTCGAGGTGGACGCTGCGAGTGAGCCACAGGGCCATAATGGGCAGCGTCACCAGCACTACCGGCACACCGATAAACAGCCATTGCAGAAAACTGAAGCCCCGCCCGGTGACCTCCTCATATATACCCATAAAGATCACATTTGGCGGAGTACCGATAGGGCTCCCCACTCCACCGAGACTGGCGGCGTAGGCAATGCCGAGTACCAGCGCGACCGTCAGTTTGCGGTTTTCCACCCGCGACAGAATCGCGAGGGCTATGGGCAGCATCATCAGGGTGGTGGCGGTGTTGGAAATCCACATGCTGAGCAGCCCAGCTGCGAGCATAAACCCCAGCACCAGCCGCCGCCCGCTGGACACCCCCACAATGCGCAGCATGTAGAGCGCGAGACGCTCGTGGGCGCCACTCTTTTCCAGCGCCTTGGACAGCATAAAGGCGCCCATCAACAGCAGAATGACATGGCTGCCCAGAGAAGAGGCCACCAGTTTGTGGTCCGCCACACCAAAGAGCGGCAGCAGCACAAAAGGCACCAACGAGGTGGCAGGAATCGGCAGTGCCTCGGTGATCCACCAGACCACGGTCAGCAGGGTAATCGCGGCTGTCACGGCCGGCAGATAGGGCATGCCCACAGCATCGAGTAACCAGAAGAAAGCAAAAGCCAAAACCGGACCGATAACAATGAAGTGCTGCCGCGATAATGCCATTGGAGATTCCTTTGCTGCCGTGGAGCCGGCCTTCTTATATTTCTTTAACGACTGCCGGGAGGTGATGCACTCGACGCCCCGCGCGCCCGAGATACCGGAGGTCGCAGCCCAAATGGGCCCATAGGGTAACGCAATTCAGCACGGGAGTTCTCCCTGCGTGAGGGCATTCAGGTCTCTCAAAGCACGCGACGGGCGTCCTGAATCTCCGCCTACCTTGGTGCAGCTATCCTTATACAGAAGTACCTATATCAGTATCCTCAGGGAGCACGAAGACAATGCGTAGCAGCTCTGCCCATACCGGCTATCGGCTTCTTGTTGCACTTACCGGCCTCATTGTATCCGCAGGCATTGCGGTGGCGGACATGACCGGCCCGTCTTTTGACTGCAGCGAGGTGGAAGCGGGCAGCATGGAAGCCATGGTCTGCCAGGACGAGGCACTGGCAGAGCTGGATCGCAAACTTGCACAGGTCTACGCTGCGGCCAGTGAGAAGGCGGAGAACGAACACCCCCCGATTCTCAGGGCCGAGCAGCGCGGTTGGATCAAAGGTCGCAACGAGTGCTGGAAGAGTGACGACAAGCGTGCCTGTGTGGAGGAGAGCTACCGTCAGCGCATCGCCGAGCTGCAGGCGCGCTACCGCCTGGTGCCCTCAAGGGGGCCCGTGGCCTTTGCCTGCGACGGTAACCCGGCCAACGAACTGGTGGTGACCTATTTCGAGACAGATCCGCCCACGCTGATTGCCGAGCGCGGGGATAGAGTTTCACTGATGTATCTGCAGCCAGAAGCCGATGGGACCAGATACCAGGGCCGCAATGAAACCCTGTGGGAGGAGCAGGAAAAGTTGCGCATCACCTGGGGATTTGGGGCGGAAGAGATTCGCTGTGAGCCAAAAACGGAGCAATAACTCCCGCAACCCGTTATAACCGGAAAGCCAGCGCCCCAACCGGAGAATTATTGGTCAAATTACAGCCTACCTTTATAATCGCCGCCCTTCTCCGCTGTCCGTCAAAGCTGTATCCATGACCAAACCCTCCGCGCTGGCCCTTCTGCCCCTCGCCGTTTTTCTCGCCCTGTTCGTCGGCACAGGCCTCTGGTTCCAGGCCCAGGGGGTGGAGTTTGCCTTCTACCAGGTGTCGGCACCGGTGGCGATCCTGCCTGCCATTGCCCTGGCCATCTGGCTGGCCCGGGGATCACTGAACGAGCGTATCGAGACTTTTGTCCGCGGCGTGGGCGATCACACCATTGTGACCATGGTCCTGATCTACCTGCTGGCAGGTGGATTTGCCAGTGTGGCCAAGGCGGTTGGCGGGGTGGATGCAACGGTCAACTTCGGCCTCAGCGTGATCCCTCCGGCAATGGTACTGCCGGGGCTGTTCGTCATCACCGCCTTCGTGGCCACCGCCATGGGCACTTCCATGGGCACCGTTGCCGCCATTGCGCCCATCGCCGTAGGCGTTGCGGACGCCACGGACCTGCCGCTGTTACTGACCGTCGGCACGGTGGTGGGCGGAGCCATGTTCGGCGACAACCTGTCGATCATCAGCGACACCACCATTGCCGCCACCCGCACCCAGAATGTCGACATGCGGGACAAGTTCCGCATGAACTTCCGCATCGCGCTGCCGGCAGCACTGCTGGCAATGATCTGGCTCTACTCCCAGAGCTCCACCGCCGTGGTGGAAGCCCCTGGCGATTATGAACTGCTGCGGGTATTGCCTTACGTCGCCGTCCTGACCATGGCGATCCTGGGTGTCAACGTGCTGCTGGTGCTGTTCGCCGGCATCCTCCTGGCAGGGGCCGTCGGCCTGGGTCTGCAGCCCGATTACACCCTGGTGAGCCTGTCCAAGGACGTGTATGCGGGCTACACCAATATGCAGGAAATTCTCATCCTGTCCCTGTTGATCGGTGGCCTCGGGGCCATGATGAAATCCGGCGGCGGGCTGATCTGGCTTGCTGGAGTCATCGACCGCATCACTCGCCTGGGCGGCCGAGAGGCCCACGGGCCCCGCACCGGTGAACTGAGTATCGGGCTCGCGGTGGCAGCCACCAATGTGTGCGTTGCCAACAATACCGTTGCCATCCTGCTGAATGGTGAGCTGGCAAAGGATATCGCCGCCCGCTACGGTGTTGACCCGCGCCGCAGCGCCAGCCTGCTGGATATCTTTTCCTGCGCCGTGCAGGGGCTGCTGCCCTGGGGCGCGCAGATACTGCTGGCCTCCTCACTGGCAAAGGTCTCTCCCCTCTCGCTGGTAGCCTCCATTCAGTACTGCTGGCTGCTGGGGCTGGCAGCGCTGGTGTCGATTTTCCTGAGGCGGGCAAAGCGTGTACGCACCCAGCAACCTGTGACCGCTGTAGAGTCCTCCTGATCGCCAATACCCGGGGACGCGGGTTGCCCTTACAGCAATCCGCCCCAACCACGCAGCCGTGCCGCTACCTTTCCCGCTGAAAAAACGCCATCATGCAGGCACAATGACTTCTCAGCCTGTAGCCAAAAGGACCCGGTCGATCGATGGCGATGTCTCAATCCTGCACCCAGACCTCCACACCCGTTGCCGCACAGGGCACCATCCCCAATACAGTTGAGGTGCTGGACAAACTCCGCTGGAACGCCCACCTGTGTAAGCACAGTCACTTTCGTGCATCCATGCGCGGCCGCAACCTGCATGTGCTCTGCGGGGTGCCGATCGTGGTGATCAACCTGTTCCTCGGCTCCCTGTTTTTCTCCCTGATCAATGCAGAGCTGCCGGACTGGACCAAGTGGGCAGGCGCCGCACTGGCACTGCTCACGGCCCTGCTGGGTGGTGTGCAAACCTTTTTCAACTTCAAGAAAAACTACGAGGGCCACCGTGAGGTGGGTAACGAATACCTGGCCATTGCCCGCGAGTGTGAACGCCTGATTGCCCTGTACTTTGATGGCATTCTGGATCTTGAGCATCTGTCGATGAAGATTGCTGAACTGAATGCCCGTTACAGCGAGATCAACCAGCGGGCCGAAGAATATATCGTCTCGGACAAGGTATACCGTGAGGCACTGCGGGTGCAGAACCTGAAAGCGGAGCGGGAGCCCTCACTGCTGCAGCTCGCGCGACGCGGCAAGCTTGAAGCGACAGTCGCCTGCCCCACTAGCTCCGATGCTTCGCATACAGGAAATTCCGCTGCAGTCATGACTTGAAGTTGGCAACCTTGACTGCCCCAAATGCGACCTAAAACAAAAAAACAAAAGCGTCTATTGCCATGGTTCAAGCTCTCCGAAATGCCATCAGCCACTGGGCCGTGCCGGGCCTCGCTATCGCACTCGCCTGTGGGGTTTCCTTCGCCCCCCAGCATCTTGAAGAGCTGCTGCGCTACGAACGAGGACTGATACTGGGTGGGGATTACTGGCGTATTCTCAGTGGACATTTCGTTCACGCCAACCTGAATCACCTGCTGGTGAACTGCCTTGCGCTGCTGCTGTGCTGGACACTGTTCACCAACCGTCAACCACAGCACTACGTACTGATTGGACTGGTCACCCTGAGTGCGATGACAGGTCTTAGCCTGCTGGTTTTTGCCCACCGTCTGGATGAGTTTCAGGGTTTGTCGGGCCTGATTCACGCCCTGCTGGCCATGGGGGCCACCATGGAAATCAGCGAGCGCTCATCTCGCTGGCGGGGCCTTTTCCTGCTTGTGCTGCTCTCCGTCAAGGTCTATTCGGAGTGGTTCGGTACCACGGGCGCGGTGGTCGAGCGCTGGACCGGTGTGCCGGTTATTTTTGAGACGCACTTCTGGGGTGTGGCCAGCGGCATCGCTGTTGGGATTACTGTAGCAATCGGTATCCGGCTCGGGCAGCTATTCACGAGCGGTACAGGTGCGCTGCGCCGTTGAATTTCCAAGCAGGTGAACTCTCACTGACCCTGCTTTAATACTCATCAATCGGGCACTGCGACGTTCTTGTTGCTCTCGTGGGCAGTATCCGGGTCCGCGCCAAACCGGTGATCCCGGTTTAGGGCATTGATCGACTGGATTTCCTCGTCGCTCAGCTCGAAGTCCCAGAGGGAGAAGTTCGCAGTAATGTGTTCCAGCTTCTCGGATTTGGGGATGACTATTCGCCCCTGCTGCACATCCCATTTGAGAATGATCTGGCCGGCGCTGACATCGTACTTGTCCGCCAGCGCGACAATCACCGGATCGACGATGGGCTTGTCCTTCGTCTCCACACCACTCCAACTCCCCGAGCCGAGGGGCGACCAGCAGGAAACCGCAATCTTGTGAAACTGGCAGTAATCCACCATTTCCTGCTGCACCAGGTAGGGATGCAGTTCCAGCTGGTTATAGGTGGGCTTGATGCGGGCAAAGGTGGCGATCTGCTCGATATCTGACTTGCGGAAGTTGGACAGGCCCAGTGCGCGGATTTTCCTGGCGTCATGGAGAGATTCCATCGCCTCCCAGGTCTCTCTTGTGTAAGCCGGCACAGGCCAGTGCACCAGGTAGAGATCCAGATAGTCCAGTTGCAGCCGCTCCAGGCTGCGCTCGAAGGCCTCTGTGGTCTTTGGTCCCTGCTCTGTATCCCAAACCTTGCTGACCACAAACAGTTCTTGGCGGGGGATACCGGACTGGAGGATCGCGCGGCCCAGCGCCCGCTCGTTGCCATACACAGAGGCGGTATCGAAATGGCGGTAGCCAACGGCCATGGCCTTGAGGATGGTGTCGGTGACGAAGCTGTCGTCCTGCTGCCATTCACCGATGGCAGCGGTACCGAAACCGATCTGGGGAATTTCAACGCCGTTGTTCAACGTCAGTGTGGTCATGATTCTTCCGTCTTCCAATTACCTGCTTTTGCAGCTGCTGCTCTGTGCGCCAGTGATCCAGGATGTCTGTCTCTCAGTGTAGCGGCCGGCGGCCATCATCCCTTGATACAGACCAGTGGCTCCACGCGGGCCACCTTCCGCGCCAGGCCGGCGGATTGCGCCGCATCGACGACCGCGCGCACATCCTTGTAGGCGCCAGGTGCCTCCTCCGCCACACCGCGCATGGAGGGACTGCGGATGACGATGCCCCGCGCCCCCAGCTCATCGACTACCGAGCGCCCTTTCCACAACTTTGTCGCCTGATGCCGGCTCATCGCGCGACCGGCGCCGTGACAGGCGGAGTTGAATGACAGCGTCTCGCCCTGGCTGGAACCGGCGAGGATATGGGATTCGGTGCCCATGGAACCGCCGATCAGTACCGGCTGGCCGACTGCCCGCAGGACCTCGGGAATATCGGGGTGGCCGGGGCCAAACGCGCGGGTAGCGCCCTTGCGGTGCACATACAGCTTTCGCTTACGACCCTCGACCGTGTGCGTTTCCAGCTTGCAGGTGTTGTGGGAGACATCGAACAGCAGCGTCAGGTCCGCCTCGGGTAGTACCTCGGCAAAAACCTGTCGGGTGAGATGGGTGATGATCTGACGGTTGGCGAGAGCGCAATTGATGCCCGCCCGCATTGCACCAAGATAGGCCTGCCCAAGCTCGGAGTTGATCGGCGCACAGGCGAGTTCTCGATCCGGCAGCTCGAGATGATGACTGCTGGCCGCGAGCACCATGTATTTCAGAAACTCGGTACCGATCTGGTGGCCGAGCCCGCGGGAACCGCAGTGGATAAACACCACCGCATCGTTTTCCTGTAGACCAAAGGCGGTGGCGATCTTGGAGTCATAGATCTCCGCCACCCGCTGTACCTCCAGATAATGATTGCCGGAGCCCAGCGTGCCCATCTCGTCCTGCTGACGCTTGCGCGCACGGGCGGAAATCTCGCCCGGATCCGCACCGCGCATACAACCGCGCTCCTCGATATGGTCCAGGTCGGCTGGATCGCCGTAACCCTGCTCCACCGCCCAGCGCGCGCCGCCCAGCAGCATGGCATTCATGCCCTTTTCGTTCAGATGGATGCGACCGGTACTGCCAACCCCCACCGGGACCTCCCGATAGAGAGCATCCGCCAGTTGTGTTTTGCGGGACTCGATCTCGTCGACGGTGAGACCGGTCCGCAGCGCGCGCACACCGCAGGAGATATCAAAACCCACGCCTCCCGCCGAGACCACCCCGCCCTCGTCGGCATCGAATGCTGCCACACCACCGATGGGAAAGCCGTAGCCCCAGTGGGCATCCGGCATCGCGTAGGCCGCCTGCACAATGCCCGGTAACGTCGCCACGTTGCAGAGCTGTTCAAATACCTTGTCGTCCATGGCCTCTATCAGCTGTTCATCGGCATAGACGATGCCAGGTACCCGCATCTTGCCGAACGGGTCGATACGCCAGCTGAATTCCGACTGCCGCTTCAGGGGATAATCACTCGACATCTTGCTTCACACATCGACGACGCACTGGGCGAGCCAACTGCCGTCTTTCCGTTGCTTTACCCGCAGAGCGGTATAGGTGGCCCCTTTCACCTCGACGGTGGGACGATGCCGCTCGCGGTCCACTGGTTCCCCCAAGGCAGTACCTGTCAGGCGATCGTCTTCAATCTTCAGTTGAAAGCGGGAGAACAGCATGTTGCGACAGGCCATTTCGTAAACCAGGGCATTCAGCCAGTCCACCAACAAGAGTTCCTGGTCAGGACATTCACAGTGAATGGGCACCCGCTCGGCTGGCCGCACTGCTGGCGGGTCAACGATGATCGCGGTCATCGCCAGGGCGGCCTGCTCGAATGCCTGCGCCAAGGAGTTGCCAATGCCGCGCACTCCCATGTCCGCATCGTGGCTGAAATGTTCCCAGTGCGGAGACAACGCGGGCTCCTCGATGCAGTTTCGGTAAGCATAGCCAAGCACCCCCATCACCGAGGACGAGAAGCTATAAGCAGGCGTTCAGCTGTGACGAGGAAGAGCAAGGGAGGGAAATCTTATGAGCGCCGGGCAGCGCTCGGATGGAAGCTGAGTCAGTCCGGCTGCCTCATATTGCGCGTTCAGGCTGGCGCGCCACGATACTCCGTGACCGCCAGTAGCGCATTATGGTTTTTATTTAGGCGGCAGGGAGCCGGCGAACTCGACACCCCGGGTGACCCACTGATCCAGATCCGCGGCAATGGCATCTTCCTCCACATAGACCATGCCCTTCAGTGGACGGCCGGTGTAATCCATCGGTCGCGTGTAGCGCTCGCCCAGTGCATCCTGATAGTTGTCAGGCCCTACGCGGACCATCAACTCTTCCCCGACGACGCCACAGGCCATATTGCCATTCAACATGAACGCGAGACCGCCAAACATCTGCTTTTCGGTGAGCCCGTCATTCTCCTGTAGTAGTTCACGTACCTTTTCTACCAGTTCTTCGTTGTAAGCCATAGCAACCTCCTTTGATTGGTCCTTGCTAGTGGTCCTTGCTGAAAGCGGAGAGCAGCACTGGTTTCAGTGCTGGCCAGTCAATGTCGTCGCCATCACGAAAATTCAGGCAGCCCTTGCCGTATTTCACTGTCGGATGGCGATCGATATACGGTTGGATGTGTTCCCGGGCACAGGTGTAAAGGGATACATATTGTTTCTGGCTGGCGATGGATACCCAGCCATTGCCCTGGTGATAGGTGGGCATTTTGTACTGGAGGGAGACTTGCACCTCGGGATACTGTGCAAGAATAAAGCGATGCAGGGCCTTCACACGCTGCTGGCGCATCGGGTCCAGCGAGTTGATGTATTCGTCGATGAGTTCTTTGACCTGCACCATGCGCTAAATTTTATTGTCAGTCCATCTTTCAGTGTAGCAGGAAATCTGCACTTTGCAGTTTCGGATAGAACGCTGTTGCGCAGCGGAAAGATGTGGTGGGTATGGCTGGACCAAGCCCCCCTGGTGGCGGGAAAGAAAAAAGGCGCGACAGTGTCGCGCCCAAGCCCCGATTAATTGCCAAATAAACCCACGACGAGCGCCTCAACTCAGCATTTCAAGGCGGCCATCATTGAGGTGGTAGAGCGAGCCGACAACTTTGATCTTTCCCTCATTCTCCAGTTCGGACAGCACCTGACTGCGGCGGCGAATCTCATCCATGGCGCGCCGGACATTGGTGACTGCTACGAGATTGACGAACTCGTCATTGTTGCTGGTCCGGTCGCCATCGTACTCGGTAGCCTCAATGGCAGGCTCGATTTGCTTGAGCAGCCCGGTCAGTTTGCCCATCTCGACTTCATCGATTGCACCTTTCACTGCGCCACAGGCCGTATGTCCCATCACCAGGACAACCTTTGAGCCGGCGGCGGCACAGGCAAACTCGAGACTGCCGACAATGTCATCGTTGACAATATTGCCCGCTACCCGGGCATTGAATGCCTCACCGAGGCCCTGGTCCAGCAGAATCTCAGCGGGTGTACGGGAATCGATGCAACTTAAAATTGCCGCCGCTGGATACTGGCCAGTCGCACTGGCCCGTTTCTGCGCGATGAAATCGTGGTCCGCCATCTTGCCTTCACGGAAGCGCTTGTTACCGGCATTCAGACTCTCAATCACATCATCCGGTGTCATTTTGTCGCGCTCTTCCTTGGTCAGCGCTTCGGCAAAGCTGAGTCCGGAAAAACCTGTGAGCCCCGCCGTACCGACAAGACTCAGTGCACCCGTTCCGAGCGCGCCCTTCAGCCACTGTCGACGCGAACAACAGTTTGTGTCGACAGTAACGGATTCCTTCAGGTTCACTTTCCTATCGGTCATCACGCTGCCTCTCTGTCATGGATAAATCGACAATTAAGATACGTCGGTGGAGTTTGGGCAGTTTGTCATCGACGGATATTTTGTCGGCAAAGACCACGCGGTATTTATTCCTTGGCCGACCGGGCAGTTTGCGGGTGGGGAACGGCGCCACGTGTTATCGGAAGTCAGATCCTGAAGCCGCGAAACCGATGGCGAAACAGACCAGTGAGCACACACAAAAAAGCCCGCAACAAGTGCGGGCTTTTTTGGGGTCGCGGCGTGGTCGCAATCAATCGACAAACACGCGTGCGTTGCGGAACAGACGCATCCAGCCAGAATCCTCCTGCCAGTCGTCCGGGTGCCAGCTGTTGCTGACAGCACGGGCGACCCGCTCCGGGTGCGGCATCATGATGGTCACGCGGCCGTCTTCAGAGCAGAGGGAGGTAATACCGTTGACCGAGCCATTCGGGTTGGCCGGGTAAGTCTCGGTGATCTGCTGGTGATTATTCAGGTAGCGCATGGCAATGGTGCCGGATTGCTCACAGGCTTCCAGCGCCTTCTGGTCAGGGAATTCCACCCGGCCTTCACCGTGCGCCACTGCCACTGGCATCCAGGAACCGGCCATGCCTTTGAACAACACGGACGGCGAATCCTCGACACCCACAAGCGCAAAGCGCGCCTCATACTGTTCGGACAGGTTGCGTACAAAGCGCGGCCAGTGGCC
Organism: Microbulbifer aggregans; assembly: GCF_001750105.1. Classification (NCBI taxonomy): domain Bacteria; kingdom Pseudomonadati; phylum Pseudomonadota; class Gammaproteobacteria; order Cellvibrionales; family Microbulbiferaceae; genus Microbulbifer; species Microbulbifer aggregans. The sequence continues at coordinate 3,766,276 of NZ_CP014143.1, forward strand.
GGCGCCCGGGATCAGTTCCTTGATCACGGAGAACATCTGGCAACCGTTACAAACGCCGAGACCAAAGGTGTCCTGACGATTGAAGAACGCTTCGAACTGGTCACGGGCGCGGTCGTTGAACAGGATGGTCTTGGCCCAGCCCTCACCGGCACCCAGTACGTCACCGTAGGAGAAGCCACCACAGCCCACCAGGCCCTTGAAGTCTTCCAGGGTGACACGACCGGCGAGGATATCGCTCATGTGGATATCGACGGCATTGAAGCCGGCGCGGTGGAAAGAGTGCGCCATTTCCACCTGACTATTGACGCCCTGCTCACGCAGGATGGCCACTTTCGGTCGCTCACCCTTCTTGATGTAGGGCGCAGCGATGTCTTCGTTGATGTCGTAGGTCAGGTTGACCGACAAGCCCGGATCCTTTTTGGTGATGGCCGCAAATTCCTGCGCCGCACAGTCAGCATTGTCGCGCTGCGCCTGGATACGGTAGCTGGTCTCGGACCAGATCTGCTGCAGCTCGGCACGGGAGCGGCTGAAGATTTCGTTGCCCCCTCGGGTGATACGCAGGGTCTCATCCCGGTTCAGGTAACCGATCTGGTGTGCGGGTACGCCCAGCTCGCCCAGGCGCTGCACCAGCATTTCCGCATCATTAGCCGGTACTTGCAGTACCGCGCCCAGCTCCTCACTGAACAGCGCGGCGATGGCATCTTCACCCAGCTCGTAGATATCCACATCCACGCCCACACGACCGGCAAAGCACATCTCGGCCAGGGTCACGAACAGGCCGCCGTCGGAGCGGTCGTGGTAAGCGAGGATGATGTCGTCTTCCAGTGCATTCTGGATGACTTCGAAGAAACCCCGCAGGCGCTTGGCATCATCCAGGTCCGCCGGCTTGTCACCCAGCTGGTTGTAAACCTGCGCCAGGCAGGAGCCACCCAGGCGGTTCTTGCCAGCACCCAGGTCAACCAGGATGAGCTCGCTGTCCATACCCGGCTTCAGCTGCGGCGTCACAGTCTTGCGCACATCGGTGACCGGGGAGAACGCGGAAATGATCAGGGACAGCGGTGCAGTAACGGATTTCTCCAGGCCGTTGTCATCCCACGCGGTGCGCATGGACATGGAGTCCTTGCCCACGGGGATAGTGATGCCCAGCTCCGGGCACAGGTCCATGCCCACCGCTTCCACGGTGCGATAGAGTTTTTCCTCTTCGCCCGGGTGGCCAGCGGCACACATCCAGTTTGCGGACAGTTTGATGTCCGACAGCTGGCGAATGCGGGTGCTGGCAATATTGGTGATCGCTTCACCCACCGCCAGGCGGCCGGAAGCGGGGGCATCGAGCAGCGCCACGGGGGTACGCTCGCCCATGGCCATGGCCTCACCGGCGTAGCTGTCATAAGCCACGGTGGTTACCGCGCAGTCGGCCACCGGTACCTGCCACGGGCCCACCATCTGGTCGCGCGCGACCTGGCCGGTCACCGTGCGGTCGCCGATGGTGATCAGGAAGTTCTTGCTGGCCACCGTGGGCAGGCGCAGTACCCGCTCGGCCGCTTCATTGAGGTCGATACCCGCAGTCTTGAACTCGGTGGTGGCCACTTCGTGCTTTTTGGCCTCGCGATGCATCTTCGGCGGCTTGCCGAACAGCACGGACATGGGCAGGTCGACCGGCTTGCTGTCGAATTTCTTGTCGTTCAGCAGCAGATGCTTGTCTTCAGTGGCCTCGCCCACCACCGCAAACGGGCAGCGCTCGCGGGCACAGATCTGCTCAAAGCGCTTCAGGTCGTCCGGCATCACTGCCATCACGTAGCGCTCCTGGGATTCGTTACACCAGATTTCCAGCGGGCTCATACCCGGCTCGTCCGAGGGCACATTGCGCAGCTCGAACTTGCCACCAGTGCCGCCGTCCTTGACCAGCTCAGGGAAAGCATTGGACAGGCCGCCAGCACCCACGTCGTGGATAAAGGCGATGGGGTTCTTGTCGCCAAGCTGCCAGCACTGGTCGATGACTTCCTGGCAGCGGCGCTCGATTTCCGGGTTCTGGCGCTGCACGGACGCGAAGTCCAGATCCTCGGAACTGGTGCCGCTTGCCATACTGGACGCCGCACCGCCGCCGAGGCCGATCAGCATCGCCGGGCCACCCAGTACTACCAGTTTGGCGCCGGGCTGGAACTCCGGCTTGTCGATATGTTCTTCACGGATATTGCCGTAGCCGCCGGCGATCATGATCGGCTTGTGGTAACCACGACGCTCGCCGTCAAAGTCCTCTTCAAAGGTACGGAAATAACCGCAGATGTTGGGACGGCCAAACTCGTTGTTGAACGCGGCACCACCGATCGGCCCCTCGATCATGATGTCGAGTGCGGTCACGATACGCTCGGGCTTGCCGTAATTCACTTCCCACGGCTGCAGGTAGTCGGGGATCTGCAGGTTGGAGACGGTAAAGCCGGTCAGGCCGACCTTGGGCTTGGAGCCGCGGCCCACGGCGCCCTCGTCGCGGATCTCACCGCCGGCACCGGTGCCCGCGCCCGGGAAAGGCGCGATCGCAGTGGGGTGGTTGTGAGTCTCCACCTTCATCAGCATGTGGATCGGCTCAGCACTGAAGCCGTACTCTTTGGTCTCCGGATCCGGGTAGAAGCGGCCGGCCTCGGAGCCCACCACCACCGCGGCGTTGTCCGAATAGGCGGACAACACATTGTCGCCACCCTTTTGATAGGTGTTGCGGATCATGCCGAACAGGGAATGCGGCATATCCTCGCCGTCAATGGTCCAGCTGGCATTGAAAATCTTGTGGCGGCAGTGCTCGGAGTTCGCCTGGGCGAACATCATCAGCTCCACATCGGTGGGATTGCGCTCCAGCTCCTCGAAGCTCTTCAGCAGGTAGTCGATCTCATCATCGGCCAGAGCCAGACCAAGGCTCACATTGGCCTCTTCCAGGGCGCTGCGGCCGCCATCGAGCACATCGACGGAGGTCATCTGGCGGGCTTTCTCTTCTTTGAAGAGCTGTTCGGCGTCATTCAGGTCAAAGAAGACGCTCTCCACCATACGGTCGTGCAGCTGGGAGGCCAGATCCAAGCGTTCAGCTTCGGTTAACTCAACGCCGGTAAGGTAGTAGGCAACACCCCGCTCCAGACGGTGGATCTGCGTGAGGCCGGCGTTGTGCGCGATGTCGGTCGCCTTGGAGGACCAGGGAGAGATGGTGCCCGGGCGCGGCACGATCAGCAGCAACTCCCCCTGCGGTTCGTGCTTCTCCTCGGTGGGACCGTATTGCAGCAGCCGCTCCAGCAGCGCGTGCTCCTTCTTGTTGAGCTTGTCGCTGTCGGCGAAATGCACGAACTCGGCGTAGACATCTTCGATGGCAGGCTGCAGGGCGCGCAGCTGGCTGAGTAACTTTTGGTGGCGGAATTTCGACAGTGCGGGAGCACCACGCAGAACTAGCATCGCGGGAGTTTGCCTCTTGTCTGAATTTGAGGAGACCGCGCCGCAGAAGTATCGCGCAGCCCCCGGGAGTTGGAGAGGGCGCAATTGTACCCGAAGCCACGCCGCTCCAACACTGCCCCACGCGCCCCGAGGCACGGTTAATTTTTCGACAGGCCGGCAAGCGACGAAAAAGGCGAAACTGGCGCGCATTTCATGCTGCCGCCCTTTCAGTCTAGCGGGCCCTACTAAACTTGACCTAGGGACAAGAGCCCTCACATCACACAGTAGCGGATCAGTTCACCCCGCCATCCCGCCGATTAGGCAGGGCTGGCACCTTAAGGTAGAATTGGCCACCTTTTGACCGGTACCCCCCATGAACCCGGGGGAATCTTGCTCAGGATGAGCCCGTACCGGTCCCCGCCGCGCTAGACCGCAGGCATAAAAGTAACAACTAAGGGACTAGAGGGGACGCGTATGATCATGAAAAGCCGCATGCTGCGCTATAGCCGCCGCCTGGCCAAAGGCCTGGCCCTGGCTTGCTGTGCGTCGCTGCTGGTGGCCAGCAAGGCGCCCACGACCCTGGAGCGCATCAAGGCTTCCGGCAAGCTGGTCGTATTGTCCCAGAACGGCCCCACCACCTACTACGAGGATGCCAGCGGCAATCACACCGGCTTCGAATACGGCATGCTGAAAGCGTTTGCCGAAGAACTCGGCGTGCAGCTCAAGATCCGCGACGTCCACGATCTCGACCAGATGTTCAGCCGCCTGACCGATGCCCGGGAAGGAGCTCACCTGGCGGCTGCGGGCCTGACCGTGACCCAGGCGCGGCGCGAGCAGGTCCGCTTCACTCCCTCATACTTCGAGATCCGCCAGCAGGTGATCTACCGCCTGGGCGAAGAGCGCCCGCGCAGTGTCGCTGACCTGGAGGGCAAAACGGTTGCAGTCGTGGCCGGCAGCGCCCACGCGGAGGAGCTCAAGCGGCTGGCCAAGCGCTATCCCAGCCTGCGCTGGGAGGAAATCAGCGACGTCGATGCCGTGGAGCTGATGGAAAAGGTGGACCAGGGAGAGTTCGACTACGCAGTAGTGGATTCCAATGCCTACGCGGTCCACCGCGGCCTGTTTGCCAACACCCACGTGGCCTTCGACCTGACCCGGTTTCAGCCAGTAGCCTGGGCCTTCCCCCAGGGTGACGATGACAGCCTCTACCGGGCGGCGCGACGCTTTATGGTGCGTGCCAACACCAGCGGGCTGGTGGCTGAGCTGCGGGAGAAGTTCTTCGGTCACGTCAGCCAGTTGAACCCGGGCGGCGCCAAGGCTTTTGCCAAGAGCACGCGCGAGCGCCTGCCCCAGTGGCGTGACGCGATGCAGGATGTCGCCGATCAGTACGAACTGGACTGGCACCTGCTGGCCGCCCTTAGCTATCAGGAGTCCCACTGGAACCCCCGCGCCAAGTCACGCACCGGCGTGCGCGGCCTAATGATGCTGACCCGCAGCACAGCCAAGGAGCTCGGGGTAAACCGCCTCGACCCGCAGGAAAGTATCGAGGGCGGTGCCCGCTACATTGTCCAGATCCGGGAAAAACTCCCGGAACGTATCCGCGAGCCCGACCGCACCTGGATGGCGCTGGCCGCTTACAACGTGGGCTACGGTCACCTGGAGGACGCCCGCGTACTGACCGAGAAAACCGGCGGTAATCCCGACCGCTGGACCGATGTCCGCGATCGCCTGCCCTTACTGGCCAAGCGCCAGTACTACAAGCAGACCAAGCACGGCTACGCCCGCGGCTGGGAACCGGTCACCTATGTACAGAACATCCGCCACTACCAGGCGCTGCTGAGCTGGAGCAGCCGCATCGAGGAACAGCGCCTGGCCGAAGCTGAAGCCGAGCGCAGCGCTGAGGAGGCCCTGGCCGAAAACCAGCCGGCAGTCGAAGCCGCAGCCGCCTCCGCACTCTGATCGAACCGGCGGGTCTGCTACGCGAGTCCCGCCGCACCAGAATCACTCCTGCACCGCGCCGCCCAGCGTAAGCCGTTTCAAATCAGCCGCGACGCCAGCGGTGGAACCTCTCGAGTAGTTTCAGCGCTGTCGCAGGCGCGTGGGCCCGCTTCCAGTCGCCGGCAGCAAAGCGGTTCGCCTCCATCATGGTGGGGTAGATATGGATGGTGCCCAGCAACTTATTGAGCCCCAGGCCGTGCTTCATCGCCATGACGAACTCGGCTATCAGCTCCGCAGCATTCTCGCCTACGATCGCGGCCCCCAGAATCGTGTCCTTGCCCTTGGCCGTCAGCACCCGGACGAAGCCACGGCGGTTACCCTCGACAATGGCCCTATCAAGCTCATCCAGCTCATAACAGGTGAGTTCATAGGCGATGCCCTGCTCCTGTGCCTGCCGCTCGGTCAGGCCGACACTGGCTACTTCCGGATCCACGAACACCGCCCTGGGCACGATGGAGTAGTCGACCCGGAACTTTTTCAGGTCACCGAACAGGCCGTTCACTGCCGCGTACCAGGCCTGGTGCGAGGCCATGTGGGTGAACTGATAGGGGCCCACCAGATCTCCGGCCGCCAGGATATGCGAGTGCTCGGTGCGCAAGTAACCGTCGGTTTTCAGCCGACCGTCCTCCACCAGACCCAGCTCCTCGAGGCCGAATCCCTGTACCCGCGGGCGACGTCCCAGCGCCAGCAATAGCTGATCAAAGGGGAGTGATTGCTCACCCTCGGGCGCCCTGACGATTGCCTGTCCTCCGCCCTGCGTCGAGCGATCAAACCGCTGTGCCTCTGTTCCCGTCTGGACGGTGACACCGTCTCTCTTCAGGGCCTCAGTAACAGCGTCGGAAACCGCCTTGTCTTCCGCCGGCAGCACGCGCGGGGCCTTTTCCACCAGTGTGACACTGGAACCCAGGCGTGCGAACGCCTGGGCCAGCTCGCAACCGATGGCACCGCCACCGAGAACCAGCAGCCTTTCAGGAGCCCGGTCGAGCTTTGCGAAACGGTCCCACAGAGTCTCGCTGGTGACATATCCCACCTGATCCAGCCCCGGCAGTGGCGGCACTATGGGCGCAGCACCCGTTGCGAGCACGATGGCTCGGCCGGTCAGTGTCTGCTCACTACCATCGTTGAGAGTTACCTGGACTGTCCACGGGTCTAGTAATTTCCCATAGCCCTTGAGCACCTCAACGCCGAGTCCGTTATATCGCTCGACACTGTCGTGGGGTTCGATGGTCTCGATGGATTGACGGACATGAGCCATCACCGAGGGAAAATCGATCTCCGGTTCCGGCAGTTTCACACCAAATTGCCCGGCCTCCCGTGCGTGCTGGGCCATACGGGCGCACTTGATCAGGGCCTTGCTGGGAACGCAGCCCGTATTCAGGCAGTCCCCGCCCATCTCCCCCGCCTCGATCAGGGTCACTTTTGCCTTCACCGCGGCAGCGATGTAGGCGCTCACCAGCCCGGCAGCACCGGCGCCAATCACGATCAGGTTGCGATCAAACTGTTTCGGCTTCTGCATGGTTCAGTGCTCCCCTTTTGTTTTGAGGCGTTTGATGGCCCGCAGCGCCCACTTGGCCAGTAATGGAAAGGCGCCGAGCAGGGCGAAGGAGAAAATGAGCTGGGGGGAGAGGATATCGCCGAGACTTTCGATATGCGCGAGCTGAGTGCCCGCATTCACATAGACCACTGTCGCCGGCAGCATACCGATCTGGCTGACCCAGTAGAAAGTCCAGGTGCGAATGCGGGTCAAGCCCATCAGGATATTGATGATGAAAAACGGAAAGACCGGTACCAGGCGCAGCGCAAACAGGTAGAAGGCACCCTCCTGTTCGACTCCCCGGTTGATGGCCTGCAGGCGCTCACCGAAGCGTGCCTGCACCCAGTCGTGCAGCAGGTAGCGTGCCACCAGAAATGCAAGAGTGGCACCAATACTGGAAGCAAATGACACGATAACCGTGCCCCACAGGAGCCCGAACAGCGCTCCGGCAGCCAGCGACATGATGGCCGCCCCGGGTAACGACAAGCCGGTAACCGCAATATAAAACAGCGTGAACAGCAGACCGACCAGGAGCGGTGACTGGGCCCGCCAGGCAGCAAACTGGGCCTGCCCCTCTTTCAGTCGCTCCAGCGTCAGCCACTCATTGAGATCGAAAATAAAGAACGCCGCACTCAGTGCCACTAGCACGACAACCAGCAGTATTTTTTTAGACACAACCTTCTTCCGTCTTTTCCGCTTCTGGGCTGTTGATGAAGATACGCTTTCCAGGCATCGATGCACTACTCTTGTGATCGATTGTGGACACCCTCAACGCGCAACGCACGCCAGGGCTTATCGCTCAATAGCTGCATGCCGCTGCCGACATGACTCTGAGCTGTAATGGTCGCCAGAGCAGGAGAAATCTTACACCTGCCGGTTGCAAGCCTCTGCAGGACGGCATATGAGCCAGCGGCATTTTGCCCACAGCACAGCTTGCCGTTATCCTCCGCCGCCATCCAGACAACCGTTTCAGGGGACGCATGCTCAAGGGTATCCACCACGCCGCCATCATTTGCTCTGACTACAGCAGGTCCAGGCAGTTTTATACGGAAGTTTTGGGACTTGAGATCCTCGCAGAAAACTATCGCTCCAGCCGGGACTCCTGGAAACTGGATCTCGGCCTGCCGGATGGCAGCCAGGTGGAGCTATTCTCATTCCCCGGCGCGCCAGAGAGACCGAGTTATCCGGAAGCCCAGGGCCTGCGTCATCTGGCATTCCGGGTTGCCGCACTGGAACCGGCGATCGAGCAGCTGGAGAGCTCCGGCATAGCGATTGAACCAGTGCGGGTCGACGAGTACACCGGCAAACGATTCACTTTCTTCAGTGATCCGGATGGACTGCCTCTCGAGCTCTATGAGAGCTAGCGCAGCGTTCTAAAGTAGCTTCTTTTCCAAGCGTTTTTCTTTCACCAATAAAAAAGGCTGCCCGGAGGCAGCCTTTCTCGCAAAGAAAGCAAACGACTGATTACCAGCCGGCAGCTTCCTTCAGTGCGTCGCCGATGTCGGCCAGGGAGCGCACGGTTTTGACACCGGCGTCTTCCAGCGCGGCGAATTTCTCGTCCGCAGTGCCCTTGCCACCGGAGATGATCGCACCAGCGTGGCCCATGCGCTTTCCGGGAGGAGCAGTTACACCAGCGATGTAGGAAACCACCGGCTTGGTGACATTTTCCTTGATGTAGGCTGCCGCCTCTTCTTCCGCAGTACCGCCGATCTCACCGATCATAACGATCGCTTCGGTCTGCGGATCCTTTTCGAACATCTCCAGGATGTCGATGAAGTTGGAACCCGGGATGGGGTCGCCGCCGATGCCCACACAGGTGGACTGGCCGAAGCCGTGGTCGGTGGTCTGCTTGACCGCTTCATAGGTCAGGGTACCGGAACGGGAAACGATGCCCACTTTGCCCGGCTTGTGGATGTGGCCCGGCATGATGCCGATCTTGCACTCACCGGGAGTGATCACGCCCGGGCAGTTCGGGCCAATCAGGCGTACGCCCAGCTCGTCACACTTAACCTTCGCATCCAGCATATCCAGAGTCGGAATGCCTTCGGTAATGCAGACGATCAGCTTGATGCCAGCGTTGGCCGCTTCCAGGATGGAATCCTTACAGAACGGGGCCGGAACGTAGATCACAGAGGCTTCAGCGCCAGTGGCCTCGACCGCTTCTTTTACGGTGTTGAAGACCGGCAGGCCCAGGTGCTCCTGGCCGCCCTTACCCGGAGTGACACCGCCAACCATCTTGGTGCCGTAAGCGATGGCCTGTTCGGAGTGGAAGGTACCCTGGGAGCCGGTGAAGCCCTGACAGATGACCTTGGTATCTTTGTTAATCAGTACGGACATGATTATTTACCCTCCGCCGCTTTAACCACTTGCTGAGCCGCGTCGGTCAGGCTGGTGGCCGCGATAATGTTCAGACCGCTCTCGCTCAGTACCTTGGCACCCAGGTCTGCGTTGTTGCCTTCCAGGCGCACCACAACGGGAATTTTCACGCCCACTTCTTTCACAGCGCCGATCACGCCCTCTGCGATCATGTCGCAACGCACGATGCCGCCGAAAATGTTGATGAGAACAGCTTTTACGTTCTCATCGGACAGGATGATTTTGAACGCCTCAACCACGCGCTCCTTGGTGGCGCCGCCGCCCACGTCCAGGAAGTTGGCCGGCTTGCCGCCGTGCAGGTTGACGATATCCATGGTGCCCATGGCCAGGCCGGCACCGTTTACCATGCAGCCGATGTTGCCATCGAGTGCTACGTAGTTCAGGTCCCACTTGGCGGCGTGCGCTTCACGGGCATCTTCCTGAGTCGGATCGTGCATTTCGCGCAGGTCCGCGTGGCGGTACAGGGCATTGCTGTCGATCACAACTTTGGCATCCAGGCAGTGCAGGTTGCCTTCATCGGTGATTACCAGCGGGTTGATTTCCAGCAGCGCCAGGTCTTTCTCTTCGAACATCTTGGCGAGGCCGAGGAAGATCTTGGTGAACTGCTTCACCTGAGTCGGGTTCAGGCCCAGCTTGAACGCCAGCTCACGCGCCTGGTAAGGCTGAGCGCCTACCAGCGGGTCGATAGTGGCCTTGAGAATCTTTTCCGGAGTCTCTTCCGCAACCTTCTCGATCTCAACACCGCCCTCGGTGGAGGCCATGAAAACGATGCGGCGGGTAGAACGGTCTACCACAGCACCCAGGTAGAGTTCCTGAGCGATGTCGGTGCAGCTCTCAACCAGAATACGGGAGACCGGCTGACCGTTTTCGTCTGTCTGATAAGTTACCAGGCGCTCGCCCAGCCACTTCTTGGCGAACTCTTCAATCTCCGCCTTGGAATCCACCAGCTTTACACCGCCGGCCTTGCCGCGGCCACCGGCGTGTACCTGGGCCTTTACCACCCACTTGTCGCCACCGATTTCATCTGCCGCTGCTGCTGCCGCTGCCGGGGTTTCCGCTGCAATGCCTTTGGAAACCGGCAATCCGTATGCTGCAAACAGTTGTTTGCCCTGATACTCATGCAAGTTCATAGTTGATACCAATTCACTTTTGAAAAATTAGAGGTCGGGTTTTCCTTTCCCGCATCCATAATGGGCAAACGGTTGCCACGAATGACGTAAAGGCAGGGCCCATATCAGTGGAACCTGCCTTTTTCGTTCGCCCGAACGAGACAGGGCGAACATAAAGCCCGCCCCTACTTCCTGATTGTTACTTGCGCTTCTTACGGTTGGCGATATGGATCGCGTGACCGTTAACTGCCAGCGCAGCTTCCTTCACCGTTTCGGACAGAGTCGGGTGACCGAAGACGGTCATACCGATGTCTTCTGCGCTGGAACCGAATTCCATCGCGATCGCCACCTGCTGAACGAGATCAGCCGCGGACGGACCCACGATGTGGGCGCCCAGAACGCGATCGGTCTCAGCGTGCGCGATGATTTTCACCATGCCGCTGGTGTCGTTGGCGGCAACCGCACGACCGGACGCCACGAACGGAAAAACGCCTACATTGTAGGGTTCGCCGTCGGCTTTCACCTGCTCTTCGGTGCGACCAACTGCGGCGATTTCCGGATGGGTGTAGATCACGTTCGGGATCACGTCGTAGTTCATCATCGGCTTTTGGCCGGCGATGCGCTCGGCAACCACCACACCTTCTTCAGAGGCCTTGTGGGCCAGCATCGGGCCGCGAACCACGTCGCCCACCGCCCATACGCCCGGGGCGGAAGTCATGCACAGATCGTTGACGTAAACGAAGCCGCGCTCGTCCATCTTCACGCCGGCGTCTTCGGACAGCAGACCTTCAGTGTAAGGGCGACGGCCGACACACACGATCAGCTTGTCGAAGGTTTCCTGCTGCTCTTTGCCATCTTTGTCTTCATAGGTGACAACGACTTCCTTGCCCTTCACTTCGGTGCCGGTTACACGGCAGGAAAGGCGGATGTCCAGGCCCTGCTTCTTGAAGATCTTCTGGGATTCCTTGGCGATCTGCTGGTCCATGATGGACAGGAAGCTGTCCAGGGCTTCCAGCACCACAACTTCGGAACCCAGGCGGCCCCATACGGAACCCAGCTCCAGACCGATCACACCCGCGCCGATGACGCCAAGGCGCTTCGGCACTTCGGAAAACTCCAGTGCGCCGGTGGAGTCGACGATGATCTTGTTGTCTACCGGTGCCGGCGGAATGTTTACCGGCACGGAGCCGGAAGCCAGGATCACGTTCTCGGCTTCGTAAACGGTGGTGTTGCCGTCTTTATCGGTCACTTCCACCTTCTTACCCGCCAGCAGTTTGCCGGTACCCTGAATAGAGGTCACCTTGTTGGCCATGAACAGGCCGGCGATACCGCCAGACATCTGCTTGACCACGCCCTCTTTACGCTCGATCATTTTCTTGACGTCAATCTTGACCTTACCGGTGTCGATACCGTGTACGTCGAGGGAGTCTTTGGCTTCGTGATACTTCCAGGAGCTGTCCAGCAGCGCCTTGGACGGAATGCAGCCCACGTTCAGGCAGGTACCGCCGTTAACGGTCTTGCCGTCTTTATTGGTCCACTTTTCAACACAGGCAGTCTTCAGGCCGAGCTGGGCTGCGCGAATGGCCGCTACGTATCCCCCCGGACCGGAGCCAATAACGATTACGTCAAATTTTTCCGACATGGTCAGTTCCAGATATTCGTGTGTTCAGGTTTCTGCGGGAGCATCGGCTCCCGCAGGACGAGTTACTTCGCGTGCTTAGACTTCCAGCAGGATGCGCGCGGGATCCTCGATCATTTCCTTGATCGCCACCAGGAAACCAACAGCCTCTTTGCCGTCGATGAGGCGGTGGTCGTAAGACAGCGCCAGGTACATCATCGGCAGGATTTCCACCTTGCCGTCAACCGCCATCGGGCGCTCCTGGATTTTGTGCATGCCCAGAATCGCAGTCTGCGGCGGGTTCAGGATCGGGGTGGACAGCAGAGAACCGAACACACCACCGTTAGTGATGGTGAAGGTACCACCGGTCATCTCCTCGATGGACAGCTTGCCGTCGCGGGCGCGCAAGCCCAGGTCGCGAATATTGTTTTCCATATCCGCCAGACCCATGTTCTCGGCGTTACGCAGGATCGGTACCACCAGGCCCTTGGGAGAGGAAACCGCCACACCGATATCCTGGTACCCGTGATAGACGATGTCGTCGCCGTCGATGGAAGCGTTCACTGCCGGGTAGCGCTTGAGCGCTTCCACGGCGGCCTTCACGAAGAAGCCCATGAAGCCCAGGCGGGTGCCGTTGTGGGTTTTCTCGAACAGATCCTTGTAGTTCTTGCGCAGGTCCATGACCGGCTTCATGTTCACCTCATTGAAGGTGGTGAGCATGGCGGTGGACTGAGAGGCGTCCAGCAGGCGCTCGGCGATGCGCTTGCGCATACGGGTCATCGGGACGCGCTTCTCGACGCGCTCGCCCGCGGCAACCGGCACTTCAGCGGCCGCAGACGGTGCAGCCGCAGCCGGAGCAGTGCCAGCCTTCATCACGTCTTCCTTCAGGACGCGACCGCCCTTACCGGAACCCTCGACGCCGGCCAGATCAACGCCCTTTTCGGCCGCCATTTTCTTGGCAGAGGGCATGGCAATCTTCTCGCCACCGGCAGCCGGAGCGGCTTCGGATTTCTCCTCCGCTTTTTCCTCGGCCTTGGCTTCCTCGCCGCCGGCACTGCCGCCAGCACCTTCCTCAAACTTGGCGATCACCTCATTGGAGAGAACGGTGTCGCCCTCGTCCTTGATGATTTCGCTGAGGGCGCCGTCAGCCGGGGCCACGACTTCCAGGACCACCTTGTCGGTTTCGATATCCACGATCAGTTCATCGCGGGAGACGGCCTCACCGGGCTTCTTGTGCCAGGTGGCAACAGTGCCATCCTGAACGGATTCCGGGAAAGTTGGCGCTTTAATCTCGATCGTCATTTTTCCTGTTCCTGAGATTGACTCTTCACTAATTACTGCCGCCGATTACTTGACGGTCAGCGCCTCGTTGATGAACTTGTTCTGTTCTTCCAAGTGCGTGGACATATAACCCGCTGCCGGGGCCGCGGAGGCCGGCCGGCCAACGTATTCCAGTTCCAGCTTCGGATGCGATTCTGCCAGAAGGCGACGCATGTGATGCTGACTGTGATACCAGGCCCCCTGGTTCATGGGCTCTTCCTGGCACCAGGCCACGCTCTTGATGTTCTTGAATGCAGAAACTGCATCCAGGAACTCTTCGTCCGGGAAGGGATAGAGCTGTTCGATGCGCACAAACGCAACATCGTCCTGCTCCCGCTCCATGCGCGCTTCCAGCAAATGGTAGTAAACCTTGCCGGAGCAAAGGATCAGGCGCTTCACCTTGGCCGGGTCGACACCCTGGTCCTGAATCACGTTGTGGAACTGGCCACTGGCCAGCTCGTCCAGGCTGGAGGTTGCCAGCTTGTGGCGGAGAATCCACTTCGGGCTCATGATCACCAGCGGGCGGCGCATCGGACGAATGGCCTGGCGACGCAGCAGGTGGAAGATCTGAGCCGGGGTGGTGGCGTTACATACCTGGATATTGTGTTCGGCACACAGCTGCATGAAGCGCTCGAGACGGGCGGAGGAGTGCTCCGGACCCTGCCCCTCATAGCCGTGCGGCAGCAACATCACCAGGCCACACATGCGGCCCCACTTGTGCTCGCCGGAAGTGATGAACTGGTCGATCACCACCTGGGCACCGTTGGCGAAGTCGCCGAACTGGGCTTCCCAGATCACCAGGGACTTGGGCGTGGTGGTGGCGTAACCGTATTCGAACGCCAGCACACCCTCTTCCGACAGCAGGGAATCGTAGATGTAGAACGGCGGCTGGCCGTCATACATGTTCTGCAGCGGCACGTAGGACTGGCCGTCCTTCTGGCTGTGGATCACCGCGTGACGGTGGGAGAAGGTACCACGACCCACGTCCTCACCGGTCAGGCGTATCAGGTAACCCTGCTCCAGCAGTGTGCCGTAAGCCAGTGTCTCGGCCATGCCCCAGTTCAGTGGCAATGCTCCACCGGCCATCTTGCGGCGGTCTTCGTAGATCTTGGAAACCTGCCGCTGCAGTACGACACCGTCGGGCACCGCGGTCATGCGGCCGGCCACGTCTTTGAGCTTGGCCAGCGGGAAGCTGGTATCGCCTTCCACGGTCCATTCGTGATTCAGGTACGGGCTCCAGTCGACGAACATGGATTCGTCGGGCTGCTTCACCAGACCGGTGGCAACGTCCTCACCCCGATCCAGCTTGTCGCGATAGTCGTTGGCGAGTTTGTCCGCTTCGGCCTTGTCCAGCACCTTCTCTTCCACCAGTTTCTCGGCGTAGAGGGTGCGGGTGGTCTTCTGCTTGCGGATTGCCTGGTACATCAACGGCTGGGTACCGGACGGATCGTCGGTCTCGTTGTGACCGCGACGACGGTAGCAAACCAGGTCGATGACAATGTCTTTCTTGAACTCGTAGCGGTAGTCCACCGCCAGCAGGCCGGCCAGTACGACCATTTCCGGGTCGTCACCGTTCACGTGCAGTACCGGAGCGTCGATCATCTTGGCGACGTCAGTACAGTACTCGGTGGAGCGGGCGTCCTCGCGCTTGCTGGTGGTAAAGCCGACCTGGTTGTTGAGCACGATATGGATACTGCCGCCGGTGTAGTAACCGCGGGTCTGGGACATCTGCAGGGTTTCCTGCACCACGCCCTGACCGGCAAAGGCCGCATCGCCGTGGATGTTGATCGGCATCACCTTCTCGCCGGTGTTGTCAGTGCGGCGATCCTGGCGCGCACGCACGGAGCCGACCACTACCGGGGCACAGATCTCCAGATGCGAGGGGTTAAAGGCCAGCGCCAGGTGCACTTCCCCGCCAGGAGTCATCACGTTGGAGGAGAAGCCCTGGTGGTATTTAACGTCACCGGAGGTATCCAGGGTCTTCTTGCCCTCGAACTCCTCAAACAGGTCGGCCGGGTTCTTACCCAGGATATTGACCAGGGTGTTGAGGCGACCACGGTGGGCCATGCCCATCACCACTTCCTTCACACCGTAGGTGCCGGAGCGGCGGATCAGCGCGTCCATCAACGGGATCAGGCTCTCGCCGCCCTCGACGCCAAAGCGCTTGGTGCCCGGGTACTTGGAATCCAGGTGGCGCTCCAGGCCCTCAGCGGCAGAGAGACGCTGCAGGATTTCCTTGCGGATATCGGCACCGAAGTTAGGACGCGCCTGACTGCGCTCGAGGCGCTGCTGAAACCACTGCTGCTCTTCGAGATTCGAAAGATGCATGATTTCGGCGCCGAGATTGCCGCAATAGGTGCGCTCCAGCCCTTCTACAATCTCCCGCAGGGTGGCTTCGCCCTGGCCAAAGAAAAGATCGCCGGTCTGGAAAGTGGTGTCGAAGTCGCCTTCGGTCAGGCCGTGGTAATTCAGCTGCAGATCCGGCACCTGCTCACGGGCCATCAGGCCGAGCGGGTCGAGCGTGGCCTTCTTGTGGCCGCGGTGGCGGTAGGAATTGATCAGCTGCAGGACACGGACCTGCTTACGCTCGTGCTCGACATTGATAGCGCCGGCACCGGGTGCAGCCAGCGGGCGGGTGCGGTTCTTGGCCAGCAGCTCAAAATGGGCACGGATGGCCTCGTGGGATACGTCACCACCCGCCACACGCGGGAGGCTGTCAAAGTAATTGCGCCATTCCTCCGGCACGCCACTGGGATCGTGCAGATAGGTTTCGTAGAGGTCCTCCACGTAGGCGGCGTTGCCCCCGGAGATATGGGAGCTACGCCACAGCTGCTCCATGGTGCTTTCGTGCATGTTGATGCCTACCTCGTTGCAGTGCCCGTCGGCGGCACTGCGCTTTTCAGTGTTCCTGCCTGCCGTGGGCGGTCCGATCACCCGCGGCACCAGCGCCATTCCAGCTGGCGCCAAAGCCTAGTTGCAACAAAACGCCAGTTGCCGCTGCCCGTGAATCGACCCTTTGGCCAACTCACAAAAGGGGAGGTGCCGTCAGTCACCTCCCCTTTTTATTCTGGCAGCGGCTCAGGCGCCGTCGCTTGATGCTGTCATTCCCGTTTGGCCGCGGCCAGCGGGAATCCGCTCCTGAGACACCGGCGCCGAATCAGACGGCGCGGGTCAGCAGCATATTGCGGATGTGGCCAATCGCCCGGGTCGGGTTGAGACCCTTGGGGCACACATTCACGCAGTTCTGGATACCGTGGCAGCGGAATACGCTGAAGGGGTCATCCAGATTGGACAGACGTTCCTCGGTGGCGGTGTCGCGGCTGTCCGCCAGGAAGCGGTAGGCCTGCAGCAGGCCCGCCGGGCCGATGAACTTGTCCGGGTTCCACCAGAAAGAAGGACATGCTGTGGAGCAACAGGCACAGAGGATGCACTCGTACAGTCCGTCCAGCTTTTCGCGATCTTCCGGGCTCTGCAGACGCTCGATGGCCGGAGCCGGAGTGTCGTTCTGCAGGTACGGCTCGATCTTTTTGTACTGCTCGTAGAACTGTTCCATATCCACAACCAGGTCGCGGATCACCGGCAGGCCCGGCAGCGGACGCAGGACCAGCTTGCCCTTGGGCGCCGCCTCGGACAGCGGCGTGGTGCAGGCCAGGCCATTGCGGCCGGAAATGTTCATACCGTCGGACCCACACACACCTTCACGGCAGGAGCGACGGAAAGACAGGGTGGAGTCCTCGGCCTTCAGCATCTCGAGTACGTCCAGCACCATCAGGTCCTTGCCCTGGGTGTCCAGCTCGTAGTCCTGCATGTAGGGAGCCTTGTCGGTCTCCGGGTTGTAACGGTAAATGCTTACTTTCAACATATGTCTGCTTCCGAATGAAGGGCGCCGAGCGCCCTGCAATCTCTTAGTAGGTGCGGGCCTTAGGCTCGAACGCCTCCATGGTGGTCGGTGCAAAGTTCACCGCGCGCTTGCCGACACGTTTCTCTGCCGGGAAGAACATGGAGTGGCACAGCCAGTTCTCGTCGTCACGTTCCTGGAAGTCTTCGCGGGCGTGGGCACCACGGCTCTCGACGCGGGTCTCTGCGGCAATGGCAGTCGCCTCGGCCACTTCCAGCAGGTTCTGCAGTTCCAGCGCTTCGATACGGGCGGTATTGAAGGCGCGGCTCTTGTCGTCCAGGCGCACGTTCTCGATACGGCCACGCAGCTCTTCCAGCTTCTTGACACCTTCAGCCATGTAGTCACCGCGACGGAATACACCGAAGTGGTTCTGCATAACGTTCTGCAGGTCACGACGCAGGTCGGCGGCCTTCTCGCCGTCGTTCTTGTTCTCGAGGTTGTTCAGGCGCGCCATGGCGGCCTCGAGATCCGACTCGGAAGCCTCGCGGTGCTCGATACCCTCGCGCAGGGACTGCTCGATGAACAGGCCGGAAGCGCGACCGAAGACCACCAGGTCCAGCAGGGAGTTACCACCCAGACGGTTGGCGCCGTGTACGGACACACAGGCAACCTCACCACAGGCATAGAAACCGTCGATGACCTGATCGTTGCCGGAAGCGTCCTGGGTCAGGGCCTGGCCGTGCACATTGGTGGGGATACCACCCATCATGTAGTGACAGGTCGGCACCACCGGGATCGGGGCCTTGACCGGATCCACGTGGGCAAAGGTCTTGGCCAGCTCACAGATACCCGGCAGGCGGCTGTTCAGCACTTCCTCACCCAGGTGGTCGAGCTTCAGGAATACGTGGTCGCCTTCCGGACCGGCACCGCGGCCATCGAGGATCTCCAGCACCATAGAGCGGGCCACCACGTCGCGAGAGGCCAGGTCTTTGGCGTTTGGAGCGTACCGCTCCATGAAACGCTCGCCATCCTTGTTGATCAGGTAGCCACCCTCACCGCGGCAACCTTCGGTTACCAGTACGCCGGCACCGTGGATGCCAGTCGGGTGGAACTGCCACATTTCCATGTCCTGCACCGGGAAACCAGCGCGCAGGGCCATGCCAACACCGTCACCGGTGTTGATGTGGGCGTTGGTGGTGGAGGCGTAAATACGGCCGGCACCGCCAGTGGCCAGCACGGTGGCCTTGGATTTGATGAAGACCACTTCACCGTCTTCGATGGAGAGCGCGATCACACCCACCACGGCGCCATCCTGGTTCTTCACCACGTCGACGGCGAACCACTCGTTCAGGAAGACAGTGTTGTTCTTGACGTTGTTCTGATACAGCGTGTGCAGCAGGGCGTGACCAGTACGGTCGGCTGCAGCACAGGTACGCGCCGCCTGACCGCCGCGGCCGAAGTCCTTGGACTGGCCACCGAACGGACGCTGGTAGATACGGCCATTCTCGGTACGAGAGAAAGGCAGGCCCATGTGTTCCAGCTCGAACACGGCCTCCGGGCCAGTGGAACACATGTACTCGATCGCGTCCTGGTCACCGATATAGTCGGAACCTTTGACGGTGTCATACATGTGCCAGCGCCAGTCGTCCTGCGGGTCAGAGCTGGCGATTGCACAGGTGATCCCCCCCTGGGCGGACACTGTGTGCGAACGGGTGGGAAAGACTTTGGTGATGACCGCGGTCTTGAAGCCGGATTGGGCCATCTGCAGGGCAGCGCGCATACCCGCGCCACCACCGCCAATTACAATCCCGTCAAAGGAAATGGTTCGCATGTTCGCCATAAATTACACACCCCACAGAATTTGAATGCCCCACACCGTGTAGATCACGGCAACCGCGCCCAGCACAGTCTGCGCCAGGACTCGCAATACGGTCGCCTTGGGACCCATCATGCGATTGGTGAGGTAGTCGGTAACAACAGACCAGAGACCGATCCAGGCGTGCACCACTACAGACAGCAGCGCTACCAGGCTGAAGATGCGCATCCAGAAGTTCTGGAACAGCGCGGACCAGGCCTGATAACCAAAGTCATCAGTCAGAAAGATGAAACCCACAATAAAGAGGGTATAGGCAGCGAGAACCACCGCGGTAACGCGCTGGTACAGCCAATCGAAAACGCCGCTGCGGCCGAAACTAGTGACGGTCGTTACCATAACCATACTCCCACTGCCAGAATCAGGATGACACTCAGGACCAGAACCAGCACGGCACCGCGCCGGCCACCTTCCAGGGACTCACCGATCCCCAGGTCCATGAATAAATGACGTACGCCAGCCACCAGGTGATAGATGAGGGCAGCCAGGGAAGCCCACAGGATGAGCTTGGCGGGAACGCTGCTGAAAGTCTCGGCTACACTTGCGAAGCCCTGCTCGGACTCGAGACTGGTACCCAGCATCCACAACAACAGCGCCATCACGGCGAAGAGCACTACGCCGGAGACACGATGCAGAATGGAAACCAGTGCGGCAGCGGGGAGCTTAATAGTGGAAATGTCTAGATTGACAGGTCTGCTTTTGTTCACAGGAAAAACACCTTGTTGCCCTGAACGACCGGGCGCCCGTTAGCTTTCATTGGAGGGGCGAATCGCCTGCTGTTCACTTTGCACTCGACCTGATGAAGGCTTGTACAAAATGGCCGTACCTCGGCGCAAGCCGCGCGGATTATAGGCATTTGGCATTCAAAAGACAATGAAACTGCGGCCTTCCCCGGCGGCCCCTTCCGGGCTCCAGATCGTAAAAACGGCTCCCTGGCGGGAGGTCAGCACCGAATATACTTGGACGCCAGGTGGGGGTATTCAGGCAATTCCTCTCCCACTGCGAAGCGTGACCGCATATTCTGCCGTTTCCCAGCGGGTCACTCCGCCCGGTTCAGTTTGACAATTGGGGGCGCGACACTTAAGTTTGGCCCCGCTTAAAAGCCCGCTACGGCCCAATATGACAGGGAATCAGGCGGCATAAGAACAGTTTTAGGAGTCCGCAATGTCCGATAAAAAAGCGCAACTAACGGTCGACGGTATCGACGGCACTATAGAGATGCCTGTGCTCTCCGGCACTCTCGGCCCCGACGTTGTCGACGTCGGCAGCCTGACCGGCAAGGGCTTGTTTACCTACGACCCGGGCTTTGTGTCCACCGCCGCCTGTGAATCCAAGATTACCTTTATCGATGGTGCCAAAGGCCAGCTGTTGCACCGCGGCTACCCCATCGAGCAACTGGCAGAGCAGTCCGACTACCTGGAAACCTGCTACCTGCTGATGAACGGCGAGCTGCCGAGCGCAGAAGAGAAGAGAGAGTACGTCGAGACCATCATGAACCACACCATGGTGCATGAGTCCATCGTCAACTTCTTCAAGGGCTTCCGCTACGACGCCCACCCGATGGCCATGATGTGTGGCGTAGTAGGCGCCCTCGCCTCCTTCTACCACGACTCCCTGGACATCAACGATCCGGAGCATCGTAGAATCTCCGCCCATCGCCTGATCGCCAAAATGCCGACCCTGGCTGCCATGTGCTACAAGCACTCCAAGGGCCAGCCGTTCATGTACCCGGACAACAACCTCGGCTACGCCGAGAACTTCCTGCACATGATGTTCGGCAACCCCTGTGAAGCGAGCAAAATCGACCCGATCGTGGCCAAGGCCATGGACGTGATCTTCCTGCTGCACGCCGACCACGAGCAAAACGCCTCCACCTCTACCGTGCGTCTCGCCGGCTCCTCCGGCGCCAACCCGTTTGCCTGCATCTCCTCCGGCATCGCCGCCCTGTGGGGACCGGCGCACGGTGGCGCCAACGAGGCGGTACTGAACATGCTGCAGGAGATCGGCGACGAGAGCCGTATCGACGAGTACGTCGCCAAGGCCAAGGACAAGAACGACCCGTTCCGCCTGATGGGCTTCGGCCACCGCGTGTACAAGAACTTCGATCCGCGCTCCCGCGTCATGCAGGGCATCTGCGACGAAGTCCTGGGTGCCATGGGTGCCGAGAACGACCCGCTGCTGCGCATCGCCAAGAAGCTGGAAAAGATCGCCCTGGAAGACGAGTACTTCGTCGAGAAGAAGCTGTACCCGAACGTGGACTTCTACTCCGGCATCATCATGAAGGCCATCGGTATCCCCACCGATATGTTCACCGTGATCTTCGCCACCGGCCGCACCGCCGGCTGGATTGCGCACTGGAATGAGATGATCTCCAACCCGTACAAGATCGGCCGTCCGCGCCAGCTGTACACCGGCTACACCCAGCGCGACTACGTACCGCTGGACAAGCGCAAGTAAGGCGCTGATCCAAGCTAAAAAAAACCCGGCCTCAGCGCCGGGTTTTTTGTACCTGATCGATCTTCAGAAAATACAAAAGGCGCCGCAGCGCCCTTTGTATTTACCACACCCTGTGAGAGTGAATAGCTGTGATGGCAACGCCCACCGGCTGCCGCTATCGCCCAGCCCCAAAGGGACGCCGGCTTTGACCAACATGCAAACTGACAGCGATGTCATTTAATTTTCAAAATAGCACCAATTACCTTTTCTACAAATGGAAGTTGGATTTTCGCGAAGAAAGTCACACATCTGGCGCCGAAGTCACCTTGGGCGGCGTGTGTCTTCCTGGCGCCCTCACCTGCCTAAAACTTCAATCCCAGAAAGCTCCAATAGATTCAGGCTATTCAGGGCTGCGGGGAGGAGCAGTTGTGATGGGAGCGAGAGAATGAAAAATTTCAGGTACCTGGGAGAAGAAATCGAAACCAAAAATTAAGTACCCGTAAAAGAGAATAGCGGCCGAATTCATTTCGACCGCTCCCTCTCTTTAAGCTGTCCGAACGTTAGTACCGCATGTTCACTCGCTGAAGTCATCTCAGACCAGTGGTCACCCGCTGTGGGCCTATTTACGGTCTTGTCCGGGCTCCATTGCGGACCGCTTCTTCTTGCCGCTCCGCACTACAAACAGTGACGGGGCTTCTTACCTAGGCACTATGTATTTTAGTGTTGGGCAGCTCCGTCACAAACTTTCTGGCGCACTATCTACACTCTAAATACACGGGAAAAACAGTACCGGAGTCGACTCCATGCCCTACGAAAAGCGCGAAGAACTTCCGGATAGCGTCAGGAATGTACTGCCACCGCATGCTCAGTCCATCTACAAGGAAGCGTTCAATAGCGCCTGGGAACAGTATGCGAAACCGGAGGACCGGAAAGGAGATTCCTCCCGTGAGGAAACAGCCCACGCGGTCGCCTGGTCTGCGGTGAAAGAAAAATATGAAAAAGGCGATGACGACCGATGGCACCGCAAATCCTGATCTCAACCCCGCGCCCCACATTCCTATCGGGTATCCCCGCGACAGTGATCTTGCTTGAATGGGTAAGCGCGGCCAGGTCGAGCTAGTGGTTCCCTGCCCTTTCTGGGCCGCCTCCTTTCAGGGGGCGAATCAATCCCTCCAGCCCCTCGATCTTGATTTCCAGCGTTAGTGCCAGCAGGTAGCCGAGCCGCCCCGCGGGAAATTCCTTTTTCTGAAACCAGAGCAGGTATTCCTCAGGCAAATCAATCAGCATCCTTCCTGCATATTTACCAAAGGGCATTGGGGTACGAGCTATATCCAGCAGGTCTTTTTTCTCAAACATAACTACCTCTTCCCGACTTCTTTTCAGGCCCACCTGACATTGACAGCGCAGGTGGGGAGCGCCTGAACAGGACAATAAACTCGCTTGACGTGGGCTATCCCCCGGCCATCCGCCTCACTCATGGAGGTGACCTGCCTGATCCGCCCGCTCAAACCCTGTCGAACCATCAGGAGCCTATTATGCTGAATCATTACCTGAAACGCGCGGGGCTAGCCTCTCTGGTATCCGCCACCGTTCTCGCCGGCAGCCTCACCAGCGGCTGCGCCAACATGAGTGATACCGATCGTCGTATCGGAACCGGAGCCGGTATTGGTGCAGTCACCGGGGCCCTGATCTCCGGTGGTCGGCCTGGAGGCACCGCGGCAGGCGCAGTACTGGGTGCAGGCGCCGGCTGGCTTTACGACCGCGAGAAGAAACGGCACTACTACTACGACCGTAACGGCCGCCGCGTTTACCGCTAGGAGCGGGTCCGAAAGAAACGGGGCAAAATGGCCGCCCAACAGTCAGTCCATGCCCCGGGCCGCGACGGGATAGTAACAGCAACAATAACCATACGGGGTGATGCTCAGCTTCACCCCGACTTTCTGGGCAAGCCAATCGCGAGTTAAGGACACATCTCAAGGTTTCCGCCTGCGCCATCGTGGCGCGCGAGGCGCCACCTTACACTGGAGCTGTTTTTTGCAGGAAGGTTTTTAGAGGTGCTTATGCGAACCCGTGTAATTCAGAATTGTGGCCTTGCCGTGATCCTGGCTGCCGGCCTCGGCAGCACCGGCTGTGCCAACATGAGTGACTCGCAGCGCCGGGTTACTACCGGGGCAGGAATAGGTGCAGCCACCGGCGCGGTGATCCGTGGTGATACTCGCGGTGTTGCCACGGGCGCGGCCATCGGTGCCGCGGGTGGTTGGATCTATGACCGCAACCAACGGAAGTGGAGACGTCGTCGCTGATCAGCGCAGTCATCATCTATCAGAGTTCGTACTCGATGATCGGAGCCGGTAACCCCCTCGGTTTACCGGCTTCTTCGTTTTCCCCAATCGCCAATTGTGGGATTATGGAGCCCTTGCGGCCGCCTGTTGCGGCCGCACTGTGATTTCGCAGCAAAAGCCAAACCGCTAAGGACAAGCCGTGAAGAAAAATAACCTATCACGTGTGCTGGGGCTTTCCCTGGCCACAGCACTGCTGGCCGCCTGTGACGGCAAGCCAACCGAACAAACAACCCAACCGGTCAGCGAGACCAAACCCGAATCAGCACAACAGGCCTCGGTCTCTACCGAAGGCATGTGGATGCCAAGCCAGCTGCCGCTGCTGGGCGACAAGCTGAAGAGCCTGGGCCTGGAGCTGGATCCGGAAACCATGACGGACCTGACCCAGTTCCCGATGAACGCCGTTATCAGCCTGGGAGGCTGCTCTGCGTCCTTCGTCTCCCCTCAGGGCCTGGTCGCAACCAACCACCACTGCGCCTATGGCTCCATCTCCTATAACTCCACCGAGGACAACGACCTGCTGGCCAACGGTTTCCTGGCCAAGAGCCTGGAGGAAGAGCTGCCGGCCGCCCCGGGTTCCCGGGTCTACGTGACCGTGGACATGCAGGAGGTGACGGACAAGATCAAGAACAAGCTCAGCGACGATATGGACGGTGCCGAGCGCTTCAAGGCGATTGAAGATGCCGAGAAAGCCCTGGTTGCCGAGTGTGAGGCCGACCCGGGCCACCGCTGTGAGGTCTACAGCTACTACGGCGGCGCCACCTATTACCTGATCAAGCAGCTGGCGATCCGCGACGTTCGCCTGGTGCACGCCCCGGCCTCCTCCGTGGGCAAATTCGGTGGCGATATCGACAACTGGATGTGGCCGCGCCATACCGGCGATTACTCTTTCCTGCGCGCCTATGTCGGCCCGGACGGCAAGCCGGCGGATTACGCCGAGGACAACGTCCCCTACAAACCCAAGCACCACCTGAAAGTTGCCACCAAGGGCCCGAGCGAGGGTGACTATGTGATGGTGGCCGGCTACCCCGGCAGCACCAACCGCTACCGCACCGCCGCAGAGGTGGATAACAACTTCAACTGGTATTACCCCACCATGCAGAAGGTATTGGCGGAGTGGTCCGAAGTTATCGGCAAAGCCAGCGAGGGCAACAAGGACGCAGAACTGAAATACGCGAGCCTGGTCGCCGGCCTGAACAACTACTCCAAGAACTTCACCGGCATGCTGGAAGGCTACGAGCGCAGCGACCTGCTGCAGCGCAAACAGCAGCTGGAGAAGGATCTGCAGGCCTGGATCGAGGCCAACCCGGAATCTGCCGAGAAATACGCTTCTGTGATCGCAGATCTGCAGGCGCTGATTGCAGAGCAGCAGTCCACCCAGGAGCGCGACCTGGTGATGCGCTATATGGGCCGCTCCGCCATGCTAAGCGCAGCTCAGCGGCTGTACCGCCTCAGCTTGGAAAAAGAAAAGCCGAACATGGAGCGCGAGCCCGGCTATCAAGAGCGTGACATGACCCGCTTCACCGAGAGCATGAAGCGCATCGAGCGCAACTTCCATCCGCAAGTGGACCAGGCAATCTGGACCTACTTCATCCAGCGCTACAACCAGCTGCCGGAAGACCAGCGCATCGCCAGCTTTAGCGAATTCCTCGGCGACGACGCCAGCGGTGAAGCCCTGCAGGAAAAGCTGTCGGCGATGTACGGGAACACGGATCTCACCGAGACGGATACCCGCCTGGCGTGGATGGAGAAATCTCCAGAAGATTTCCGCAACAGCGAAGATCCGTTCATCCAGCTGGCCGTCGCCATGTATGACGACATGTACGCAATGGAACAGCGGGACAAGGCCATGACCGGCCGTTTTGCCGAGCTCCGTCCCAAGTACATGGACCTGCTGATTGCCTACTACGAGGAACAGGGCAAGCCGGTCTACCCGGATGCCAACAGCTCCCTGCGCCTCACATACGGCCTGGTGAAGGGCTACACCCCGCCCGAAGGCACCATCAAGGGCCCCGCAGACGGCAACGATGGCAAAGACGGCTTTGTACCGTTCACCACCCTGCGCGGCATCCAGGAGAAGTACACCGGCGAGGATCCCTTCGATGCACCGCAGGCGCTCCTCGATGCCATCAAGAACGAGGATTACGGCCGCTTCTACAAGGAAGAGCTGAACTCAGTACCGGTGAACTTCCTCAGTACTGTGGATATCACCGGCGGCAACTCCGGCTCTGCCACCATGAATGGCAAGGGCGAGCTGATTGGCCTGGTGTTCGACGGCACCTATGACAGCATCAACGCCGACTGGGACTTCAACGACAACACCCGCGCTATCCACGTAGATGTAGCCTACATGCTGTGGGTAATGGAAAAAGTCGACGGGGCACACAACCTGCTGGAAGAAATGGGTGTGGCGGCGGATTCCGCTGAGAAAGAATCAGCCAACTGATTCCCCCCTTAGCCAGAAATAGAAAAGCCGGCGTTTTCGCCGGCTTTTTTTATTTCTGTTTGCTAACCACCAAAACCCCCAAACTGGGAATGTCAGGTTAAGGTACTTGGACGGACTGGCGCTCAGAGCAGCTTGGTCTTGGTCTTGCCGCACCGCTCGCAGCGGTATTCGGTCACCAGCTTGCCCTGCTTGACGTCGAACTTGCGCTCGGTAACCACCTGCCACTTGTGGAAGCCATCGCGGCACAGGCTGCTGCCTTTGTGCTTTTGCCACGCGGTTTTGCGCTTGAAGGGAATCACATCGCCCATGGATGCTCGCCTCCTGTCCGGTTTATGCCAGAGCCATTGGATGGGGTAGAGCTATATTAAACCACTTCTCCGGCGGCATGTGCGGAAGACCAGGCCCATTGAAAGTTGTACCCACCCAGCCAGCCGGTCACATCCAGTACCTCACCGATAAAATACAGCCCGGGCTGTGTTTTACACTCCATGGTTCGCGACGAGATTGCATCCGTATCCACACCACCGAGGGTCACCTCGGCCGTGCGGTAGCCCTCGGTACCGGCAGGCACCAGTTGCCAGGTCTGCAACGCCATACCGATTTCGGCCAGCTCAGAGGGACTGAACTGCTTGAGAGGACGGCTCTCGATACCCTTTTCGGAGAGGAAATGCTGCGTAAGCTTCTTGCTCCAAAAGCCGGCAAGCACCGTATGCAGATGCGCCTCCGGTTTTTCCTGCCGCTGTTGGACAAGCCACTCGGCCAGGTCCAGGTCCGGTGCCAGGTCAAATGAGACGGGCTCGCCTTCACGCCAGTAGCTGGAAATCTGCAACACTGCCGGACCGCTCAGGCCACGGTGGGTAAACAGCATCTGCTCGTGGAAACTGCCCGCACCACAAGTAGCGGTGACCGGTATCGCACTGCCCGGCAACTCCTGCTGTCGCTCCAGCTGGCGCTTGTGCTGGGTAAAAGGTACCAGGGCCGCACGAGTGGGCACGAGGCGCAAACCAAATTGGCGGGCAATATCGTAACCAAAGCCGGTCGCACCCATGGTGGGAATCGACAGACCGCCGGTAGCAATCACCAGCGACTGGCACTGCACCGGACCCAGGCTCGTCTCAACCCGGTAGCCGTTACCCAGCGGCTTCACCGACTCGATGCTACAGCGGGTGCGGACCTGCGCTTTGGCCGCGCGGCACTCTGCCAGCAGCAGGTCGACAATGTCCTTCGACTTGTTGTCGCAAAACAACTGACCCAGGGTTTTCTCGTGGTAGGGAATCCCATGTTTTTCCACCAGCGCGATAAAGTCCCACTGGGTGTAACGGGCCAGCGCCGACTTACAGAAGTGCGGGTTTTCGCTGTAGAAGTTCTCCGGCGAGGTATACAGGTTAGTGAAATTACAGCGCCCGCCGCCGGACATCAGGATCTTCTTGCCCACCTTGTTGGCGTGGTCCAGCACCAGCACACTCCGTCCCCGTTGCCCGGCCACAGCCGCACACATGAGCCCGGCGGCACCGGCACCGATGATCAGGACATCGATCTGTTGGGGAAGCTCATTCATGGCTAAATGCTAATGGAGAAAAGCGAGGTAAGGGAGAAGTGGCGGGGGCGCGGGTTCCGAAACCTTCCGTACCAGGGACGGTACGGAAGGAGCCACAGGGACGTGTTCATGCGTTTTCGGAACCCGCGCCCCCGTCACTTTGACGCCACACAGTAATCCCGGGGCGCCAGAGAAAAATCAGGCCCGCGGCAGGGTGACGCCGCGCTGACCCTGGTACTTGCCGCCGCGGTCCTTATAAGACACGTCGCAGACCTCGTCAGATTCGAAGAACAGCATCTGCGCCACACCCTCGTGGGCGTAAATCTTGGCCGGCAGGTTGGTGGTGTTGGAGAACTCTAGGGTCACATGACCCTCCCACTCCGGCTCCAGTGGCGTCACGTTGACGATGATGCCACAGCGGGCATAGGTGGACTTGCCCAGGCAGATGGTCAGTACGGAGCGCGGGATGCGGAAGTATTCCACGGTGCGCGCCAGGGCGAAGGAGTTCGGCGGGATGATGCAGGAGTCACCCTCCACATCCACAAAGCTGTTCTCGTCGAAGGTCTTCGGATCCACAGTAGCGGAATGCACGTTGGTGAAGATCTTGAATTCACTGGAGCAGCGCACGTCATAGCCGTAGCTGGAGGTGCCGTAGGAGATCAGTCGATCACCGTTGCCGTTCTTGCGTACCTGACCCGGCTCGAAGGGCTCGATCATGCCCTCTTGCTCGGCCATCCGGCGAATCCACTTGTCGGATTTGATACTCACTCCGCCCCCCGTCGCTGTGCGTGTTCTGGTCTGTGAAAGAGGCGGAATCATAGCGGGTTTGAACTGTGCAAAAAAGTGCCAGCTGTGCCGGGAACCCACGGGACACTTTCCGTCAGCTAATGTTTAGGAAGAAGCGAGGCAACTGAGCCGCCAGCGCCCGGGCGGATCCCCCACGGCTGAACCTGGGCACGACCGGATGGAACCATGAGTAAGCCCGGTACAGACCGCCCCATTCGTGCACCCTCCCTGGTGGACGCGCTGATCCCACTGGTCACACTCACCGTTCTGATCGCCGCTGCTCTGGCCCTGTTCGGGCTGAATGCCCTGGATGGCCCCATCCAGACCGCCCTGATCCTGTGCTGCATGGTGGCGGCATTGATTGCGCTGAAGAACGGCTATACGTGGGGGGCGGTGCAGAAAGCCGGCCAGGGCGCGCTGGCTTCAGTCACCAGTGCCATCTTTATCCTGCTAGCCGTGGGGGCCCTGATCGGCACCTGGAACCTGTCGGGCACCATTCCCACACTCGTCTATTACGGCATTCAAGTCCTGGCACCGGGCTGGTATTACGTGGCCACGGCACTGATCTGTGGCGTGATCGCCCTGTCCATTGGCAGCTCCTGGACCACCGCCGGTACCATCGGTGTGGGGCTGGTGGGCATCGCCAATATGCTCGAGGTGTCTCCCGCCATTACCGCAGGGGCAGTCATATCCGGCGCCTATCTCGGCGACAAGCTTTCACCACTATCCGAGACCACCATCCTTGCCGCCCAGATGGCGCGGGTGGACCTCCCCACCCATATCCGCACCATGGCGTGGACTTCGGTCCCGGCGTTCCTGATCGCCGCCGTGCTCTTCGGCCTGCTGGGACTGGGCCGGGTCGATGTCCAGGGGCAATCCGAGCTGCAGACCGCGGTAGAACTGGAGGCACTGAACGGTATCTACCGGATCAGCGCCTGGAACCTGCTACCGCTGGCGCTGCTTGCTTTCCTGTCGATCCGCAAGGTACCCGCCTCCCTGGCACTGATGACTTCGGCCATGTTTGCCGGTGTGCTCGGCGCCTTCCTGCAGCCGGACGTGTACAGGGGCTTTGTCGACAGCGCCCAGATGGGCCCGGTGGAGGCCATCAAGAGCATCTGGCAGGCCATGGCCACGGGCTTCACCATGGACTCCGGTATTGCCGATGTAGACAGTCTCCTGTCCCGTGGCGGCATGGATAGCATGCTGTTTACGGTATGGCTGATCATCGGCGCCGTCACCTTTGGCGCCCTGCTGGATGAATTCGGCCTGATCAACCGTCTGGTCAGCCCGGCGATCAGCCACGCCAGGTCCACCGGCCAGCTGTTCCTGCTGGTGTGCGCCAGCTGTATCGGCCTCAACGTAGTGGCGGGAGATCAGTACATCGCCCTGGTGCTACCGACCCGAATTTACCGGGCAGAGTTCGCCAAACGTGGACTGGCGCCGCAGAACCTCTCCCGGCTCGCCGCCGACTCCGGCACAGTGACCTCGCCACTCGTCCCCTGGAATTCCTGCGGTGCCTTTATGTCAGCCGTACTCGGCGTATCCACCCTGCTCTACCTGCCATTCTGTTTCTTCAATATCGCCAGCCCGCTACTCAGCGTCTTGTACGGCTTTACCGGCTTCCGGATCGTCCGCACCGAGCCCATCGTAAGTAGCGAAAGTAGCGATCAATAAACTGGCGATAACTTGCGCCAGCAACTCAACCCACCCTTGTTAGCCTGAAACAACTACTGTATAAATTGACAGTATTAACTGTATACCCATACAGCAACCCAAAGACCGGGAGCTGACAAAGAGGGCTCAGATCGTGAGCAATGCCGAAAACCTTATTCAAAACAATCAGTTAGATCATGGCTCCAGGCGCCAGCGCATCAACCGGCTGCTGGCACGGCCGGATATCTGGCAGGCCGCCAATGAACAACAGCGCCCAAGAAACGGCATTACCACGGGCTATCCCGGGCTGGATGCCCTGCTGGCCGGCAACGGCTGGCCCCGTGGTGCCACTACAGAGCTACTGGTAGACCAGTCCGGTATCGGTGAGCTGTCACTGCTGTTACCAGCCCTGGCAGAGATGACCCAGCGGGAGCAGATGGTGGTACTGATCAATCCGCCTTTTATCCCCTACGCCCCCGCTCTGGCTGCTGCCGGAGTCCGGTTAGAAAAACTGTTGATCCTGCACCCGCGTGGCCAACGGGATCAGTTGTGGGCCATGGAGCAGACCCTGCAATCCGGCTGCTGCGGCGCATTGCTCAGCTGGCAGGGCGGCCCGCCGCCGGCAGACAAGGATCTGCGCCGTCTGCAAGTAGCCGCCCGTGAGGGCAATGCCATGCACTTTCATTTTCGCCCCAGCTCCTGTGCTGCCAGCCCATCACCGGCCGCCCTGCGGCTGCAATTGGCAAGTGACGGCGAACAGCTGGTCCTGCAACTGCAAAAACAACTGGGCGGCGCCTCCGGGCAGCGGCTCCACCTGGCCCGCAACAGCGACCTCACCCGGCGCGACCGGCCGCTGCACTGAGGATCTGTCAGCAACGAATTCATTGCTCCAAAAGGCAGCGGGCATTCCAGCCCGCCCAACCCAAACAAAAAGACCAAAACAGGAAGTGGTATCACCTGAAGACATCACGCACTGAAAAGTGCAGGAGTTCCCCATGCTCTGGCTCTGTATCCAGTTTCCCCGCCTGCCTCTGCAGGCCCTCACCCGCGCCCAAACCGGACCCATCGACGAAACGCCGCGTGCCGTCGCTGAACAGCAACTGATCGTCGATGCCAACCCGGCCGCCAATCAGCGCGGTATTGAATGTGGCCTCACCATCGCCACCGCCTGTGCCCTGAGTGCCGAACTGGAGCTACTGACGCGGGATACGGAACGGGAGTCACAGCTACTGCAGGAACTGGCGCAATGGGGTTACAGCTTTACACCGGTGGTCTCACCCATGGCTGCAGGCCCGGTGGAAAACGGAGAGAGCCGCGCTGCCTGCCTGTACCTGGAACTGAGCGGCTGCCTGCGCGCCAGCGGCGGCCTGCAGCCGCTACTGGAGCAGTTGCGCCGGGAACTGGAACAGATGCAGATCACTGCAACAATGGGCCTTGGCCACAGTCCCAGTGCTGCCCATATGCTCAGCCAGTTACCGGAACACCGGCAGTGGCTGCAGGAAGCCAAGTCACCCCCTACGGCCCAGCAGTGGCGCCAGTGGATCAGTTTCAGCCCCTCTAAATTACTGGATTGCGACCACAAGACCACCGCCAAACTCTATGCCTGCGGCATCAAGCGCGTCAGCCAGTTGCTGGCCATTCCCCTGTCCGAGGTCGGCAGCCGCTTCGGCCGCAACTTTGTGGATTACCTGGCGCGGTTGAATGGCAGCCGGCACGATCCGGTCCCAAGTTACCAGCCACCGCCGCAGTTCCACAGCGAACTGTTTTTCCCCACCCCGCTGGATAACAGCGAGCAACTGCTGTTTCCCACCGGCCGCCTGGTGCGCGAACTCTGCCAGCAACTGCAACGCCGCCAGTTATATGCACAGCAACTGCGCTGGAAACTGGACTTCGGCCAGAAAGGCTGCCAAGTAGTGAGCGTTGAAGTGTCACGCCCGCTGCTGGATGCACAGCGCCTGATCGCACTGACAAAATTACAGTTCGAGCGCGTTCATCTGGAGCAGGAAGTACAGGCACTGCATCTCACCTGCGATCAATTACAGCCCCTGGAAGAAAGCGTGCTAGACGACGATCTGTTCGGTGAGAGCAGCAATCTGCAGCGCAGCCATCAGCTACTCGACAAGCTCAAGGCCCGCCTCGGCCACGAGGCCATGTCCGGCGTCACCCTGCGGGAGAGCCACCTGCCGGAGCAAGCCTGGCAGAGCGCCGACACCCTGATACTCCAGAGCGGTCGCCGTCAGCACGGGCACCAGGTAAAACCTGTCAACGCACCGCGCCCCAGCTGGTTCCTGCAGAGACCGGATCCGATCAAGGCGCGTGAGAACAAGCTTTTCTACCGCGGTGAGATCCAGCTACTGCAGGGCCCCGAGCGTATCGACGGCTACTGGTGGCAACACCACCGCCACGCCCGCGATTACTACATCGCTCGGGGTGAGGAAGGCAGCCTCTACTGGGTGTACCAGGACCTCACATCTGCGGAGTGGTATCTGCAGGGTATCTACGCCTGATACTCCTACTCACGACAAAGCACTTCCCTTATACGGCGAGCAGTTACTGAGCCACCCCACCATGCAGTACGCGGAACTCTTCTGCCAGAGTAACTTCTCCTTCCTGCAGGGTGCATCGCACCCGCAGGAACTGGTGCGCACCGCCCATGAACTGGGCTATACCGCACTGGCGCTGACCGACGAATGCTCCCTCTCTGGCGTCGTCCGTGCCTACGCAGAACTTCAACAGCTCAAGCAGGAAGGAAGCCAGCTTAAGCTGATCTGCGGGAGTTTTTTTCGTTTGGAGAAAGAAAATGAAACCGATACAGAAAGAGCGGAGAAGAAAACCAAGTCCAGGAAAAAAGATTCAGAAAGCACCCAGCAGATCGTACTGCTGGCCCCAACCCGCAGTGCCTACAGCGAACTCTGCCAACTGATTTCCACCTCGCGCCTCCGGGCCGAGAAAGGCCAATACCGCATCTACGTCAAAGACCTTCTGGAGAGCTGCCATGAGTGCATCGCCCTCTGGTTACCCGCTGAAAAACTCGAGATACCGGAGACGGTCAGACAGCATTTCGAGCGGCGCCTCTATCTAACTATAAGCAACCAACTATTGGGCCAGCAGAACATGCAGGCCCAAGAGCTGATCGACTTTGCCCGACGAGAAAAGCTCCCACTTGTCGCCACAAATGCGGTGCTAATGCACAGCACCAGCCGTAAGCCCTTGCAGGATGTGCTTAATGCCAATTATCACCACTGCACTCTGGAAGAGCTGGGTTACCGTCTGGAACAGAATGCCGAGCGCTACTTGCGCACCCTGGATGACATAGCCCGACTATTCCCCCATGAAGGGATCGACAACACCATAAGAATTGCCGAGCAGTGTCACTTCTGCCTGAGTGAGTTGAGGTACCAATATCCCTCCGAAGTCATACCCAAGGGCAAGAGCGCCAGTGCATATCTACGGGAACTGGTCGAGGCGGGGCAGCAAGTACGCTGGCCCCAGGGCGCGGCCACGCATATTGCCGAGCAGATCGAAAAAGAACTCAGCCTGATCGCCGAACTGGAGTACGAGCACTACTTCCTCACTATTTACGACATCGTCCAGTATGCCCGCAGCCAGCATATCCTCTACCAGGGGCGCGGCTCTGCCGCGAATTCGGTCGTGTGCTATTGCCTATTTATCACCGAGATCGACCCCCACTGTATCGGCCTGCTGTTTGAGCGCTTTATCTCCCGTGAGCGCAATGAGCCACCCGATATTGACGTGGATTTCGAGCACGAGCGGCGCGAGGAAATCATCCAGTACATCTACAACAAATACAGCCGTGATCGCGCCGGCCTAGCCGCCAGTAAAACCACCTACCGCTTCAAGAGCGCATTGCGGGATATCGGCAAGGCACTGGGTATCGGTAGCGCCACCATCGAGCAGCTCATCGCCGAGCGCGCCTGGTGGGACACCATGGACGATTTCCCCAAGCAGATGCAGAAAGTGGGGATCGATCCGGACAGCGCTACCGGGCGGATGCTGCCAGAGTTGATGGGACAGATTTACGGCTTCCCCCGTCACCTTTCACAGCATGTGGGCGGATTCGTGATTACCGAGCAACCCCTGCACACCCTAGTGCCGATCGAAAATGCCGCCATGGACGACCGCACCATCGTGCAGTGGGACAAGGAAGATATCGAAGATCTGAAACTGATGAAGGTGGATATCCTCGCGCTGGGTATGCTCACCGCCCTGCGCAAGTCACTGACCTATATCGGCCTCTACGGACCCAAGCTACGTCTGCAGGATATTCCGCCGGAGGACCCGGCCGTCTATGAAATGATGTGCCGTGCCGACACCGTGGGTGTTTTCCAGATCGAATCCCGCGCCCAGATGAGCATGCTGCCGCGCCTGCAACCCCGGAACTTCTACGAACTCACCATCGAAATCGCGATCGTGCGCCCAGGCCCCATTCAGGGCGGCATGGTGCACCCGTACCTCAAGCGCAAGCAGGGCCTGGAGCCTGTCACCTACCCCCATGAGAACCTGCGCCCGGTACTGGAGCGCACCCTGGGCGTACCGATTTTCCAGGAGCAGGTGATCAAGCTGTCGATGGTCGCCGCCGGCTTCAACGGCGGTGAAGCCGACCAACTCCGCCGTGCCATGGCCAGCTGGGGAAAAAACGGCAACCTCAATACTTTCAAGGACAAACTGATTCAGGGCATGCAGGCCAACGGTTACCGTGCCGACTTCGCCGAGCAGCTGTTCCAGCAGATGAAAGGCTTCGGCGCCTATGGCTTTCCAGAATCCCACTCCGCCAGTTTCGCCCTGCTGGCCTACTTCTCAGCCTGGATCAAACACCACCACCCTGCGGCCTTTTACTGCGGTCTACTAAACAGTCAACCGATGGGCTTTTACGCCCCCGCCCAGCTGGTTTACGACGCCCAGCGGCACAATGTGAAAGTGCTGCCAATTGACGTGCTCTACAGCCACTGGGATCACCAGCTGGAGTTAACATCATTTTCCCGGCACAAGCCAAGACCCAGCCCCCTAGAAGCGAAAAAAGCCCCCATGCTCCGACTCGGTATGCGCCTGATCAAAGGTTTCGAACAGCACAGCGCTGAGAGCATCTCTAAATTGCAGCGGAGTCACCGCTTGACCTCTTTTATAAGATTTCAGCGACTTACTGACCTGAACCGAGAGCAAGTCGCTTTGTTGGCTAGTGCCAACGCATTCACAAGCCTGAGCGAAAACCGCTACATCAACACATGGCAATCATTTGAGCAGGGGGACACAAAAAAAGAACACCCCGCCCACACCCCAGCAAATTCCGCCGAAGACCACACCTATAGCGATTACTCAAGTATCGGTCTTAGCCTGCATGAACACCCCATTTCACTGCTTCGCAAGAAACAGCGATTTCGAGCTCATGCCAGCGCACGAGACTTAGCCAATTACCAAGATGGGGAGCAGGTAACAGTTATGGGGCTAGTAACCTGCCGACAAAGGCCCGGAAGTGCATTGGGTGTGATTTTTCTAACACTGGAAGATGAAACGGGGATTATCAATGTGGTTGTATGGGAACATGTACAGCGGAGATTTCATACCGAAATCATTCAGGGAAAAACCCTTGAAGTATGTGGTTCAGTACAGCTAACGGTGCATTCCGGATCAAAAGAGCATCGGAATATACACCTTATTGCAAAAAAAATAAGCTGCCTTTCATGGGACGAACACCAAACAGGCAGGGACTTCCACTGAACCTGATTAGGGTGTGGGGAATTCATACGTTCCCGACAATTTCACCTGCATAGGTACAGGAACCAGAACAAAGTGATATTAAAACAGACAACCCATTTGCAAGAGCAGGTAAATATAAAC
The DNA here is from genome assembly GCF_001750105.1 of Microbulbifer aggregans. Classification (NCBI taxonomy): domain Bacteria; kingdom Pseudomonadati; phylum Pseudomonadota; class Gammaproteobacteria; order Cellvibrionales; family Microbulbiferaceae; genus Microbulbifer; species Microbulbifer aggregans. The sequence continues at coordinate 3,802,400 of NZ_CP014143.1, forward strand.
TGCCAATATATTTACATAAGCACTAATTATCGACACTCTAAAGGCGCATATTTGGCCGGCAAAGTGCCAGCAACAACACTACCAAAGCCGCGATCAGTTGCAGTTACATTAGTCGCGGATGCACATGCCCAATCAATCCCCCCTACGGAAGCCTGCGTCGGTTCGTTTAAAGCCACATTCGGAGTAAAAACCACTGTCTGACCATCCAAGCCTGTTGGGATACCATTGCTGGCATTTGCTTCAATTTGAATCTGAACATCCCAAGGCGCACCTTCAGTAATTACCACATTTTTTACATACTTGGACTGCTTCTGCGTTATAGGAACCGCATTGTGGCCAGCCGCTGCAGCAGTCATGCCGGTAACACCGCCACTCTCATAACCCTCGCTCAATAGAGACTTTACCGCTGAAGCAGCAACCACACCCTCACTCACCTTAGCGCGCACGGCATAATCCCTGTAGGCGGGTAAAGCAACAGCAGCCAGAATGCCAATAATTGCCACTACGATCATTAACTCAATCAAAGTAAATCCATGCATTCTAGCCATTTCACCTGCCTCCATGCAGATTTTTGGTTCCGATCCATTCCTCAGGAAAATAGGTACCAAACAGAAACAACTTCCCATGTCAGCGCAACCAGTAAGCGGCGCAGAAAGAACCTGGTCCAGTATAGACAGAGGTTCAAAAAGTGCACACGAGGAAAAGGATTCAGCGCCGAATTTTTAAAGGCAGTCACGGCAGCGCCGGAAGTGTATTTATTCAATTGAACGACGAGCACAATTGGATGGCTCAACAAGTGCGCACTCCACCGATCGCTCGTGATCAACGAGCCTCTGAAACTTCACCACAAAGTGCTGAAAACCTGCAGGCATGCGCCGGCAAAGAGGGTATTGAGGATATGAGCTATCAGGCAAACAGTTCCGATTAACCGGATCGCAGCTATGATTTAATTTATTCCAAACAGGAAACAAATGAATTACATATACAGCGGGATCGACATCAGGCCACCGCAACAAAACAAACTACTCAAGTTTTCATTCATGCATCAAAAGGGCTCAAGAGGAACTAGCTCAAGGACCTCTTCCGAATTCAAGTCGACCACTGCCACAACATTTTTGCTCTTTGCAAACACTGGAACGTAAGAAAAGCCTTGCCCTCCTTCACCGTATTGCTTTGCAACATACTGCAGCCCTGGGGCGCCCTTGTTGCGAACTTTTAACTCATCCAAGGTAAGACTCGCACTTCGCAAAGCTTCAGTTTTACCCTGCAAAACCTGAAAATATTGCGGGTAGTTCTGGATATCATCCCCGCCAGCAACGGCCTGCAAAACGATTTCCTTCGCCTTGCTTTCATTCTCTGGCAGTTTTGCCGATACAAATTTGGGGCCCCACAATGGCGCTGATGAATAATCCGAGTAGCCTGCCTCTGCAAAGTTTTCTTCAGAAATTTCATTGGCATAAACAAGATCAAACCTGCCTGCGTTGAACACCGCAAATGCGGGGCGTGCGATGAATACTGAATAGACGCCGTAAGTCAAAGCCGCCAGCTGTAGAAAAACGACGACACACAGGTCGCGTCGCAATTCTTTTTTGCGCGGGTTGAAGATAATCAATGTCAGTAACGGTCCGAGAACGACATCAATAACAACGAGGAGAAGAAAGATTTCACTCACACCGCTGGCATAGGCAAAGCCACCCGGGTACCAGACAGAGAAAACCAATAGAGCACAAACAGAAGCGACCAACGCTGAACCCAACAGGTGCCAAGCGGAGGCAGAGAAACGATTCATTGACAACAACATAGACTCACAATCAAAAACGCCCGCGATCGCGGGCGTTTTTAGCATTCACTTTTACAAAGCGATTAGCGGCACTCGGACGGTGCATATTTAGCCGGCAGGGTACCAGCAACAATGCTACCAAAGCCGCGTGCAGTTGCAGTCGCATTGGTGAGGGAAGCGCAAGCCCAGTCAATGGCACCTACAGAAGTAGCTACTGGCGCACCAATTGCCCCAGCTCCGTCGTCAACGTTAGGGGTGAATACCAGCGTATTTCCATCGAGAGTCGCCGGGATACCGTTGTTAGCGTTCGCCTCGATTTGGACTTTGATATCCCATGGAGAGGCCGCTGTTACGACCACATCCTGAACGTACTTAGACGCCTTTTGAGTTATCGGAGTGGCGTTATAGCCGGTAGCCGCAGCGGTCATGCCACCGATACCACCGCTCTGGAAAGCCTCACTCATTACCGACTTGGCGGACGAGGCAGCGATTACCGCTTCACTCACCTTGGCACGCACGGTGTAATCCTGGTAGGCCGGCAGCGCCACCGCAGCCAGAATGCCGATGATCGCAACCACGATCATCAATTCAATAAGAGTAAAACCCTGTTGTTTTTTCATTGTAACCGTCTCCATACAGACATTGTTGTTCGAGTGAAATCCCGTGAGGAAGTCGGCGATAACAATACAAGCTTTGTGCCAATTCGCGCAAGCGCGCTGATGTCACAGAACTCCACCGTTGTCGCTCACTTTTCGAACAATTTTTTTTGCCTTCTCCACCGATTCGAAAGATGTGACGTAAATTGTCAACTCTTAGCACAAAGTGACAATCACACAGCAGCGTCGATCAGTAATTAAACAACTCCTCCCCCACCCTCGCTTTGTCACCCCTCTAAATAACCTCTTTCACCGATTGGATACCAGCCTTCGCCGACATGACGATCAATAGAGCTGCGAAATAGATACATGCATGCTGATTGATAGGCCTCTCAGTCATCACCTACCGTGATTGGCCTAAGGCATTGAATTCGCTATATTGAAGTACTTGAAGCGCCGGCTATTGAACACCCAGCCATAAGTGGTGACAAAGATTCAATGAGCGCCCAGCCGAACAAAAAATAAACAGCAATTGCATACAAGCATTGCCTTCACCGAGTGTCAGCACGGTAGATCATGAGCAGTATTCCTCTAAGTGGCCTTGCCAAACGGCTGGTAGCAGACCAGAAACTGGATGAATCCACAGCTGTCTCCGCCACCAAGGCGGCTCAGCGTGAAAACCAGACTTTTGCCCAACATGCGGTTGAAGCCAAACTGATCAAGAGCCGTGAGCTAGCCAGTATTGCCGCCAGCGCCTTCGGCTCCCCTCTGTTCGACCTCAGTGGTTACAATTTCGACCTGATGCCCAAGGGGCTGGTCGATGATCGCCTGATCAGCAAGCACTTTGCCCTGCCCTTGTACAAGCGTGGCAACCGACTGTTTGTAGCCGTAGCAGACCCTACCAACCTGGCCGCACTGGATGAACTCAACTTCAATACCGGCCTGAATACCGATGCGGTGCTGGTTGAAGCTGACAAACTTGCCAAGGCAATCGACAGCTACCTCTCCAACAGCAATGACATGGGGGCAGGCCTTGATGGAATGGATGATGAGGACCTTGATGCCCTGGATGTAGAGGGTGGCGAGCCTGATCAAGCGCAAGATGATAACCCTGGCGGCGACGAAGCCCCGGTTGTACGTTTTGTAAACAAAGTACTCCTCGATGCCATCCGTTCAGGCGCTTCGGATATCCATTTCGAACCTTACGAGAAAGCCTATCGGGTCCGCTTCCGTACTGATGGTGTGCTGCACGAAATAGCAAAGCCGCCCATTCAGCTGGCCCCGCGTATCTCCGCGCGCCTAAAGGTCATGTCCAAGATGGATATCTCCGAGCGGCGAGTCCCTCAGGATGGCCGTATCAAGATGAAGCTGTCCAAGACCAAGGCAATCGACTTCCGGGTCAATAGCCTCCCGACCCTCTGGGGGGAAAAGATCGTACTGCGGATCCTTGACCCCTCCTCTGCCAAACTGGGCATCGACGCGCTCGGCTATGAGGAAAGTCAGAAGAAGATGTACCTGGATACCCTTGCCCAGCCACAGGGCATGATTCTTGTGACAGGCCCTACCGGCTCGGGTAAGACGGTCTCCCTCTATACCGGCCTCAATATCCTCAATACCGCCGAACGGAACATCTCCACCGCGGAGGACCCTGTGGAGATCAACCTGGAGGGGATCAACCAGGTTAACGTTAACCCCAAAGTGGGCCTTAACTTTGCAGATGCTCTACGCTCTTTCCTTCGCCAGGATCCCGATGTGGTGATGGTAGGTGAGATCCGTGACCTGGAAACAGCCGAGATTGCCATCAAGGCAGCCCAGACGGGGCACTTAGTGCTATCAACCCTACACACCAACTCCGCTCCAGAGACACTGACCCGCCTGATGAATATGGGTGTGCCCACATTCAACATCGCAACTTCGGTAAGCCTGATCATAGCCCAGCGGTTGGCCCGTAGGCTCTGCAACGAGTGCAAAAAGCCGGTTAACCTGCCGGATGAAGTGCTGAAGGAAGAAGGGTTTGACTCAGTCACTATTCCAAAGAACGAATGGAAGATATATCAACCCGTGGGCTGTGAGCACTGCTCTAAAGGCTACAAAGGCCGGGTGGGCGTCTATGAAGTAGTTCGCATCACCGATGGCATCTCCAGAATTATCATGGAGGGGGGTAACTCCATACAGATTGCAGACCAAGCCCGCAAAGAGGGCTTTAATGATCTGCGCATATCAGCCCTCCGCAAGGTGGTGATGGGAATAACCAGCCTAGAAGAGGCAAACAGGGTTACCAATGATTAAACCAGCCTGCAACGCTGGAGTCCGGCCTACACCGGTATAACGATACAAGTTTGAAAGGCTTATTGGACGCGGTTCTTGCCGCGGCAGAATAACAACAGGAACGAAACCATGGCCAATGCCACCGCAGTCGCTTATGTCTACAAGGGCGTGGACAATAAAGGCAACAAGGTCGAGGGAGAGATCAACGGCACCAACCCCGCACTGATCAAGGCACAGTTGCGTAAGCAAGGAATTATTGCCAGCAAAGTCCAGAAAAAACCAAAGCCGCTTTTCGGCGGCAATAAGAAGATCAAGCCCGCCGATATTGCTCTTTTCACACGGCAGATGGCTACTATGATGAAAGCCGGTGTGCCGCTAGTGCAGAGCTTCGAAATCGTAGCCGATGGTCTAGATAACGAGGGAGTGAAGGGGCTAATCTTTAAGGTTCGGGATGACGTAGCCTCCGGCACTTCTTTTGCTGAAGCATTGCGCAAGCACCCCCTGTACTTTGATGATCTGTTCTGCAATCTGGTGGCCTCCGGAGAACAATCAGGTGCCCTGGAAACCATGTTGGACCGGATCGCCACCTACAAGGAGAAAACAGAGTCACTTAAGGCCAAGATCAAGAAGGCAATGACCTATCCTATCGCGGTTATCGTGGTAGCCATTGTGGTGACCTCAATTCTCCTGATCAAAGTTGTCCCACAGTTTGCTGAGACCTTTTCCAGTTTTGGCGCCGACTTGCCTGCCTTTACTCAGTTAGTGGTAGGCATGTCGGAGTGGATGCAAGCTAACTGGTTCTTCGCCCTGGTAACGATAATCGTCCTGATTGGCGGCACTCTTGAAGCTAAAAAGCGCAATAAAAATGTTGCCCATCTTTTTGATCGGCTGATCCTAAAAACGCCGATTTTTGGGGCCATCACATACAACGCAATTACTGCTCGCTTCGCCCGCACCCTATCAACGACATTCGCCGCAGGTGTTCCTTTGATTGACGCGCTAAAATCCGTAGCAGGTGCCACAGGAAATAGTGTTTACGAAGAGGCCACACTCAAAATTAGAGATGCGGTGGCAACCGGTATTCCCCTAAATGTAGCAGTGAGAAGCTCCGGCCTTTATCCCTCCATGCTGATTCAAATGGCTGCTATTGGTGAGGAATCCGGTGCGCTAGACGACATGCTTTCTAAAGCTGCGGATTTCTACGAAGAAGCCGTAGACAATATGGTCGATAACCTCACCACACTTCTTGAACCGATGATCATGGCGGTTCTTGGTATCCTTGTCGGTGGCTTGATGATTGCCATGTACCTGCCGATCTTCCAGCTGGGCCAGGTGGTGTAAAAAGAAATCCACAATGCTCGATATCTTGATCTCCTATCAGGCGCTGCTCTTGGGCAGCGCTTTTATTTTGGGCCTGCTGATCGGCAGCTTCCTCAATGTAGTCATCTACCGCCTGCCGATCATGATGGAGCGGGAATACAAGCGGGATTTCTATAGTTACTTTAATCAGAAGCCTGATCCGACCGAAAAAAAGGCTCTCGAAGAAACCTTCAACCTGATCCTCCCCCACTCCCACTGCCCCAACTGTGATGCCGAGATCAAACCCTGGCATAACATCCCGCTAGTGAGTTACCTGCTTCTTGGAGGTAAGTGCGGTTTCTGCGGAACCAAGATTTCCAAGCGCTATCCGCTGGTGGAGCTGGTGACCGGTCTGCTGACTGCAGTTGTGGTTTGGCAACTAGGTTTTACCTGGCAGGCGCTGGCAGGCTGTGTGTTTACCTGGGCCTTGGTTGCGCTGACCGGGATCGACTTCGACAAGCAGTTGCTACCGGACCAGATCACCCTACCCCTTCTTTGGACGGGCTTGGTGATCAATATCTGGGGCGCGTTTGTGCCGTTACAGGATGCGGTGATTGGTGCAGTGGCCGGGTATTTGTCGCTTTGGGCGGTTTATCACATCTTCAAGTTAGTGACCGGCAAAGAGGGCATGGGAGCCGGGGACTTCAAGATTCTGGCAGCCATTGGGGCCTGGTTTGGCTGGCAGATGCTGCCGCTGGTGATTCTGCTCTCTGCTGCGGTGGGTGCGGTAGCCGGGCTGACCTGGAGTGTGATCGCAGGGCGGGACAAGAACCTACCAATCGCGTTTGGGCCCTACCTCGCCGGCGCCGGCTGGATTGCCATGCTCTGGGGTGAGAAGATTGTGGGGTGGTATCTGGCCTATTCAGGCCTTGGGTCGTAGGCCGGAACCAGAAGTCGGGTTCGGTAGTTTCTCGATTCCGGCCTGCGCCGGGATGACGATAGTTAGCAGTAGCTAGGGACGATATGATGGCTCGCTATATTGTCGGTCTGACTGGTGGTATCGGCAGCGGCAAGTCCGCAGCGGCAGACGCCTTTCGGGAGCATGGTATCAAGGTTGTTGATGCCGACTGGGCTGCGCGAGTGGTTGTGCAGCCCGGGCGCACGGTGCTGGAACAGATTGCCGGGCATTTTGGAGCCGGGGTGTTGCTTGAAAGTGGCGAGCTGGACCGGGCCCGACTGCGACAGCTTGTATTTGAGAATGAGGCGGAACGCCGTTGGCTGGAGGGGCTTCTGCACCCTCTGATCCGCGAGGAAATTGTTCAGGCCCTGCAGTCCGCCTCCAGCCCCTACGCGATTCTGGAGTCACCACTGCTAATCGAGTCCGGGCAAGATACACTGGTACAGCGAGTCTGCGTGGTGGACGTGCCAGAGGAGATGCAGATCGCCCGGGCCAGTGCCCGCGACCGCAACGATCCCGAGCAGATACGCAAGATTATGGCCGCCCAGCTGCCGCGTTTGGAGCGACTTAAGCGCGCCGACGATGTGCTGGACAACTCCGGCGACCTGGCCAGCCTGCAAGCCCAGGTCCACACGCTGCACGAACACTATCTGCAGCTGGCTAATGAACACGATTGAAGAGTTATGAGTAGTAAAAAAGCCGCATCCGACAAACCCTCAGTGCCCTGCCCTACCTGTAAGAAGCCGGTCGAGTGGGGTGCGGACTCCCCCTTTCGCCCTTTCTGCAGCGAGCGCTGCAAGCTGATTGACCTGGGGGAATGGGCCAGTGAGGGGCATAAGATTCCCGGCCAGCCAGTTTATGACGATGTGCTGAGTGAGGACCTGGATCCCGATAAGACCCGGCACTGAGGCCGACCGGACAGCTCCAAATCCTTCCCCCTGATCTCCTACCAGTGCCAACTCCTGGCTCAGTGGTTTCTGGATGCCGGCGTGAACTGCGCTGCTCTTACGCGTCGCCGGCATGATGACGGTAGGTACAGCCCTCCTCTCCCGGCTCAAGAGATCTGGCTACCGCGACCTACCCCGCAACCTCACTCTTGTGAATCGCCTCGATAATCGCCTGATTGGCATCCGGAAACTGATAACTATCCAGCTCTTCCCTGCCAACCCAACGTGTCTCCTGCCCTTCCAGTCCGCTTGGCTCACCGCTGAACGATGTCACCCACCAGGTATCTAAAAACACCGTCTTTTCAGGGTACTCGTGGCGGATTTCGGTTAGCGGCTGGACCGCTTGTACTTCGATGGCAATCTCCTCGCGCAGCTCCCGTGTCAGTGCGTCCTGCACACTCTCTCCCGCTTCTACCTTGCCTCCGGGAAACTCCCAGCGGCCGCCCATATGCAGGTGGTCGGGACGACGGGCGATCAGAATGCGGCCGTCTTGGCCGAGGATTACGCCAACGGCGACGTGGATAACTTTGCTCACGAAGACCTCTATGCCTCTATCAAGATGCCACCGTTATACGGGGCCGTCGTTGATTTCTCAAGGCGGGCAAATCCATCTTTAAGATGCTCAACTGGCAGATTCGAGACAGAGGAAGGCGTTACGAGGGCAGGACCTGCAATTTGCCCCAAAATCGCCCCGGGCCAAACCACAAGAAAGCGATTACAGTCCTCTAGGGCTCCTGAGTTGCGGGCGCTTCCGGCACTTCTCGCTGCTCGTCACCGGTCTTGACCGTGTCGACCATAAAGCGACCGAACATCAGGATGGCGAGCACGATCAGGATCGCCCAGACAAGTTTCATCACCAGCTTGGCTCCTAATTTGAGGTTGGAGACTTCACTGATAGGTATAGCATTGCATGGTGTGGACCCGTCACTATCAGCGGCAGGGCCCACGCCTGCAGCTGTCAGGTACGGTACTCGGCGTTGATGGTCACGTAGTCGTGGGAGAAGTCGCAGGTCCAGATATGCTCCTGGCATTCGCCGCGCCCCAGATCCACCGTGATTGTAAATTCAGGCTTGGAAAACACGCTCTCGCCCTGCTCCTCGGTGTAGCTCCCGGCGCGCCCACCGTCCTGCACGACCTGTACGTCATCCAGAAAAATGTTCACTTTGCCCGCGTCCAGTCCGTCGATACCGGCATTGCCGACAGCCATCACCAGACGCCCCCAGTTGGGGTCTGAGGCATAGAGTGCCGTTTTGACCAGGGGAGACTCACCCACTTCGAATGCCACTCGCAAGGCCTCTTGGATGCTCGCAGCGCCGGTCACCTGCACAGTGACGAACTTGGTTGCCCCCTCCCCGTCTTTGACGATTGCCTGGGCCAACTCGATATGAACATCGATGATCGCCTGTTTAAGGCGCGCGAAGTCCTCACTCTGGCCATCGACAGCCTGGCCTGTAGCGCCGCTGGCGATCAGGACACAGGCATCATTGGTGGAAGTGTCACCGTCGATACTGATGCGATTGAATGACGCCGCCACAGCCTCCTGCACCAGCGTATCGAGTAACGGCTGGGCAATTGCAGCATCCGTGGCGACGTAAGCGAGCATTGTGGCCATGTTGGGCTGGATCATCCCGGCCCCCTTGGCGATGCCGGCAATACGAATCTGCTCACCGGCCACTTCGATCGTGCGACTGGCAGTCTTGGGCTTGGTATCGGTGGTCATGATCGCCCTGGCCGCCGCATCCCAGCCATCGGCACGCAGCTGCTCGGCTGCCTGCGGTATACCGTCCAGAATGCGCTGTAGCGGCAGGTGCTCGCCGATAACACCCGTGCTGAACGGCAGCACCTGACTGGGCTGAATATTCAGCGCCGTGGCGACCGCTTCACAGCAGGCACGCGCATCGGCGATTCCCCGCTCGCCGGTGGCTGCGTTGGCATTGCCGGCATTCACCAGTAATGCCCTAACTGTACCGCTCTTGATGTGCTCTTTCGCCACCGTTACCGGTGCCGCGCAGAACGCATTTTGGGTAAAGGTCGCAGAAACACGGGCCCCTTCATCGAGCGCAACGAGCAGCAGATCATCCCGCTCCCAGTTCTTGATCTTCGCCGGCACGCTGGCCAGACGGATTCCCGGAATTTGCGGCAGAGAATGTTCAGACATGACTGTTAGGGCCAACGGGCCTCCCCGGCTGAGCCACTATGGATGAAAGCGGCAAGACTAGAAAGATGACATTATCGAAGCCGGTAAAGCACGAAACAAGCAGAAATCAACGATTCCTGCGGTTTCGAAAATCCAAACAGCAGATAATTTTTACCTGCCACAAAAAAATGCCCCGCATAAAGCGGGGCATCGGAGATTTGCGCCCATCAATGATGGGCTCAAACGGAGTCTCAGCCTTGCTGGGTCGAGGACGCCAGCTTGCCGTGGCACTGCTTGTACTTCTTGCCGGATCCGCAGGGGCAGGGGTCATTACGACCGACCCGAGGGCCGCGGCGAGCAGGCTCAGGTGCTGCCTCGGGTGCCTGTTCGGCCCCCGGCATGGCAGATGCCTGGGCGTGCTGGAGCTCCAGCTGCTGCTTGCGCTGCGCTTCGATGCGGCGCTGTTCCATCTCTTCCATCTGCTCGCGGGTCATCGGTTCGACGTGAGCCAATACGCGGACCACCTCGTGCTTGAGGTTATCCAGCAGACTCTGGAACAGGTGGAAAGACTCGCGCTTGAACTCCTGCTTCGGGTTCTTGTTGGCGTACGCACGCAGACCAATACCCGCGCGCAGGTGGTCCATGCTGGCCAGATGCTCTTTCCACAGCTGATCCAGCACCTGCAGCATGATCTGACGCTCGATGGTGGGCATCAGGTTGGTATCACCGGTGGACTCACCGATACGGGCTACCTTGGCATCGTAGGCTTCCTGGGCGGTGGCGATGATCTTCTCGCGCAGGCTCTCCTCGTGGAGGGTACGGTCTTCGTCCAGCCACTGCTGGATCGGCAGCTGCAGGCCGAGTTCGCCGGCGAGTTGCTTCTCGAGGCCGGGGGTATCCCACTGCTCTTCCACGCTCTGTGGCGGCACGAAACCGGAAATCAGCTCGTCCACCACGTCCGCACGGATGGCGGTGATGGTGTCGCTGATGTTCTCCGCTTCCAGTAGTTCGTTGCGCTGGCTGTAGATCACCTGGCGCTGGTCATTGGCAACGTCATCGTATTCCAGCAGCTGTTTGCGGATATCGAAGTTGCGACCTTCTACACGGCGCTGGGCCTTCTCGATGGCATTGGAGACCATACGGTGCTCGATGGCCTCACCCTTCTCCATGCCCAGCATCTGCATGAAGTTCTTCACCCGGTCGGAGGCGAAGATGCGCATCAGGCTGTCTTCCAGCGACAGGTAGAAGCGGGTTACACCCGGGTCACCCTGACGACCCGCACGGCCGCGCAGCTGGTTATCGATACGGCGGGATTCATGACGCTCGGTACCGATGATGTGCAGGCCGCCGGCCTCGATCACGGTTTCGTGGCGCTTCTTCCACTCTGCTTTGACCTGTTCGATCTCCGCTTCAGTGGGCTGGCGGCCCTCCTTCTCGCGCAGCTCCTCGACTTCCGCCTCCCAGTTACCACCGAGCACGATGTCGGTACCACGACCGGCCATGTTAGTGGCGATGGTGACGGTCCCGGGGCGGCCGGCCTGGGCGATGATCTGTGCTTCCTTCTCGTGGTACTTGGCGTTCAGCACCTGGTGTTTGATGCCGGCCTTGGTCAGGCGGCGGGACATCTCCTCTGAAGTCTCGATAGAGGCAGTACCCACGAGGATCGGCGCCTGCTTGTCACGGCAGTACTTGATGTCCTCGATGATGGCATCCATCTTCTCTTCTTTGGTCAAATAGACCAGGTCGTTCAGGTCTTCCCGCTGCTTCGGCTTGTTGGTGGGAATGACCACCACGTCCAGGCCGTAGATCTGGCGGAACTCGAACGCCTCGGTGTCGGCAGTACCGGTCATACCGGCCAGTTTCGGATAGAAACGGAACAGGTTCTGGAAGGTAGTGGAGGCCAGGGTCTGGCTCTCGCTCTGGATCTGCACACCCTCTTTCGCTTCCAGTGCCTGGTGCAGGCCCTCGGACAGGCGGCGGCCCGGCATGGTGCGACCGGTATGCTCATCGATCAGCACTACCTGGCCATTCTGCACGATGTAGTCCACATCGCGGTTGAACAACACGTGCGCGCGCAGGGCGGCGTGTACATGGTGCAACAGGCCAAGGTTGCCCGGTGCGTACAGGGAATCCTCGGGCTTGATGAAGCCGCCACGGACCAGCAGGTCCTCCACCAGCTGGTGGCCCTCTTCGGTCATTTCTACCTGGCGGGTCTTCTCGTCTACGGAGTAGTGACCCTCCCCACCCTCAACGGCACGCTCCAGCTGGGGTACCAGCTTATTCATGGCCAGGTAGAGATGGGAGGAGTCTTCCGCGGCACCGGAAATGATCAGCGGGGTGCGGGCCTCATCGATCAGGATGGAGTCCACCTCGTCGACGATGGCGAAATTCTGCGGGCGCTGTACCCGGTCTTCCTTGCGCAGCACCATATTGTCGCGCAGGTAGTCGAAGCCGAATTCGTTGTTGGTGCCGTAGGTAATGTCCGCCTGATAGGCGGCCTTCTTGTCATCCGGGTGCTGCTGGGAAACCACCACGCCGACCTGCATGCCGAGGAACTCATACACCGGGCGCATCCAGTTGGCATCGCGACCGGCCAGATAGTCGTTGACAGTCACGATATGAACGCCCTTGCCTTCCAGTGCGTTCAGGTAGGCGGGCAGCGTGGCCACCAGGGTTTTACCCTCACCGGTGCGCATCTCGGCGATATGGCCCTCGTGCAGGGTCATACCACCAATCATCTGTACGTCGAAGTGGCGCATACCAAGGGTACGGCGGCTGGCTTCGCGTACTGCGGCGAAGGCCTCGGGCAGCAGCTTGTCCAGGGTCTCGCCATCGGCGAGGCGCTGCTTGAACTCGTCAGTTTTGGCTTTCAGCGCGGCGTCGTCGAGCTTCTGGTACTCGTCCTCGTAGGCGTTGATCTTCACCACAGCCTTGCGCATGCGCTTGATCTCGCGGTCATTTTTTGAACCGAAGACCGTTTTTATCAGTTTGCCAATCATTATCTAGAAACCACTCAATCCAAATTGCAGGTCCGGCCCTCTTCCGGGGCCGGCGTCTCACGGCAACGAGGCCGGAGACCGACAAGGGGTGCAAGTAAACAGGAAGGCGCCAAGACTAGCAACTCCCGGTGGGAGCTGCCCTGGCGCATAGGAAGGATAGTTGTTACCGGCCGGTGCGGCGGATGTAGGTGGCCGGGTCCACCGGGCGGTTGTTCTTGTACACCTCGAAGTGCACATGGGGGCCGGTGGAGCGGCCACTGGAGCCCATCAGGGCAATAACCTGGCCCTTCTTGACCACGTCACCCAGCTTGACCTTGAGTTCACTGTTGTGGCCATAGCGGGTTTTGTAACCGTTGCCGTGGTTGATCTCGACAAGCTGGCCGTAGCCATGGCGGTCTTCCGCCCAGGTCACCACACCGGAGGCCACGGCCACCACGTCGGAACCGTTCTTGCCGGCAAAATCCACGCCCTTGTGCCAGGAGCGGCGACCACTGAAGGGGTCGGTACGGTAGCCGTAGCGGGAGGACATCCAGCCACGGGAGATGGGGCGACCGGCGATGAACTGCTCGTCCTGCAGCTGGCGACGGGCCAGCAGGGATTCGAGGGTGCTCATCTGCATCTGGCGGTCTTCGATCTGGTCGGAGAGCTCGCCCAGCGCCTCCACGAATTCCGGCGGCTGGTATGGCAGCTCCGCCGCGCCGGCAATACCGGGATCTTCGGGACCACCCACGGCCGGAGTGGTGCCGAACTGGAATTCGCCCTCGTCGAGCTTGGCTACTGTGGTGAGGCGTTCACCCAGGGCATCAATACGGGTCAGGCGGGCCTGCATTTCCGCCATTTTGACGGTCAGGGCGGTGAGCTGCTCACGGGCGTGGCGGTCTGCGGCCTCGATCTGATCCTGCTGCTTGCGCAGCGCCTTGCCCCAGGCCTTGGCTGTGCGGGAATCGAAAACGTCGCTCTCCGCGACCGGCAGGTTGGCGCCAATGAGAAAGGCGCCCACGGGCAGGCCGAGCAGACACAGTCCCAGCAGGGCTTTGCTCAGGCCGCCGAAGCGGAAGGTGCGCGACATACCGCCGCGCTCATTGACCAAGATAATCTTCATAACAGGGCGTGTTCGGGTTTGGCAGTCTGTTGTTGTCTTCTCTTTTTGCTGCTCTGCAGGGCGTAACCTCTCCCCGCTACACCTAGTTCTTTCACGCCTGTCCATTGGCATGCGAGCCGACGATTCCCTTCACTGTACCACTTGTCGGCTGCTTGAAAATATCGGCCCGGGCACAATTCCCGCCCGGGCCCTCAAATAAAAAAACCGGCAATTTTCGTGCCGGTTTTTTGTCTTCCGGCTCAGACCGCCAGAATGGGTTTGACGTAGGAAATGGGGGACTCTTCTTCGTCCTCGAAAGTCACCATTTCCCAGGCGTCTTCCTGCGCCATCAAGGTGCGCAGGGACTTGTTGTTCAGTGCGTGGCCGGACTTGAATGCCTTGTACTCACCGATCAGGCTGGTGCCCAGCAGGTACAGGTCACCGATGGCGTCCAGGATCTTGTGCTTCACGAACTCATCTTCATAGCGCAGCCCGCCCTCATTAAGGATGCGGTACTGATCGATGACGATGGCGTTGTCGACGCTACCGCCCTGCACCAGGCCCTTGGAGCGCAGGTATTCGATCTCATGCATGAAACCGAAGGTGCGCGCGCGGCTCACTTCCTTCACGAAAGACGTGCTGGAGAAGTCCACGGAAGAGGTCAGGTTGCGGCCCTGGAAAACAGGGTGATCGAAATCGATAGTGAAGGACACTTTGAAGCCATTGAACGGCAGGAAGCTGGCAACCTTGTCGCCCTCTTCGATGGTCACAGGCTTCTTGATGCGCAGGAATTTCTTCGGCGCAGACTGCTCCTGAATACCAGCGGACTGGATCAGGAATACAAACGGACCGGCGCTGCCGTCCATGATCGGCACTTCCTGGGCGGACAACTCGACCACGGCATTATCGATACCCAGACCCGCCATGGCGGACAGCAGGTGCTCGACAGTGGCTACGCGAACGTCGTCCTTCACCAGAGTGGTGGACAGCAGGGTGTCGCCCACGTTCTCGGCGCGAGCCTCGATTTCAACCGCCGGATCCAGATCGGTGCGACGGAAAATGATGCCAGTGTCCACAGGCGCCGGTTTGAGGGTCAGGACGACCTTCTTACCAGTGTGGAGACCCACGCCTGTGGCGCGGATAGCATTTTTCAGTGTGCGCTGTTTGATCATGTATTCGTGTTTTCCCAGTCGGTAAGCGGCGCGAGCCGCAGCAAGCCGGCGATCTTAGCAGAATTCATACGCCAAGACCACCAATAAGATGACAGTCATCCTGACTACCCTGTCACAACGTTCTGCCTATCACCCAGACATTGCTGACAAAGATCGCTGTCCTCTCTTTTCAGCTTAGCCCAGCGCGAAGACTGCTACGCCATGGCCCTATTCTAATGCGCTTCCCTGAACACACGCTGTAAATAAAAGTAAACCCGGGCGAACCCGGGCCTATAACTCCGACCGTGAGGTCATTCGTGACTTGGTCAATCAAGACCTGGTCATGCGAGCCCCGGTCGATCGTGACCCGGTCGATCGTGACTCGGTCAATCGAGACCCGGTCAGGCTCCGAACCGCTCGCCGCCGAGGCGGGTGCCCGGCCCGAGGGCCGGGCGGACATGAGCGGTGTGTTTGCCTCGCCTGCGCAGCGGTTCGGCCCTGAGCGGATAACACTCGTTACCGAGTCTCGCCTGACCGGATCAGTCTGCCTGGCGGCGCAGGAATGCCGGGATATCCAGGTATTCCATGTCATCGCCTGCACCGAGGCCCTGAGCCGCCGCAGTTCGAGTCCGCTGGCGTTCGACCTCAACCTCAGGGCGCTGACGAGCAACCGGGTTCTGTGCATTCTGACCACCGCGAGACTCGGTAGGTTCCGGGCGTCGGGTAGTGTTATCCACCACCTTGGTTGGGCGGGCAGCCTGCTGGACGCCCTCACCCAGACCGGCGGCGACAACGGTAACCCGCATCTCATCGCCCAGCTTGTCGTCTACCGCAGTACCGATGACGACGGTTGCCTCGTCGGAAGCAATCTCCTGCACGATTTCAGCTACTTCGGAATACTCACCCAGAGTGAGCTCCGAGCAGCCGGCTTCCTCGCTGCCGGTAATAATGTTCACCAGGATACCGCGAGCGCCCTGCAGGTTGACGTTGTCCAGCAACGGGCTGCGAACGGCTTTTTCAGCCGCCTCGCGGGCGCGGTTCTCGCCAACGGCGGCACCGGAACCCATCATCGCCATGCCCATCTCTGACATGACCGTGCGCACATCGGCGAAGTCCACGTTCATGATGCCGGGGCGGATCATCAGGTCCGCAATGCCCTGCACCGCCCCCAGCAGCACGTTGTCCGCCTCTTTATAGGCGGCCTTCATGGTGACCTTGGCCCCGAGCACTTCCATCAGGCGGTCGTTGGGGATGGTGATGAGTGAGTCGACCTTATCGCGCAGTTCCAGGATGCCCTCTTCCGCGACGGTGCTGCGTTTCTTGCCCTCGAGCTTGAACGGGCGAGTCACTACTGCAACGGTGAGGATGCCGAGATCCTTGGCGATCTCCGCCACGATCGGCGCACCACCGGTACCGGTGCCTCCGCCCATACCGGCGGTGATGAAGACCATATCAGCCCCCTGCAGCACCTCCGCGATGCGCTCCCGATCCTCCATCGCGGACTGGCGGCCCACGTCAGGATTGGCGCCAGCGCCGAGGCCCCGGGTGATGTTGTTACCAAGCTGCAGGATCGTGCGTGCTTCGATGTCCTTGAGCGCCTGGGCATCAGTGTTGGCACAGATAAAATCCACACCCTCCACTTCGCTGGCGATCATATGCTTCACGGCATTACCACCACCGCCGCCGACACCGATCACTTTGATTACAGGCTTGTCCTGTACGCTATCGACTAGTTCGAACATTGCTGTTCCCCTTTTTTGCTCATGTCAAAATTGTTATTCGTTCCTGAATTTTCAGAAGGGCCTGTCGAACCACAACCCAATCTGAAGTGACGGCCGTCTACCGCCTTTTTCTTTTCTTACAGATTCCCCCGGAACCAGTGCTTCACTTTGTCCCACCACTGGTTTTCTTCTCGCATCGGGCGCTGGCGATTTTCCGAAGTATCCTCCCGTTGCATGGCATACATCAGCAGGCCGACACCGGTCGAGTAAATCGGATTGCTGACGATGTCGGTCAGTCCGGCAATGCCCTGCGGTACTGCAAGCCGCACCGGCATATGGAAAATTTCTTCCGCGAGCTCCACAGCGCCCTCCATTTTTGAGGAGCCGCCGGTGAGCACCACGCCCGCCGCACACAGATCCTCGAATCCACTGCGGCGCAATTCTGCCTGCACCAGGGTGAAGAGCTCGTCGTAACGGGGCTCGACCACTTCCGCCAGTGCCTGTCGGGACAGGTCCCGCGGTGCACGGTCGCCGACACTCGGGACCTTGATGGTTTCACCCTCGCGGGCCAGCTTGGCCAGGGCGCAGGCATATTTGATTTTCAGTTCCTCGGCGTGCGGCGTCGGTGTGCGCAGTGCCATGGCGATATCATTGGTGACCTGGTCACCGGCGATGGGGATTACCCCGGTATGGCGAATGGAGCCGCCGGTAAATACCGCGATATCCGTCGTGCCACCACCGATATCCACCATGCAGACACCCAGCTCCTTCTCATCGTCAGTCAGCACCGCGTAGCTGGACGCCAGCTGCTCGAGAATGATGTCTTCCACTTCCAGGCCGCAGCGACGAATACACTTTTCAATGTTCTGTGCCGCATTCACCGCGCCGCTCACGAGGTGAACTTTTGCCTCCAGGCGCACACCGGACATACCGAGTGGCTCTTTGACACCCTCCTGATTATCGATCAGGTATTCCTGCGGCAAAGTGTGCAGGATCTTCTGGTCCGCCGGAATCGCCACTGCGCGGGCCGCATCGATCACGCGATCCAGGTCCTGCTGGGTCACTTCGCGATCCTTGATCGCCACGATGCCATGCGAGTTGAGGCTGCGGATATGACTGCCTGCAATGCCAGCGTAAACGGAATGGATTTCGCAACCGGCCATGAGCTCCGCTTCTTCCACTGCCCGCTGAATGGACTGCACCGTGGACTCGATATTGACCACCACGCCCTTTTTCATACCGGTGGAGCGGTGGGAACCGATACCGACGATATTCAGCTCTCCATCACCAGTGACCTCTCCGACGATGGCCACCACCTTGGAAGTGCCGATATCCAGCCCCACGATCATGCGGTTATCGGATGCTTGCGTCATTCTTCTACCAACCTCGCTGAACCTCTCCGTCCGTTATTGGTAATAATCGGTCAGGGACGGGTTCTCGCTTTTTTTACTGTTTGATTATGCCGGCTTTTGGCCGCGTTTATTGCTCTACTGTTGCTTATTGCGTCTTTTCTAAATCCCGCCACTGCACTGCCAGGGCGTTGCTATAGCGCGTGTCCACCCGCGCTACCTTTTCCAGGTGCGGTGCCAGTACCCCGCGGCTGAGTGTCAGGAAGCGATTTACCCGCTCCAGTAACTCGTCATGGCCGAGATACAACTCCACACCAGAAACCAGTTCCAGATGCCACCCTGCAAGGTCGTCAAACGTCAGGCGCCTGACCTCCATATCCCGAGTTGTCAGCAGTCCGGCCAGCGCCTGGTACTGCAATAGAATTCGTTCCACCATTTCTTCGTCGCCAGCCAGCTCTGGCAGCTGACCGGTTTCAAGCCCCTCGGGCCGCGGCAGCAATGCACCACTGGCGACTAGTAGCTTGTCATCCCCCCACACTGCCAGCGGGCTCGCTTCACTGACCGCCACCTCCACGCCCCGGGGCCAGCGACGGCTGACTGAAGCCTCGGTGATCCAGGGGTGCCGAAGCAATGCTTCCTGCATCCCACGGATATCAACGGTTAGAAAACCGCGCCGTAAAAACGGCAGCAGGATTTCCTCCACTTGCCGCTGTGAGACCGCCTGGAACGGTCCCTTTACCCGGACCTGCTGCAGCGCGTCCACACGACTCAACTCGTTGACGGGCACCTGGCGCCACAACCACAAGCCTCCGTAACTGACCGCAACGACCAAAGCGGTTGCAATCAGGACCACCAGCAACCTGCGCAGGCCCATGCCTCCCTCAGCTGCCGATTCTGCCCGCGGACTGGCACCGCGCTGTTTGCGCTGACGCTGGTCGCTATTGCCGGAGGCTCGTTTCACTATCGTCCCTACGCCTCTTCGCCGGTGTCGCCCAGACGCCACTGGGCCAGTTGCTGCGCCAGTGCGCCGACATTACCGGCACCCTGGGTCAGCACGATATCACCAGGCTCTAGCAAATCCGCCAGGATCGGCGGGACCTGCTCGATGCTTTCCACAAAAATCGGATCCACCTGACCGCGGTTGCGCAGGCTTCGCGCCAGCGTGCGACCATCCGCGCCCGGTATCGGCGCTTCACCAGCACTGTACACGTCCAGCAACACCAGCTTGTCCACTTGCGACAGCACCTGCACGAAGTCTTCGAACAGATCCCGTGTGCGGGTATAGCGGTGCGGCTGGTAGATCATGACCAGGCGCCGTTCCGGCCAACCATCCCTGACCGTCTTGATGGTTGCTGCCACTTCCCGCGGATGGTGGCCGTAGTCGTCCACCAGCATGACTTTGTCTGCGCTGGTGTCATCGCTGACCGCATAATTGCCATAGATCTGGAAGCGACGTCCAACGCCCTGAAAGCCCAGCAGCCCCTTACGGATCGCTTCGTCACCAACGCCCTCTTCCGTCGCGACTGCAATCGCTGCGGTCGCATTCAACACGTTGTGGATTCCCGGGGTATTGACGCACACTTCGAGCACATCGCCCTCCGGGCGCTGCACCTTGAAGTGACTACGCAGCGGCTCCTGATTTACCTCGACGATGCGGAAGTCATTGCCCTCATCAAATCCGTAGGTGGAGACCGGCCGTGAAAACTTCGGGATCACGTCACGCACATTTTCATCGTCCCCGCACACCACGGCCAGGCCATAAAACGGCAGGTTGTGTACAAAATCGACAAAGATCTGTTTGACCTTCTCAAAATCGCCGCCGTAGGTCTCCATGTGGTCTGCGTCGATGTTGGTAATCACCGTTACCATCGGCTGCAGGTGAATAAACGATGCATCACTCTCGTCGGCCTCGGCGATCAGGTAGCGGCTCTCGCCAAGGGCGGCATTCGCACCGGCAGCGTTCACCAGGCCACCGATCACAAAGGTGGGATCCTTGCCATCCGCGGCAAAGATTGATGCGATCAAGCTGGTCGTGGTGGTCTTGCCATGGGTACCGGCAACAGCGATACCGTAGCGGTAGCGCATCAGCTCGCCCAGCATCTCTGCACGGCGCACCACCGGAATGCGATTCTCCCGTGCTGCCACCAGCTCCGGATTGTCCTCGTGCACGGCGGACGAGTTCACCACCACGTCCACATCGCGCACATTGTCAGCACTGTGGCCAATCTGCACTTTCACACCAAGATCACGCAGCCGGCGAGTGACCGAGGACTCTTTCAGGTCAGAACCGGAAACCTCATAGCCCTGATTCTGCAATACCTCGGCAATACCACTCATGCCGGCACCGCCGACACCGATAAAGTGAATACGGCGGATGCGGCGCATGGCGGGCACGCTGTAGCTGCTCTTTTCCACTGCTGCTCCTTTAGTCATCTCGTTCTATACCTCCGCCGAAACTCTCATTTGTTGCCGATCATTGCTGCACAGGCCTCGAGCACACGTTCAGTGGCATCCGTGCGAGCAACGCTGCGGGCGGCTTTCGCCATGACCAGCAACCTTTCCGGTTGCGCAAAGAGGTCACTTAACAGGCCGGCCATCTGCTCGGCTCCCATGACATCCTGCTGCACCACAATTGCGCCACCCGCCTCCTGCAACCACTCGCCGTTCTTCGTCTGATGGTCGTCGATGGCAAACGGGAAAGGCACCATGATTGCACCCACCCCGGCAGCGGCGATCTCTGATACCGTCAAGGCTCCCGCTCGGCAGATAATCAGATCTGTCTGCCCATAAGCACAGGCCATGTCAGCGATAAAAGGCACCACTTCCGCCTCTATGCCAGCCTGGCGATAGCTCTCGCGCGCCACGTCGAGATGGCGCTGGCCAGCCTGATGCGTGACCCGGGGGCGAATCGACTCTTCTACCAGTGATAGCGCCTGAGGTACCACCTCGTTGATAGCGACCGCGCCCAGGCTGCCGCCCAGCACCAACAGCCGCAGTGGGCGTTCCGTTGCAATTCGCTCTTCCGGAGCGGACAACTGGGCAATTTCCTCACGCACCGGGTTGCCGACTAGCTCCCCACTGCCAAGACCACTGGGGAACGCCTCCAACACGCGATTGGCAATCCTGGCCAGCAATCGGTTGGTGGTGCCGGCCACGGCATTCTGCTCGTGAATCAGTAGCGGAACGCCGCGCAGCCTGGCCGCCACGCCACCCGGTCCGGTGGCATAACCGCCAAAGCCGAGCACCGCGTCCGGTTTAACTTCCTTGATCACTGCCAATGCCTGACGAACAGCACCCATAATTTTCAGCGGTGCTTTCAACAGTGCCAGCTTGCCCTTGCCACGCACTCCCTCGACGGTAATAAAGTGCAGCGGAATTCCTGCATCCGGGATCAACTGGGCCTCGATACCGCGCTGGGTGCCGAGCCATTCGACTTCCGCGCCCCGCTCCTGCAACGCTCTGGCCACAGCCAGCGCAGGAAAGACATGGCCGCCTGTACCACCTGCCATCAGCAAAAATTTCTTGCCTGAAAAATCGACTGCGGCCGTTGTCTTCATGGTCTTCTCAGCCATCACGCCGCCTCCCCCTGCGCCCTGTCACCCAGTTGCAGCGGATTGAAAATCGGCAATTTACGTACACTGCCTTCGGCTTTCTTCTCGGCGCCTGACTCCTGCAGCTCGGCCTGAATGCGCAGCGCCAGTGCAAACAGCGCACAACAGATCACCAGGCTGCTACCGCCTGAACTGACGAACGGCAACGTCAAACCCTTGGTTGGCAGCAGCCCGGAGGCCACACCCATATTCACAAAAGCCTGGCCGGCGAGAAGTACCGCAATTCCGAAAGCCAGCAGGGCAGCAAAAAACTGTTGCTTGGCCAGCGCCTGGCCCACCAGTCGTAACAGCGACCAGGTCAGCAGCGCAAACAGTCCGATCACTAACAGTCCGCCAACGATGCCCCACTCTTCAGAGAGGATGGCGAAAATAAAATCCGTGTGCGCCTCAGGAAGGTAAAACAGCTTCTGCACACTATTACCGAGACCGACACCAAGCCATTCACCGCGACCAAAGGCAATCAGCGACTGGGTCAGCTGGTAACCACTGGCAAACTGGTCCCGCCACGGGTCCAGGAAAGTGGTCAGGCGCTGCAACCGGTAGGGGCTCATCATTGCCATCATCGCCAGTGCACAGGCCGCCAACCCCACCAGCGTGAACGTATGCGGCAAGCGCGCGCCAGCCAGAAATACCATCGCGAGCACGGTACCGGAAATCACTACTACCGAGCCGAAGTCCGGCTGCAGCAGTAACAACAGTGCCACAAGACCGAGAATGACCACCGGCACCATGAAGCTGCTCCAGTGGCGCAATTGCTGATTGCGGCGGGTCAGGAAACTGGCAAAAAACACCAGCAGGCAGAATTTCGCCACCTCCGCCGGCTGCACCGTAATCGGGCCGAACGACAGCCAGCGCCGGCTGCCATTTACCTCGCGCCCAATACCGGGCACCAGCACGATCAACAGCAGCATGCAGGCAAACAAAAGCAGTGGCCAGGACAGGCGTGACCAGGCAGAGAGCGGCACCTGGCTTACCACCGTGGCAATCACAAGACCCAACCCCAGAAACATCAGGTGGCGCTTCAGGAAAAACCAGGGGTCACCGTAAGTATCACTGGCAAACGCGATGGATGCCGATGCGACCATCACGACACCAATGCTGGCCAGAGCGAGGACGCTGAACGGCAAAACCCACTCCGCCTTGAAGCCACCACTGCTGTCGGTTGCGAGCTGCTGTAACTTCTCTTTTGTGCGACTCACTGCGCACCTCCTGCCGGCACACTGGCGCCAAGCGCAGTGACGGCACGACGGAAGTCTTCCCCGCGAGCCTCAAAATTCCGGTACATATCGAAACTGGCACAGGCCGGAGACAGCAGCACGTAATCTCCCGACTCGGCCATCGCCATCGCCGCAGCCACTGCCTGATCCATGCTATCGGCGCTTTCTGCTGTGCAGGCACCGGCAAGCGCGGCGGCAATTTTCGGGCCATCGACACCGATGGTCACCAACCCACGCAAGGCGGTCGCCGCTTCCGCAAGCGGGGAGAAATCGGCACCTTTGCCTTCACCGCCGGCGATCAAGACTATTTTTTTCTCGCTGGAACCGAGCCCCTCCAGTGCCGCGCGTGTAGCGCCGACATTGGTGCCCTTGGAATCGTTCACAAAGACCACACCATCGATATCGCCGATGCGTTCACAGCGGTGGATGAGCCCGGGGAATTCCCGCAAAACGGCCAACATCGCCTCCATCGGCAGGCCCACCGCATGGCCGAGGGCCAGTGCCGCCAGCGCATTGGCCGCATTATGGCGGCCAACCATGGCCATATCTTCGAGCGGCATCAGTTTGGTTACGCCCTGGGCCAACCACTCCACGCCTTCGACCAGCCGCAGACCAAACTGCCCGAGATCCGGAGTGTCCAGGCCAAAGCTCCACTCCTTTACCCCCTCCGCCAAAGGGGCACGAGTCAGGGGGTCATCGCGATTGACCACTACTTGCTGCGCATGGCGGTAGATCCGCTGTTTGGCGGCATGGTAGGCCGCCATACTCGGATAGCGGTCCATGTGATCTTCACTGAGATTCAAAATGGTGGCCGCTGTCACCGCCAGCGTGTGGGTGGTTTCCAGCTGAAAACTGGACAACTCCAGTACGTAAAGTTCTGGCAGCCCCTGCTCCAGCAGATCCAGTACAGGCACACCGATATTGCCGCCCACGCCGACGCGGATGCCGGCACGCTGTGCCATCTGTCCCAGCAGCGTGGTGACGGTGCTCTTGCCATTCGAACCGGTAATCGCAGCAATCTTGGGCGGCTGTTCCAGGCCATTAATCTCCCGCGCGAACAGTTCGATATCTCCAACGACCGGAATGCCCTCTGCCAGGGCGCGCTGCAGGGCCGGTTCGGCCAGGGCGACACCCGGACTGGTAATAATTTCACTGGCAGAGAGCAGCGAATCCTCGTCCAGCGGACCGAGCTGTACCGGTACATCTGGAAACTGCTTGCGGAATTCCTCCAGCCCCGGCGGCTGCGCACGACTGTCGAGCACCACGGGAACACAACCGGCACGCAGCAGGTAACGCACCACCGATACACCGGTAGCGCCCAACCCAATTACCACTTTCTGCTGTGAAGTTGCGATCAATGTCATCCGTTAATATCCAGTACGCTTTGCGCCTTTTATGCTCTTCCTGGTGCTGTTCCGTCGATTCGCTTATAAATTTTTGTCGTTCTAGTCTATTCAGTTCTTTAGCGCAGTTTCAGTGTGGCGAGCCCCGCCAGCACCAGTACTACGGTGATGATCCAGAAGCGCA
Source organism: Microbulbifer aggregans (assembly GCF_001750105.1). Classification (NCBI taxonomy): domain Bacteria; kingdom Pseudomonadati; phylum Pseudomonadota; class Gammaproteobacteria; order Cellvibrionales; family Microbulbiferaceae; genus Microbulbifer; species Microbulbifer aggregans. Next base: position 3,827,041 of record NZ_CP014143.1, read on the forward strand.
CGATCACGCGCGGCTCGGGCCACCCTTTCAATTCAAAATGGTGATGTAACGGTGCCATGCGGAAAATACGCTTGCCTGTCAGCTTGAATGAGGCCACTTGCAGGATCACCGATACCGTTTCCATCACGAACACACCACCCATGATGAAAAGCACAATTTCATGCCGGGTAATTACGGCGATAATTCCAAGCGCAGCGCCGAGGGCCAGTGCACCGACATCCCCCATGAAGACCTGCGCCGGGTAGGTGTTGAACCAGAGAAAGCCGAGGCCTGCGCCACCGAGTGCAGCACAAAAGACTGCCAACTCACCGGCACCGGGAATCGATGGAATATGCAGGTATTCAGCAAATTCCACGTGACCAACCAGGTAGGCAATAATCCCCAGCGCTCCGCCGACCATCACTGTGGGCATAATGGCCAGACCGTCGAGACCATCGGTCAGGTTCACCGCATTGCTCGAGCCCACTACCACGAAGTATGTCAGCACGATGAAGAAAGCCGGCCCCAGGTCGATGGCGATATCTTTGAAGAAGGGCACAAAGAACTGGGTCTCGGCCGGAGTAGTGGCGCTCATAAAGAGATAGATCGCCGCACCGAGACCGGCGATTGACTGCCAGAAGTACTTCCAGCGGGCGATTAAGCCGCGCGGATTCTTTTCCACTACCTTCTTGTAATCATCCACAAAGCCGACAGCACCGAAAACGAAGGTCACCAGCAGGGTGACCCAGACATAGCGGTTGCTGAGGTCGGACCACAACAGTGCGGCAGAGAAAATGGCAGCAAGAATCAGGGTACCGCCCATAGTTGGCGTACCGGACTTGCTCAGGTGCGTCTGAGGACCATCGTCGCGCACTGCCTGACCCACCTGCAGCTGGTTCAGCCAGGTGATCATGCGTGGACCAACCAGCAGGGAAATACCCAGCGCAGTGAGTGCACCCAGGATGGCGCGCACGGTCAGGTAATTGAATACCGCGAAGGCACTCACATGTTGTTGCAGTAGTTCTGCCAGCCAGAGCAGCATCAGTTTTCCTCTTGCGCGTCCGCGCTTTCTGTCAGTGCCTGCACTACACGCTCCATACGCGCGCTGCGGGAACCCTTCACCAGCACTGTGGTGTCTTTATCCAATTCGCGCTTGAGCACTTCAACCAGCGCCCGGTATTCGCGAAAGTTATGCCGCGGTTTGCCGGTTCCCTCGGCAAAAGCCACGCTGGCCGCCATACCCAGCGGCCCCAGGGTAAAGAGCGCATCCAGGCCCCGGTCGCGGGCCAGCTCACCCATTTCGCGGTGCATCCGCTCCGCATCGGCACCCAGTTCGGCCATATCGCCGAGGACCAGTATTTTTTTGCCACGTCGCTGCGCCAGCAGTTCAATCGCCGCAGCCACGGAGCCGGGGTTGGCGTTGTAGCTGTCGTCGATCACCGTCTCTCCGCCGAGCCCGCTGTGCACTTGCAGGCGGCCGCCGACGGAGCCGGCGTGGGCAAGGCCTGTGGCAATTTCCGCAGCCGGGATCCCCGCGGCAAAAGCACAGCCGGCAGCAACGAGCGCGTTGTGTACGTTGTGTTCACCCAACAACTGCAACTGCACCGGATGGGCCACTTCATCGATCACCAGGTCAAATCGCGGAGAACCGCGCTCATCCATGGCGATGTTGTCTGCGTGAATAGCGCAGTCATGGCCGAGGCCAACCGCCAGCGTCTTCACATCCTCCGGCATCTGCTCCAGCCAGTAGCGGGCATAATCGTCGTCCGCGTTGATGACTGCAGTGCTGCCGGGAGCCAGGGATGTGTATATCTGCCCCTTGGCGGCAGCGATACCGTCCACGGAACCGAAGCCCTCCACATGCGCCGGCATCACGTTGTTGACCGCAGTGATCTGCGGTTTGCCAATACCGCACAGGTAGCCGATATCGTCGGGACCATTGGCACCCATCTCCAGAATCAGCACGTCGTGTTCCGGCGTGAGCCCAAACAGGGTCATCGGCAAGCCGAACTGGTTGTTCAGGTTGCCCCGGGTCACACAGACGTTGTGGCGTTGCGAGAATATCGCCGCCAGCATTTCCTTGACCGTGGTCTTGCCACAGGAACCGGTAATGGCGACCACCGGTCCCTGGAATTGTTCACGGCACAGCAGGCCAATCTGCCCCAGTGCGACCGTCGTGTCCTCGACGACCCACTGCGGCAGCGATACCCCGGCAATCTCCCGTTCGACCACCAGGCCCAGTACCTTGCCTTCGAGCTCGGAGGCAAAATCATGGGCATCAAAATTCTCACCGACGAGCGCAACGAACAGGCCCTGCTCATCCAGTTTGCGGGTATCGGTACCGACTCGCTCAAAGGAGACCGAACCGTTGACCAGCTCGCCGCCGAAGCGCTTCTGCAGTTGTTCCAGGGTCAGCGGGGCGATCATCAGCGCATCCCCTCGTCATCTGCAGAGGCGTGTCGCTTGGCCAGGGCGGCAGCCGCCTGCTCGCGATCACAGAAATGGAAGCGCTCGCTGCCGATGATCTGGTAATCCTCATGTCCTTTACCGGCGATCAGCACGATATCGCCCGGCTGGGCGCCGGTGACAGCGAGTTCAATCGCCTTGGCACGATCCACCTCCACTTCGATATTGCTCGCGGCGCCCTCGAGAATGTCATCAATAATTTTCTGCGGGTCTTCACTGCGCGGGTTGTCGCTGGTGACGATGGCACGGTCCGCCATCTCCGATGCGATGCGACCCATCGGCGCTCGCTTGCCAGTGTCCCGATCACCACCACAGCCGAAGACGCACCACAGACGGCCGCGGCAGTAGGGGCGTGCTGCAGCCAACGCCGCCCGCAGGGCATCCGGTGTGTGGGCGTAATCCACCAGCACACTGACTTCGTCCTCCATTCCCTCCACCCGAACGCGCTCCATGCGACCAGGAACAGCGCGGATTTTCGGAAATGTCTCGAGAATGTCTTCCAGCGGCATCCCGGAAGCGGCAACCGCAGCCACTACCGCCAGCGCGTTGTGAATGTTGAAGTCACCAATCAACGGCGCTTCCAGACGGCCGGAACCCCAGGGCGTGGTCAGCTGGACGGAGAAGCCGGTCTCATGACGGTGCAGGTCAGTGGCATGTAAATCCCCGGCCTGCAGGCCATAGGTGATCACTTTCAAGTTGCGCAGTCGACAGCGGTCGGCCAGCTGGGCACCAAACGGGTCGTCCAGGTTAATGATGCCGCGCTTCAGTTTCGGCAGGCCGAACAGCTTTTCCTTGGCTGCGCCATAGGCCGCCATGCTGCCGTGGTAATCCAGGTGATCCCGCGACAGGTTGGTAAAAATGGCGGTATCGAAGATCAGACCATGAACGCGCCCCTGGGCCAGCGCATGGGAAGAGACCTCCATTGCCGCGGCCTTGACACCCTGATCGCGGAATGCGGCGTAATCTGCCTGCAGCCGCACCGGGTCCGGCGTCGTAAGACCGGTGTCCTCCAGTGTGATCTGGCCATCTTTCCAGATACCGTTGCCGATCGTACCCATGACGCCGGCACTGCCGAAGTGATACGCCAGCAGCTGTGCAGTCAGGTAGGCGCAGGTGGACTTGCCGTTGGTGCCGGTCACCCCCACCAGATAGATATCTTCGGTGGGATTGCCCCAGAAACGTGCGGCTATCTCGCCCACGCGCTTGGCCAGCCCCGGCACGGATACCACCATCACACCCTCGCGGGTGACAGTATCCAGCTGGTCACCATCGGCCAGTACCGCAGCCGCACCGGACGCGATCGCATCGCCAATATATTCCCGTCCGTCCACGACACTGCCGCGCAGAGCCACAAACAAATCACCCGCACGCACCTGGCGGCTGTCGAGCGCGACACCGGAAACCTCAACGTCGGGGATGCCGGCGTAACCCGGTACCAGTTGCTGCAGGGAAACTTTGCGCTGATTCACGATTTCTTACCTCTCTCGCCCAGCTGCACGGCCAGCTGCTCGTCCGCCGGGGGAACCTCTTCCGGCGGCACCTGCAACAGTCGCATGGCACCTTCCATGACCGCACCGAATACCGGAGCCGCCACTTCGCCGCCGTAGTATTTGGCATGGCTGGGATCATCAATCACCACTACCGCCGCGAGACGCGGATTATCCGCGGGGATGAAACCGGCGAATACCGAGCGGTAGCGGTTGTCCACGTAGCCCTCGCTGCCCACTTTATGGACAGTGCCAGTCTTGCCGGCCACGCGGTAGCCATCCACCGCCGCCCGGCGGCCAGTACCCTCATCACCGATGACCGTTTCCAGCATGGCGGTAACCTGCTGCGCCAGGGCATCCTCGACCACGCGCTCTCCCTCGTCGGGAGACCTTTTGCCATCCGTCAAAACCAGCGAAACCGGGCGCTTGAGCCCGGCATTGGCGATAACGCTGTAGGCCTGTGCCAGCTGCACGGCATTTACTGTTAAACCGTAGCCGAATGCGAAGTTGGCCAGCTCGATTGGATGCCACCGACTTCGACTGGGCAGGATGCCCGCGGCCTCTCCCGGGAAGCCGCTGCCGACCGCCTCACCGAGACCCAGGCGGTAAAAGAGTTCCCGCAGGGTATTTGGTTCCAGATCCATGGCGATTTTTGTGATGCCGACCTGGCTTGATTTGGTAATCACCCGGGTCAGGTCGATGCGGCCGTAGTTGACCGGGTCTACCAGTGTCTTGCCCGGCAGGCGTATATATCCGGGACTGGTATTGATCTGGGTATGAGGCTGGTAGCGGCCGCTCTCCAGCGCCGCCAGCGCAGTCAGCGGCTTCACCGTTGAACCGGGTTCAAACTGGTCGATCAGCGCGCGGTTACGCATGGCTGCCGCCGTAACACCCTTGCGATTGTTCGGGTTGAATGACGGCTGATTGGCCATGGCCAATACATCGCCAGTGCGGGTATCCAGAACCACCATGAAACCGGAAGCGGCGCCGTTTTCATTGACCGCACGCTTCAGCTCGCGATAGGCCAGATACTGCAGTCGCATGTCGATGGAAAGACGCAGGTCACGACCGGGACGGGCCTCGCGCTTGGTAGCGAGATCCTGCACCGTGCGGCCCTTCAGGTCTTTCAGTACCTGCTGCTGACCGGGCTGACCGGACAGCCAGTTGTCATAAGCGAGCTCCAGCCCCTCCTGGCCCCGGTCATCGATATTGGTGAAGCCCAACAGCTGCGCCACCACTTCACCGGCAGGGTAGAAGCGGCGGTACTCTTTCTTGCTGTAGACCCCGGGAATATCCAGCGACAGAGCGCGCCCAGCCTGCTCCGGCGACAGGTGGCGGCGCAGGTACATGAATTCCTTGCTGGCGTATTTCTGCAGGCGCTTGGCCAGTGTCGCGGGCTTCACCTCGAGGGCGGCAGCGAGCTGACGCAGCTCCTCTGCACTGGCTTCTTTCAGGTGCTGCGGGTTCGCCCACAGCGTCTGCACCGGCGTACTTACCGCCAGCAGCTCACCATTGCGATCCAGTATGGCGCCGCGGTAGGCGGCGATCTCTTCCGTGCGAATCGTGCGGGCCCGCCCCTGATCCTGCAGGAACCGGTAGCCCCGCTCCTCCGCAGGCAGTACCTGCAGGCGCGCCAGGTGGAATACCAGAGTCACGGCCAGCAGGCACAGAAGTACCGCCACCAGCGCAAAGCGCCAGCGGGCGATACCCGGCTGTAACTGCTGTTTTTTGACCGCGCCCATGAAATTCCCCAAAGGCCCTTATGAAAATTATTGTTCCGGAACCAGCACGCGCTCGTCTGAATCCGGCATATGCATGTTCAGTTTTTTCCGCGCCACCTGCTCGATGCGCCCGTATGCGGACCAGGCCCCCTTCTCCAGCAGCAGGCGCTCCTGTTCAAAGCGCAGCTCATCGCGCTCTTTTTGCGCGTCTACCAGCGCCGCAGTAAGGGTGCGACTGCGGTGGGTGGTATGCACCACCGCCAGTGCCGAAGCAATCACCCCCAGCCAGAGTCCGGCGAGCATCAACCCCCGTTTCGGCTTCACGCTGCCCGCTCCATACCCAGCTTCTCAGCCACGCGCATTACCGCACTGCGTGAACGGACGTTTTCACCCAGTTCCTCGGCCTCGGCTTTGACAGCCTTGCCGACTGACCGCAGCGTCTTTTTGATCTGGCTGTCCATTACCGGAAGCCCCCTGGGTATCGCCGGTCCGCGTTCTTTCTCACGGATAAATCGTTTCACCATCCGGTCTTCCAGCGAGTGGAAGCTGATCACCACCAGATGCCCGCCGGGTGCCAGCAGCTCAATCGACTTTTCCAGCGCCTGGCGCAAGTCGTCCAGCTCGCCGTTCACATGGATACGAATGGCCTGAAATACCCTCGTGGCTGGGTGCTTGCCCTTCTCCCACGCGGGGTTTGCCTCTTTGACCACCTCCGCCAGGTCCAATGTGCGCTCAAAGGGGCGCTCCGCGCGTCGGCGCACGATGGCCCCAGCCATACGGCGAGCGAAGCGCTCTTCGCCATACTCCTTGAAAACTCGCGCCAATTCCGACTCGGATTCGGTATTGACCCACTCGGCGGCACTGATACCCCGGGTCGTGTCCATGCGCATATCCAGCGGCCCATCCTGCATAAAGCTGAAACCGCGTTGGGCCTGGTCCAACTGGGGGGAAGAAACCCCCAAGTCCAGCAAAATGCCGGTCACGCGCCCTGCTTCATCCTCAGCAGCCCGGTCCATATCGGCAAAAGAGCCGTGCCAGATTGAAAGGCGCGGATCACCGGCAAAACGCTCATTGCCGTAGGCCACTGCCTCTGGATCCTTGTCGATCGCCAGCAGGCGACCACTTTCATTCAACCGCTCAAGGATCGCAGCGCTGTGACCACCACGGCCAAAGGTGCCATCGATATAAAAACCGCCCGGATCGGTGACCAGGGCGTCCACGGCCTCGCGCAACAACACACTGCGATGCAACTCTTGTGACACCCGGGTCATCTCCTATCTTTGCTACAGCGACAGCGAAGCCATCTCCTCCGGCATCTCGCCATCACCCTCACTGCTGTCGAGCCATTCCATCCAGCGGTCTTCGCTCCACAGCTCCAATTTCTTACCCTGCCCCACCAACATCAGCTTCTTCTCCAGCCCGGCGTATTCCCGCAGGGTGGGCGGAATCAGCACACGGCCGTTGCCGTCCACCTGCAATTCGCAGGCGTAACCGATCAACAGCCGCTGGGCGCGACGGGCCACTTTATTAAAGCTAGACAGTGCTTCGATCTTTGGCAGAATTTCCTGCCACTGGGGCTCGGGATAAACCAGCAGGCAACGCTCTTCGGTGTGGGCGGTTACTACCAGGTTGCCGGCACACTCCTCCAGCAGCGTGTCGCGAACGCGCGCTGGAATCGCCAGACGCCCCTTGGCGTCCATATTGATAGCGTGGCTACCGAGATACACGAATGTGTCCGCTTGAAACCCGAGTTCTGCCCCCTCAAACCACCTGGGCGCGCTGTTATTAACGGGAAATCCTGTGTGTTTTTCATGCAGACAGTGGTAAATACCCACTCACTCGCCCGCACAAACCACCAAAACCCACAAAACTCCACTTTTCTCCACCTCCGACACTATAAATCTGGATGGTGCAAAGTCAAGGAAATAGACGGAAGGAAAACGAAGAAAACCCAGTAAATTCGCGGGCTGCGGGGTTAATGAAGCTCAATATGAGGAATTTTCCCGCCAAATTATCGGGCCTGAAGCAAGTACTCACTTTTTAAACTTAAGAGACTACTTTAACTTTCGATCGGAGGTGACTGAATAAAGGGCCGCAAGCGAACACTCACACCAGTTTGAATGCTTTTTAAACACCAAAAAAGCAGCATAATCATCGAGATCGCTATTTACCGGTAACCCCTGCCTAGATCCCCCTCTCTGACGCATAATTACCCAAAGGGACACTCCGCGCCCAACAAATGACCGCACTCACAATAAAAAGGACACAACCCGTGAAACGCTTTCTGCTTGGCTTGGCCTGCACCTTGATCATCGCTGTGGGCGCCGTCGCCAGCGATTCCGGCCGGGTGTATCTGCCCGTGGATGACGCCATGGAGGCCGTCGATCACACCCTGTCCACTGCAAGACAGCACAAAAAACGGGCTCTGATCATCATGGGGGCCAACTGGTGTCACGACAGCCGCGCGCTGGCGACCAGCCTCCAGTCAGAAGAAGTGGCCGAAACGGTTTCCGAAGCGTTCGAGATCCAGTTTGTGGACGTGGGCTTTCTTGAGAAGAATTTTGAAATCAATCGCCGCTTCGGCCTGCCGGTTATCTTTGGCACTCCCACGGTACTGGCGATCGATCCGGAAACGGAACAGCTGATTAATCGGTCTTCACTGCACATCTGGAGCAACGCCGCCAGCTTCAGCTCCGACGAAGTCCAGGAGAAACTAATCGCCTTGCGAAATGTGCCACTAGAACCACTGGAACCAATAGAACAACGCGAACCACTGGCCAGCCTGATGGCACAGATCGATGAATTTGAGCGGGTGCAGGCAGAACGCATCTACCGCGGCTTCGGCGTCGTGGGTCCAATGCTGGCCAGCTACAAAGCGGGCGACAAACCCGACAATTTCCAGGACTACTGGCAACAGCTTTACGAAATGCGCTCCAAGCTACCGAATGACCTACTAGCGCTTCGCCACCAGGCGAAAGCCCAAATCAAATCAGGAGAAGAGGGCTTCTCACTCCAATTTCCGGTCTATCCGGCCTTTGACTGGGAAAAGTCCCCGTCAGGCGACTGAAGCGGATGGAAATAAGTGATCAGAGCTGATCAATGAAGGGCTGAGGAGATAACCGCAAGCACCAACAGTCAACGCCCCTACTGAGAAGGCCAACTCGTTGCCGGTAATCTCGTGGCGGGCCGTTGCCTGCTGCAAGCCGTTCCCCAGACTCAATTACGGAACGACTTGGAAAATAAATGAGCTGGCCTGTAAGCCGGGTTCTGTCGAGGACAATCATTCATCTGGGATGCCTGTCACCAGACACCTCAAGCGACCTACCCGCCCTCAGTGCGGGTCACACCTGTAGAGGGCCTATTTGGTCTTGCTCCGAACGGGGTTTACCGTGCCGCGGACTGTTACCAGCCGCGCGGTGCGCTCTTACCGCACCCTTTCACCCTTACCTGTGCTTCCTAGGAAGCCATCGGCGGTCTACTCTCTGCTGCACTTTCCGTAGGCTCGCGCCCCCCAGGCGTTACCTGGCGTCCCACCCTATGGAGCCCGGACTTTCCTCCACTCCCCCGAAGGGAAACAGCGATTGTCCGGCCAGCTCGCGCGCAAGCCTAATGAGGCCGCCGCCCGCGCGCAAGGACTATTTGAGACTGGCGTCCAGTCTGGTCAGGATTTCTGCTCCAGCCCCCAGTTATAGAGCGCCTTCTTCTTTACCCCGGTGATCTCCGCGGCCAGTGCGGCGGCACGCTTCGGTGGCAGCTCTGACATCAGCAGCTTCATGACTCTCTGCGCTTCCGCGTCCACTTCCCCGGCCTGGCTGACATCCGCTCCTCGCACCATCAACACAATTTCTCCGCGCTGCTGGTTACTATCCGCCCGTACCCAGGCTGCCAGTTCCTGGAGCGGGGCCAGATGGAAGGTCTCGAACGCCTTGGTCAGCTCCCGGGCAATCACCGCCTCCCGCTCGGCTCCGAAAATCTCTGTCATCGCATCGAGCGTATCCGCGACCCTGTGGGGCGCCTCGTAAAAAACCAGGGTCCTCGGATCAGCGGCCAGCGCCTGCAGGGCATTGGCCCTGGCACCGGGCTTGGCCGGCAGGAAACCTTCGAAACTGAAGCGGTCACTGGGAAGGCCCGCAGCGCTCAGCGCGGCCACAAACGCGCAGGCACCGGGGATAGGAACCACTTTAATGCCGCGGCTGCGAGCCTCGCGGACCAGGCGGTAACCGGGATCGGAGATCAGGGGGGTGCCCGCATCGGAGATCAGGGCGATAGTGCGCCCTCCCTCCAGCTGGGCCAACAACTCGCCGGTACGTTTGTCGTCCGAGTGGTCATGGTAGGCAACCAGCGGCGTTGTGATGCTGAAGTGGGAAAAAAGTCTCTGACTGTGACGTGTGTCTTCCGCCGCCACCAGGTCGGCGGATTGTAGAACTTCAATGGCTCGCGGTACCATATCCGCCAAATTGCCAATCGGTGTTGCGACTACATATAGCACCTGATCCGACCCCATTGTTCACTCCGATTTAAAGAATTGCGGGAGAAGCATATGTCCGCCCAGTCCCGGCGCACGCCTCAGATGTTCGCCAGAGTTGCCGCCGGCGCACTGGCTCTGGCCCTGGCCGCCTGCCAGACACCGGCGCCCAAGCCTGGCGCCCAGCCCCAGATGCCGGTCACCGGCCCTGCGGCGAGCCGCGCCAGCGCCCAGCAACTACTGCAGAGCGCCCGGAGCCTGCCGTCTCCCCAACGCGACCAGCAGAGCCTGCAGGCGGCGGCCATTCTATACGACTTGGGTGAGGCTGAGGGCGCCCGTGAAGCGGTCACACAGATCGACCCGAACCAGCTGAGCGATGTGCAGTTTGCCCGCTACGCCCATGTCTACGGCAACATTCTGGCCTCCGACGACGAGTTCTTCCGGGCTCTCGACCTGGCTGCCTCGCCGCGCCTCGACGGCACCTGGCTACAGCTTCCGCGGGAAACCTCCCTGCCTCTGCGAGACCTTAGGGCCGACCTCTGGGGGCTGCTCGGGGACCTGGACAGCGCCATCGCCGAGCGCCAGCAGATCGCTATGATGGCCCAGGATACGGAGATGGTCGCCGAGAATAACGACGGCTTCTGGCAACTGCTTACCCAGCTGCCCTCCAGCGAGCTGCATCTGCGCGCAGATGAAACCAACGATCCGCTGATGCGGGGCTGGTACGAGCTGGCCCTGGTAGGACGCGACACCCAGACCGATATCAGCTCCCAGCTGACCGCTCTCAGCCGCTGGCGTCAGCAGTGGCCACGACATACTGCTGCCAGCAACCCGCCTCAGGCCTTGCGCCTGCTGGAGCAACTGGCAGCGCAGCGGGCTGACCATGTTGCCCTGCTACTGCCACTGTCCGGCCCACTGGGCAGTGCCGGCCGCGCGATTCGCGACGGCTTTATGGCCGCTTATTACACGTCCCTGGAAGCGGGGGCGCCCACTCCGAAAGTGCAGGTTTACGATACCGGCACCGAAAAGCCGTTCGATGAGCTCTACCAGGAAGCCGTCAACGCCGGCGCCCAGGCCATCGTAGGCCCGCTAGACAAGCAGAAGGTCGCTAACCTGGTGGCTACCGAGAAGCTGCCGGTGCCCACCCTGGCGCTCAACTATGCCGATGAAGGCCGCCTGACCAGTGACCTGGTGCAGTTCGGGCTGGCAATTGAGGATGAGGCGCGTCAGGTTGCCCGTCAGGCCTACCGCCAGGGCCACCGCCAGGCCATGATCCTCGCCGGTGATTCCGGCTGGGGGCAGCGCGGTGCCGATGCCTTTACCGAGGAATTCCAGCAGCTGGGCGGCTCAGTTAGCGTCCGCCGCACATTCCACGACCGCAGCAACTTCTCCAAACTGGTCAGCGACACCCTGCTGATCCCGGAGAGTAAATCCCGGGAAGCCGCCCTGCGTCGCCAGCTGGCTGCGCCAATGGAGTTCACCCCCCGTCGACGCGGCGATGTGGACATGCTGTTCCTCCTCGCCCAGCCGGAACAGGCCCGCCAGATCAATCCGATGCTGGCCTTCTTCTATGCCAGCGACCTGCCGGTGTTCGCCACTTCCCAGGTATTCGCCGGCACGGTTAACCGGGAGCGGGACAGGGATATCAACGGCGTTCGCTTTACCGCCCTGCCGTGGCTGTTCGAGGGTGAGAACCAGACCAAGCAGGCAATCGAGTCCCAGGCGTCCCCTGCGCCGGCCTTCGCGCGACTGTATGCGCTGGGCGCAGATGCTTTCCGCCTCTTTCCGCGCCTCCCCATGCTGCGCCAGTTCCCCGAGCAGCGGGTCCACGGCCTGACCGGTGCGCTGAGCCTGACAGCTGACGGCCGTATCGTGCGCGAACAGGTGTGGGCGCGGATCGACAAGGGGGCACCGGTGCCCATCACCACGGCGGTGGAGCCACTGGCCCCGCCGGCAGAGAGCATCGAACTATCCAGCAGCGGTGAAAATCTTTAAAAGCAGGGACAGCAGCGGGAGTCTGGTGACAGAAGCCAAGTCAATCGGCTCCCGAATGGAGGAGGCCGCAGCGCACTATCTGGCTGCCGCAGGCCTCCATATTGTCGAGTCCAATTTCCGCACTCACTGTGGCGAGATTGACCTGGTGGCCAGAGATGGAGACATACTGGTCTTTGTCGAGGTTCGCTACCGGCGCTCCCGCGCATTCGGTGGCGCTGCCGCCAGTGTGGACCGGCGCAAGCAGCAGAAACTGCTCATTGCGGCTAATCACTACCTGCAGCAAAAACGGCTGGACTGTACGTGTCGCTTTGATGTCGTTGCGATTGACGGCGTCGGCAGTAACCAACAGATCGAGTGGATAAAAAGCGCCTTTGAAGCGCATTGAGCTGTAAACGGCCAGAAGGCCTGACTGATACAAAAGCGGGCTCAGAACCGCACGAATAGGCAGGGAATGGAACAGAGAGTCGTCACCCTTTTTCACCGCAGCCTCGAGGCAACCATGAACGCCGGCGAGGTACTGGCCCCACTGATTGCCGAGGCCAGCGATATGATCGTTCACACCCTGCTGGGTGAGAACAAGCTGCTGCTCTGCGGCAATGGCGTCAGCGGGGCCCTGGCACAGAGCTTCGCCGCGCAGATGCAGGGAGGCTTTCAACGGGAGCGCCCGGCACTGCCGGCTATCGCCCTCAGCAGTGATGCCGTCTCCCTTGGCACCGTGGTGCGTAATCATGGCCGCGCGGAGTCTTTTGCGCGACCGGTGCGGGCCCTCGGTCAGCCCGGAGACCTGCTGGTGATTATTTCCAACGACGGTCGCGATTCAAACCTGGTGCAGGCCATGCGGGCCGCCAGAGACCGCGATATGGGCATCCTGGCACTGACCGGTGGTGACGGCGGTGACTGTGCTGCGCTTCTTGATATGGACGATATTGAACTGCGCGTGCCTTCTGAAGTCGCAGCAGAGGTGCACCAGGTACATCTACTAACCATTTTCTGCCTGTGCGATCTCATCGACAGCAGTTTGTTCGGTGGCTACGAGGACTGATAAATGAACCGATTTTTGAATAGTTTGAATAACGGGAAAAAATCCCTGCTGACCGCATTGCTCACCACTGTGTTGCTGGGTGGCTGTGCCACCGTGCTGGAGGCAACCAATGACGGCCCCATCCAGGAGGACCCGGGTGAGCGTTCACTGGGCACCTATCTTGATGACGAGAAGATCGAGACGGTCACCACCGTCAATGTCAACAAGGCACACCCGGATCTGAAAGCATCCAACATCAACGTCAATGTGTTCAACGGCGTTGTCCTGCTCACCGGACAGGTACCCAATAACGAGCTGCGCCTGTTAGCGGGCCGAACTGCACAGCAGGTCAAGAACGTGCGCCAGGTTTACAACGAGATTCAGGTGCGCGGCAAAGTTTCACTGCTTGCCAGCAGCAGCGATGCGTGGCTGACCACCAAGGTGCGCAGCAACCTGCTGGCCAATAAGGAGATCGACAGCGGCCGCATCAACGTGATCACCGAAAACGGTGTTGTTTACCTGATGGGCCTGCTGACCCGCGCCGAGGCAGAGCGGGCTGCCGATGCCACCCGCGGTATCGGCGGTGTGCAGAAAGTGGTCAAGGCGGTGGAATATATCGACTGATCCATTGGTCACTGGTCGCAGGGACAGCGACTCTCGGAAATAAAAAACGGAGGCCTGAGCCTCCGTTTTTTTATTGCTGCATTAGCGTGACTGTCACACTCGCTCAATCGCGACTGCAGTCGCCTCGCCGCCACCGATACAGAGACTGGCGATGCCTTTTTTCAGGCCCCGCTTTTCCAGCGCACCCAGCAGGGTCACCAGAATCCGCGCACCGCTGGCGCCCAGCGGATGGCCGAGCGCACAGGCACCGCCGTTCACATTGACCTTGTCGCGGGGGAGGCCCAGCTCTTTCATGGCCGACATGGTCACTACCGCAAAGGCCTCGTTGATCTCAAACAGATCGACTTCATCAGTATTCCAGCCGGTTTTTTCCAGCAGCTTCTGCATCGCCCCGACCGGAGCCGTGGTGAACCACTCCGGCTCCTGGGCAAACTGCGTCTGCCCCTTGAGGACAGCCAGTGCTTTCAGTCCACGCGCCTTGGCTTCGCTCTCGCGCATCAGCACCAGCGCAGCGGCGCCGTCAGAGATGGAGCTGGCGTTAGCCGCAGTCACGGTACCATCCTTGCGAAATGCCGGCTTCAGCTGCGGGATCTTGTCCGGGCGCGCGTTACCGGGTCCTTCATCGACGGAAACCGTTACATCACCGCGGCGGGAGGCTACGGTCACCGGGGCGATCTCACGCTCGAATGAGCCACTGTCGATCGCGCTGCTAGCGCGAGCCAGGGATTCCAGAGCAAACGCGTCCTGCTCCTCCCGGGTAAAGCTGTACTTGTCAGCGGTGCACTCGGCAAAAGTGCCCATCAGCTGGCCGTCGTAGGCATTCTCGAGACCATCGGTGAACATGTGGTCCAGGGCCTTGCCGTGACCGAGTCGCATGCCGCTGCGGGCGTTAGGCAGCAGATAAGGGGCATTACTCATGCTCTCCATACCGCCGGCCACTACTACCTTGGCATCACCGACCAGCAGGGCGTCGCGGGCCATCATCACCGTTTTCATGCCCGAGCCGCAGACCTTGTTGACTGTGCTGGTAGGTGTGCCCTGGGGGATACCGGCACCCAGTGCGGCCTGCCGCGCGGGAGCCTGGCCCACACCGGCCGGCAGCACACAGCCCATCAATACCTCATCCACCTCTGCAGGGGCGATACCGGCATCCTCGAGCGCACCCTTGATCGCTACTGCCCCCAGCTGCGGGGCGCTCAGCGCCGACAGCGCGCCCTGCATGGCGCCCATCGGGGTGCGGGCCATACCGACGATGACCACTGGATCTGAAGTTACTTCACTCATACTGGCTGCTCCCAAAGTTGACCCGTTGCCCACCACACAGTCGCGGGGCACGGGCGGATTCATTATTTCGGGGCGCAGTATAACCGAACCGCCACCCTCCCCGGCCATCCGCCTTTAGAACGACCTGCGGGCGGGATTTGGGCCCCAATTCTGACCAGCAGCGCATGGTATGATCCGGAGCCAGTGCCGCGCCAAGTGCGGCCGGGATAACAACTGCAAAGAAGGAACACCATGGAAGTTTCTACCATCGTCTGGCTAGTCGCCATCGCCGCCCTGCTCTTCTACGTGATGGGCATTTACAACAAGCTGGTGTCACTCAAGAACCGCTACGAAAATGCTTTTGCCCAGATCGAGGTGCAGCTCAAGCGCCGTTACGACCTCATTCCTAACCTGGTGGATACTGCGAAGGGCTACCTGAAGCATGAGCGGGAAACCCTGGAGGCAGTGATCAGCGCCCGTAACACGGCTCTCGCTGGCCTGAAGAGCGCCGCCGCACACCCGGACAACCCCAATGCCATCGCAGAGCTCGGTCAGGCCGAGGGAGCGCTGGCCAGCGCGCTGGGGCGCTTGAACGTGGTTATGGAGGCCTACCCGGACCTGAAGGCCAACCAGAATATGATGCAGCTCACCGAGGAGCTGACCAGCACGGAAAACAAGGTCGCCTTCGCCCGGCAGGCTTTCAATGATTCCGTGATGACTTACAACATCTACAAGCAGAGCTTTCCCCCGGTTTTCTTTGCTGGCTTCTTCGGCCACCGGAACGACGCCCGCCTGCTGGAGTTTTCCGACTCAGAGCAATTTCAGGCCGCACCGCGGGTGGAATTCTGAGGTAGCCCCGAATGAATTTTTTTGAATACCAGGAACGGGCACGCCGTAACAGCGGCATGCTCGTCGGGCTGTTGTCGCTCGCGGTGGTGCTACTGATCGGCATTACGACCATGGCGGCAGCGGCGCTAGTCGCCTATTCCCGTGGAGAACCGTTCAGCCCGATGCAGATTGGTTCTCTGCTGGGCTGGGACAGTGTTGCAGCTATCGCTGTGGGGATTTCGGCGGTGATCCTGCTCGGCAGCGTCTACAAGCTCCGCCAGATGTCCGCCGGTGGGCGGGCCGTGGCAGAGGCGCTGGGTGGTCGCAAGATCAACATCTCACCGCATAACGATGCAGAAAAGCGGGCCCTGAATGTCGTGGAAGAGATGGCCATCGCCTCCGGTACGCCGGTCCCCGAGGTCTACGTGCTCGATGACGACGCCATCAACGCATTCGCTGCGGGGCACGATATCCACGATGCGGTGATCGGCCTGACCCGGGGCAGTATCGAACGGCTGAGCCGTGACGAACTGCAGGGTGTGGTGGCCCATGAGTTCAGCCATATTTTCAACGGCGACATGCGCCTGAACCTGCGCCTCGTCGGACTGCTGCACGGTATTCTGGTGATCGGTCTGCTGGGCTACTGGCTGCTCCGTGGCACCTATATCGGCTCCAGCCGGGACAACCGGGGGCGCGCGGCGTTCGCCGGTATCGGTGCCGGACTGATGGTGATCGGCTATACCGGGACATTTTTCGGCAATCTGGTTAAATCCGCTGTCAGCCGCCAGCGAGAGTTTCTCGCCGATGCATCGGCGGTGCAGTTTACCCGCAGTAATGCCGGCATCGCCGGCGCGCTGAAAAAGATTGGTGGTTACAGTGAGGGCTCGAACCTCAGTGCCGGCCAGGCAGCTGAATTCAGCCATATGTATTTTGCCAGCGGACTGCGGCGCTCCTTTACCAACCTGTTCGCCACGCATCCCCCCCTGCCGGCACGGATCCTGCGTTTGGAACCGAACTGGAACGGTCATTTTCCTCAAGCCGCCGCGACTAAAGCGGCATTTGGGGATGCCCGCGTGGCAGGCTTTGCCGGCGCAAGCCCATCAAGCACGGCCATCAACCTGGACGGCCTTTCCGCCTCACTGGATAACAGCATCGGCAACCCGGGCCAGGACCATATCGAACTGGGCCAGCATCTGTTGGACAGTATCCCCACAGAACTCCGCAGCGCCGCGCACGATCCATTCGCGGCGCGGGCAATCGTCTACCTGCTGCTGTGCCACCGCGATGCGGCGGAGCGGGAGCAACAGCAGGCGCTGCTTGAGAAAATTGCCCACCCGGGAGTTTTTCGCGAGGTGCAGAAACTCTCGTCTCATGTCCGCTTTCTGCCCGCGTGTGCCCGGCTGCCGCTACTCGACCTCTGCATCCCGGCTCTGCGCGAGCTGGCCCCGCAGCAGTACCAGGTTTTCAAACGTAACCTGATCAAGCTGTTGCGCAGCGATCGTCAGGTTGACCTGTGGGAATGGGCGCTCTACCGGGTGCTCGTGCACGGAATTGAAGGGACTCCGGACGGCCACAGGATGAGCCAGCGGCGGGATGCACAAAGGGATGCCGCGCGTTTCCTCCTGGCAGCCCTGGCCCACGCCGGCCACCGCGACTACCTGGCTGCCAATCGGGCCTACGGCGCAGGTCTTGAGGCCATGCAGCGGGACAAGACGCCGCTGCCGCTCGCCTCGGACATAACGCTGCCACGGCTGGATAAGGCCATCGCCATCGCGCGTGCCCTGCCGCCGCTGGAAAAACCTGGACTACTGAAGTCGCTGGCGGCCTGTATAGCCCACGATGGCATCCTTGAGGCAGAAGAAATCGAGTTGCTGCGGGCGGTCGCGGACAGCCTGGACTGCCCGATGCCCCCACTGGCTGTAGAGCTGGTTAGCAAAGAGACACTGCAAAAGGACACGAAGGCGCCGGTCTAATATCCTGCGAACTCTCAGGTTGAGCCGCTCACTCGACCCAAAGCAAAAAGCCGGCCTCAGGGCCGGCTTTTTCGTGTCTTTTCAGGCTGTTTTAGGCAGACGCTTCGCAGACGGACGGCTCTCAATGACTGCGGTCAAGTGTTTTGATACACCGGCCCGATCCCCATGCTCCAGAGGATCACCGTGCCAATACGCACTGTGACCAGCAGCACCAGCCCGACGGTCACGACCGAGGTTGCGTAAAGGAACGCCCGGTCCTTATCCAGGTTCATCAGAATCGGGATGCCCTCGTAAATCAGATAGATCGAGTAGCAGGCCGCCAGCATGGTCACCGCTGCATTTACCCACAGGTTCGGGTATAGCCCGATAAAGCCGACCAGGAATATCGGCGTTGTCACGAACACAGCCAGGGCCGTCCCCTCGTAGTGGCGGGTAGGCTCGTCGCCCTCGACGTTGTATGTCTTCGCCATCCAGTTGATGAATTCACCGAAGAGATACACGCCGATCAAGATGGCGATATAGGTGAGGATCGACAGACTGAGCGCGCTGCCGGCCGTCAACTTCTGCACATTGTCGCCGATGCGGAAGCCCACCTGTGTGACACCGATATAACCGGAGATAGTGGGTATGAGGGCCAGGATGGGCACATGGCTGAGAAAGACCTGAGCGAATGAGTGCTTGTCCCGGCGAATCGCCTCCCACTCTTTATCCGGGTTGGTGAAAATCCCAATGGTATGACTGAGTAGACGCACGCTGTTTCTCCCTTCTCTGCTATGACTTGCAGTATCGGGGCGCAGTAAAGGATTAACCAACCCCGAGAAAGAACCGCGCGCCAACTTTTTCCCGGTCAGCGGTTCGCCACCGGGTTATGCAGCACTGATAACGCGATTGCGCCCTCCACGCTTCGCCCGGTACAGAGCCTTGTCGGCGGCCTCAAGTACCTGGTCTGGGGTGCGCGCCTTGGGGCCGCTGGCTGCCAGCCCCACACTCACAGTCGCGCGGATCTTGCGGCCCCCTCCCTGACCCCGTTGCTTGCGGACCTTACCGCCGCCATCTTTCGGGCGTCCCACCGCGCGAATACGCATCGGGTAAGCCGCAATTTTCTCCCGCATCCTCTCTAACGCCTTCTCTGCGCGTTCACGGTCCTTGCCCCTGATGACGATAACAAACTCCTCCCCTCCGTAGCGGAAGGCCCGGCCACCGCCATAGCGGGCGATTCGGGCCGCCACCATACGCAGGGCCTGGTCACCCACCTGGTGACCGTGCCGATCATTGAGCTTTTTGAAGTGGTCGATATCGACCACTGCAATGGAGAAGTTCCTTCCCAGGGTCAACAGGTAGCGGCTGTATGCCCGCCGCGAGGGAATACCAGTGAGCTCATCCCGAAATGCCAGATCGTACGCCGTTCGCAATGCCAGCAGGACGAGCAACAAGCCAATGGCAGATACCACCAATAACAGCATGCCGGGGCCGCCAAGATAGGCAACTCCCACCAGTATGCCGGCCCCGAACAGACCGATACTGACCTGGTCCCGGTGCCAAAACACCGCTACAGCCGCCGTAGCCAGAGCTGAAATTATCAGCAGGTCCGCGAGCTCCAGGCGGCCGAATAGCGAATCGAGTAATGGGAGCCCAACTGCCGGCGACCAACTTGTTGCCAACAGATCTCCACAACACTCCTGCAACATAAATTGAATGCCGGCAACCTGCGCCGCCAACAGGGCTGCCAATATCAACCCAAAGAAACTCAGCAGGCTGCGGTCTCGCGTCAGGGAGACCAGTGCGACATTGAGCGCGCCCACTGAAAGCCAGAATCGCAGCTCTCTCTCGCTGGGTGCCCATTGTAAGTAGTGAAGTCCCGCTAGAAGCAGCAGCGTCATCAGCGCTGCAGTGGCGATGCGGCTCGCCTTAAAGAAAATACCCAACGTGAATGCAATGGCGGCCAGGCCTGCAGCCAGTAACACATTGAGGGGCAACTGCAGGGCAAGCCACCGTTGCCACTGGGCCACCACCAGAAAGACAAGTAGCAAGGGAAGCCAGATATGGCGCAGGAGTGTCATAGTCAGATAGTTCGGCGATCTCGGTGTCAAAGCGGCATTCTACCGCCTGCTTCGCAGATTCACCGGGGTGCAGGTCGCAAACTGGTGACCGGCATGCTTTGCCGGCCACCATCAGCAAGCTATTTGACCACCCGCAGGGCAGGTTTTTTCGAGGACTTTTTGCCCAGGCTGGTGGGAGGAGTGGGCTCCGGCGGCTCCGGCGTTTCTTCCGCTTCAAACACCATGCCCTGGCCGTTCTCACGCGCATAAATACCAACGACCGCGCCCACCGGCACCTGGATATCGGTGGGCACACCGCCGAAACGGGCGTTAAAGCGGATCGCATAGTTGTCCATATTGAGACCGACTACTGCGGTTTCAGAGATGTTCAACACGATCTGACCATCCTCGTTCACGTGCTGCTGGGGCACGAGCACCCCTGGCAGATGGGTATCCACCAGGATATAGGGAGTGCACCGGTTGTCGGTTATCCACTCGTAGAACGCCCGCAGGATATACGGGCGGTTGGAGGTCATTTCCGGTTTACTCAAACCCTGTCCCCTCAGCGCATCTCGCGCTCGTATTCGGTCAGGCTCTGCTGGAATGATTCGCGCGTGAACAGGCGATCCATGTAGTCCAGCAACGGCTTGGCCTGCTTGGTCTTTGGCAGGGAGATCTCAAACTGCTCGAGGCGCCACAGCAGCGGGGCCATGCAGCAGTCCACCAGCGAGAACTCCTCATTGAAGAAGTACGGCAGGTCGGTGAACATCGGAGCAATGCCCACAAAGCTGTCACGCAGATCCTTGCGTGCCGCGGCGACGTCTTTGCCCCCGGCCAGAATCTTATCCACCAGCGGACACCAGTCCCGCTCAATGCGGTGCATGATCTGGCGGCTCTGCGCACGGGCTACCGGGTAAACAGGTAACAGGGGCGGGTGCGGGAAACGCTCGTCCAGGTACTCCATCATCACCTTGGTCTCGAACAGCACCAGGTCCCGATCCACCAGCGTCGGCAGCGAGTTGTAGGGGTTGAGGTCCGCCAGCTCCGCGGGCTTGTTGTCCGGATCTACATCGATGATATCCACCGAGACGCCCTTTTCCGCCAGGACGATCCGCACGCGGTGACTGAGATGACTACGACCATCGGAAAAGAAGGTCATTGAGGAGCGCTTGTTAGTAGGCACACCCATGTTCTAACTACCTCAAGATTGGGGGCCGGCAACGAAGCCGGCTGTCGGGCTTAAATACAAAAAGGGTGGCAGAGCGAGCCTACCACCCCTGAAATCAAGAATCAGTAGCAGCCTCAGTGGTGCACGTCTTTCCAGTACTCGCGATTGAGCAGCCAGGCGAAGACAAAGAACACCAGGATAAAGGCCAGCACAAAGAAGCCTACACGCTTGCGGTCTTCCGCCATCGGTTCAGCGATGTACTCCATGAAGTTCACCAGGTCGTAAACTGCCTGATCGAACTCCGCTGCGGTCATCGAGCCTTTGACACTGCCGACTTCAATGCTGCCGCAGTCCGCGTCCATGATCGGGTTACCCAGCTCATCGCGCACTACGTGGCCGTGGTCCTTCTTCGGTCCCGGCGCACACTCGGGCAGGCCCTGCAGCTCCATCAGTACATGCGGCATGCCCACATTGGGGAACACCTTGTTGTTCACCCCGGTGGGGCGGCTGTCATCCTTGTAGAAACTGCGCAGATAAGTGTAGAGCCATTCCGGAGAGCGGGCGCGAGCCACCAGGGTCAAGTCGGGCGGCGCGGCGCCAAACCATACCTTGGAGTCTTCCGGACGCATGGAGATTTCCATCAGGTTGCCGATCTTCGCATCGCCCAGCACCAGGTGCTCCATCATCAGCTCGTTGGGGATACCCAGGTCAGTCGCAACACGTCCCCAGCGGGAAAAGTTGGCACTGTGGCAGCCCATGCAGTAGTTGACGAAGTAGTTGGCACCGCGCTGCAGGGACGGCTTGTCCTGCAGATCGATGTTGATATTGTCCAGCTCAACTTGCGCACCAGCCGCGACCGCCTTGATCGGCAGGAATGCCAGCAGGCCCACGATGATGATGCCGCCAAACAGGAGGACAAAAGTCTTCTCACCAGAGGGGCTGGTAACACGCTCAGGTACCGGCTTCACGTGGTCACGGCTGGTCAGCCATGGCAATACCGCGAAGAAACCTGCCAGCACCAGGCTCATCAGGCCAACGAACAGGCTGGCCTTGAAGTTGGTGACCGCCATCCACAGGAACAGCACCCCGAAGATCACACTCACTACCCAGGACAGAGTGCTCTTACGCTCTTCCGGGTTAGTCCAGATCGGCATGGTGATGAAGTAGGCGAAATAGAACAGGGTAGCGACCTGTGCCAGGAAGTTCCGGCCCGGAGTCGGGGATTTTACGCCCAGATACCCCAGCACGATGAACATCGCTGCAAACACCAGCAGCAGTACCTTGGGCAGCATGCCTTTATAGCGAATGGAGCGCACCGGGCTCTTGTCCAGCCAGGGCAGCACGAACAGGATCGCGATCGCAGCACCCATGGCCACGAGGCCGAGGAACTTCGCGGTCAGCGGGCCGATATCGATGGTGACGGCACGCAGGATCGCGTAGAACGGTGTGAAGTACCAGACCGGCGCAATGTGCTCAGGAGTCTTCAACGGGTTGGCTTCCTCGAAGTTGGCATACTCAAGGAAGAAGCCGCCCATTTCGGGGAAGAAGAACACAACTACGCAGAAGATGAACAGGAATACCGCAATACCCACCAGGTCGTGCACGGTGTAGTACGGATGGAAAGCGACGCCATCTTTGGGGATGCCGTTTTCGTCCTTGTTCTTCTTGATGTCGATGCCATCGGGGTTGTTGGAGCCTACTTCGTGCAGCGCAAGGATATGCAGCACGACCAGCAGCACCAGCACCAGAGGCAGCGCGATCACATGCAGGGAGAAGAAGCGGGTCAGGGTAATGCCGGAGATCAGGTAGTCACCGCGAATCCACTGTACCAGATCCTCACCGATACCCGGGATGGCGCCGAACAGGGACACGATCACCTGAGCACCCCAGTAGGACATCTGGCCCCAGGGCAGTACGTAACCCATGAATGCTTCTGCCATCAGCACCAGATAGATGCACATGCCGAAGATCCATACCAGCTCGCGCGGCGGCTTGTAGGAGCCGTACATCAACCCGCGGAACATATGCAGGTACACCACCACGAAGAAGGCGGAAGCGCCGGTAGAGTGTAAGTAGCGGATGAGCCAACCCCACTCAACATCCCGCATGATGTATTCAACAGAGGCGAAAGCACCCTCTGCAGACGGGTTGTAGCTCATCACCAACCAGATACCGGTCAGCAGCTGGTTAACCAGTACCAGCATCGACAGGACGCCGAAGAAGTACCAGAGATTGAAATTCTTGGGCGCGTAGTACTTGCCCATGTGGGTATCCCACGCGCGATAAATCGGCAGACGCTGGTCTACCCAGTCACCCAGTGCGGTTAGCCAGTTCATGCGCTGCCCTCCTGATCCACGCCAATCACGATGATGTCATCACCCTCATAGGAATACGGCGGCACGTCCATGTTGGTCGGCGCGGGAACACCGGTATAGACGCGCCCCGCCATGTCGTACTTGGAGCCGTGACAGGGGCAGAAGAAACCGCCGAACCACTCGTCACCACCGAGGTCGGTAGCGCCTACTTCAGGGCGGAACATCGGCGCACAACCCAGGTGGGTACACAGGCCCACCATCACCAGCAGGTGCGCCTTGATGGCACGATTCTGGGGGTTGACGTACGGAGGCTGGATAGATTCCTCGGAGTTGGGATCGCGCAGCAGCGGGGTCACTTTCTCCAGGTTCTGCAGCACCTCCTCGGAACGTCGCACGACGTAAACCGGCTTTCCGCGCCACTCTACAGTGACCATCTGGCCCGGCTCCATCTTGCTGACGTTGAATTTCACCGGAGCGCCGGCGGCCTTGGCCTTGGCACTCGGATTCCAGGACTTGACGAAGGGTACGGCTACCCCAACGGCACCCACGCCACCAACTACCGAAGTAGCGGCCGTCAGGAACCGGCGCCGCCCTACGTTTACACCGTCATCACTCATGACGTATTTCTCCCATCACAGCGAAAGTTCGCTGGCCCAAACCCAAAAAATGTTCCGAAAAGAGGCGCCGCCGGCAAAGTGCCGGCGCCGATAAACCCCATAAATCAGGCGGATACAAATTCGCGCAATGTTAAAGAAAATGCCAATTTGATACAAGGAGAAGCCCGGGGGAACGTCGGTAAACCGGCGGCAAAATGGCGAGAAAATGAACAGAACTGGCGATGCAACGCCAGCCGGGTTCCACTCTCGCACAAATAAAAAAGCCCGGCAGGTGCCGGGCTTTGCAAGCAAGGGTAAGCGAATTAACGCTTGGAGAACTGCGGCTTCTTGCGCGCTTTACGCAGGCCGACCTTCTTCCGCTCTACCGCACGAGCGTCGCGGGTTACGTAACCCTCGGCGCGCAGCGGCTGGCGCAGCGCTTCGTCGTACTGCATCAGGGCGCGGGTCAGGCCGTGACGGATAGCACCCGCCTGACCGAAGGAACCACCACCTTTAACAGTGACGTTGATATCAAATTTTTCGACCATGTCGACCTTTTCCAGCGGCTGACGCACGATCATGCGAGCCACTTCACGGCCGAAGTACTGGTCCAGACTGCGACCGTTCACAGTGATTTTACCCTCACCTGCCTCGATAAATACACGAGCGGTGGAGGTCTTGCGGCGGCCGGTACCGTAGTATTGAGTAGTTGCCATCAGATTCTTCCCGTTTAGATCGCCAGTTCAGTCGGCTGTTGTGCCGCATGAGGATGTTCGCTGCCGCCGTATACTTTCAGCTTCTTGAACATGGCACGACCCAACGGACCTTTCGGCAGCATGCCTTTAACGGCGCTCTGAATGGTGCGCTCGGGCGCTTTCTCGATCAGCTTTTCGAAGCTGATGGACTTCAGACCACCAGGGTAGCCGGAGTGGCTGTGGTAGATCTTGTCTTTGGCCTTGTTGCCGGTCACGCGGACCTTCTCAGCATTGATCACGATCACGTAATCGCCGGTGTCCACGTGGGGCGTATATTCAGGCTTGTGCTTGCCGCGCAGACGGTGAGCGATCTCGGCGGAAATACGGCCGAGAGTCTTGTCCGCAGCGTCGACAATGAACCAGTCGCGTTTTACCGCTTCCGGCTTGGCACTGTATGTCTTCATGTTATAAACACCTGTAATGTGACCCTGGGTAAAGGGCCTTCCCACGAAAGAGCGCGGATAGTACAGAAGCGCCCCTGCCATTTCAAGCAGTTTAGGCTCAAATTTCAACCAACGACGGGAGCGTATGAATACGGGTCTCAGGGCCTGTGCGGGCGCGCCAGATACTCGCGGGACTGCATCTCTAGCAGCCGGCTCACCGTGCGCTGAAACTCGAAGGACAGATGCCGGGCCTGATAGAGCTCCTCTGCTGGCACCTCTGCCGATATGACCAGCTTGACGCAGCGGTCATAGAACTCATCGACCAGGTTGATGAAGCGTCTCGCCTGGCTCTCCATACGGCCGTCGAACTGAGGCACATTAGCCAGTAAAACGCTGTGATATTCGCGGGCCAACTCAATGTAATCATTCTGGGAGCGCGGCCCGTCGCAGAGTTCGGCAAATTCAAACCAGGCGACATCGTCAGCCTCACGCACCGCGGTGATGGTGCGCCCTTCAATCTCAAGCGCCACCGCCTCCCGGACCTCGGCCCCCTCGACGATGAGCGCGCTGAAGCTACGCGCCAGACTATGATCTGCCGCTTCATCCAGCGGGCTATGATAAAGCTCGGCCTTTTCCAGCGCCCGCAAGCGGTAATCGACTCCACCGTCCACGTTGACCACCTTGGTGTACCGTTTAAGCAGCTCGATAGCCGGCAGGAATCGTGCCCGCTGCAAGCCGTCCCGGTACAGGCCATCCGGCACGATGTTTGAGGTGGCCACCAG
Source organism: Microbulbifer aggregans (assembly GCF_001750105.1). NCBI lineage: Bacteria > Pseudomonadati > Pseudomonadota > Gammaproteobacteria > Cellvibrionales > Microbulbiferaceae > Microbulbifer > Microbulbifer aggregans. Next base: position 3,852,901 of record NZ_CP014143.1, read on the forward strand.
AGTGACTCCACGGCGAAACAGCGCATCCAGCAGGTTGGCGAGAATCATCGCATCGGTGATGTCAGAGACGAAGAACTCATCAAAGCAGAGCACCCGGGCCTTTCGTGCTATGCCATCGGCCACCTGCTCGAGCGGATTCTTCTCCCCCGCGAGCCCCTTCAACTCCTTGTGCACCTCCCGCATAAAGCGGTGGAAGTGCGTGCGGTACTTCTCCTCGAAGGGCAGCGACTCATAGAACGCATCCATCAGGTAGGTCTTGCCGCGCCCTACGCCACCCCAGAAATACAGCCCTATTTCCGGTTCCGGCACCGCCCGCCAGAGACTGCGCATCCGGCTCCAGACGCCAGCACTGGAGCGCTCCTGGAGCAGGCGCTGGTAAAGCTCCTCCAGCTCCACCACTGCCGCCTCCTGCGAAGCATCGGCAACAAACTCGGGGCGCTGAAGATCGCGCTGATAGCGCTGCATGGGCGAAAGGGGTGAATGCATGGTTCGGCTGTCGGCTGGATAACGGATTCACTTAGAGGGGGCGCACTCTACCAAACCTGCGGCAAATTCGCCTAGCATCAAGGCTTGCCACCGCAGCCGGGCCCATTGGCCCTGCGTCCCGGAAGAATGGCCAGTCAACCTGGAGGCCGGGCCGCCGACGGCACACAGATGACGTATAATGGGTGCGTCGTCAGGGACGACCGGTGAAATACCAATTTTGAGGAGAAGTCTTCGTGCACTCTACATCGGTTTTGATTCTGGTAGGCATTCTCGGCGTGGCGCTGGGTGCCCTGCTTGCTTTTCTCGCGGTACGCGGCCGCTCCGGCGTGGACCGCACTCAGGAGCTGGAGGCGAGGCTGCACGAGGCCAATAAAAAGCTGGAGGACTTCCAGCTGCAAGTGAACGAGCACTTCGACCAGACCTCGCAACTTGTTCACAATCTCACCGAGAGCTACCGGGAGGTACATGAGTACCTGTCCAACAGCGCCATGCGCCTGTCCAACCAGGATATCGGCCGGCAGATGCTGGAAGCGGGCAGCGGCAAGCTCAGTGACAATGACGAAAACCTCAAGGCTGTCACGCCGCCAAGGGACTGGGCGCCAAAAGAGCCCGGCGCCAAAGGGACCCTGGCCGAAGACTTCGGCCTGGACAAGGAGCCACTGGAAACCTCAGAGCCGGCCACAAACCGCTGAGCGAAGATAAATGGCTCCCGGCACTCCTGATTACAAAGACAGGAGCGCCGTCCTAAAGACACAAAAAAGGGCGGGTTAAACCCGCCCTTTTTAATGCCTGCTTACAGGCTCTGATAGTAATCCATCAGAATCTGCGCCACTTCGGGGCGGGAGAATTCCGGCGGCGGCGCAATACCATCGCCCAGCAACTCGCGCACCTTGGTGCCAGACAGCAGGATAAAGTCTTCCTTGGTGTGATCCGGCACATCACGCATCATCACCACCTTATTCAGCTTCTTGGAATATGCGGTGTGGTCCGCACGGTAGATGGCGATTTCCAGTGCGCCTTCGGGCACTTTCTGGTCAAAGATGGTCTGGGCGTCGAAAGCACCGTAATAATCACCAACGCCAGCGTGATCGCGGCCAACAATCAGGTGGCTGCAGCCACAGTTCTGGCGGAATACCGCGTGCAGCACCGCCTCGCGGGGACCTGCGTACAGCATGTCAAAACCGTAACCGGTCACCATGACGGTGTTTGCGGGGAAGTAGAGTTCCACCATTTTGCGGATTGACGCATCGCGCACCGGTGCGGGGATGTCGCCCGGCTTCAGCTTGCCCAGCAGCATGTGAATCAGCACGCCGTCGGCGTCCACGTCCTCAAGGGCCATCTTGCACAGCTCCTCATGGGCGCGGTGCATGGGGTTACGGGTCTGGAAGGCAACCACCTTATTCCAGCCACGCTCGATGAATTCATTGCGGATCTCCACCGCGGTGCGGAAGGTGTCCGGGAAGTCGCTCTGGAAGTAGCTGAAGTTCAACACTTCGATCGGACCGGAGATCAGCTTGCGACCGGTGGACTTGAAAGTGGCAACGCCAGGGTGTTTCTCATCCAGGGTACCGAAGACATGCTCCGCCATGGTGCTGATCTGCTCTTCAGACACCGTTTCGATAGCTTCGACATCCATGATGGCCAGTACGGGATTGCCCTCGATGTTCGGGTCGCGCAGGGCAATGCGGGATGCACCCTCGATGGCACTGGTGTCCTCCACCATATTGAGTACCGGCACCGGCCAGAATAGGCCGTCCACAGTACGCAGAGTCTCCGCCACACTCATGGCATCCGCCACGTTCATATAGCCGTGCAGCGGGTTGAAATAGCCCGCACCCAGCATCACCGCGTTCGCCGCAGCCGCTGAGCTGATAACGATGGAAGGCAGAGACTCGGCCTCGTGCATCAGTTCGTGGTGTCTCTCGCTGTCGTAAACAAATCGTGGCTGCAGCTGGGCGCTGCCATGCGGCCGAACCAGGGACATAGGACTCTCCAAATCGAGTAAAACAGTGGTCTTGGAATTTTTGGACCCGCCATTATACGGATCTGGCGCCAATCACCAACGGGGACAGCCCATGTATAATGGCCAGCAAATCTAGGAGTTCTGCGTGTCCCTACAACGATTTCTGCAAGACTGGGCTGCCCCGGCCGCCATCGGACTGGCGCTGGCGGCGGCAATTCTGCTGCTGTTCCCCCAGCTGCGCGGCGGCCCTACCCCCACCTCAGCGGACCAGTGGCAGGGGCCGGTCTCTTATGCCGCAGCGGTGCGCCGCGCCACACCGGCGGTGGTCAACATCTATAGCCGCATCCCGCTCTCTTCCCACCCTCAGGCCAACAACCCCTACTTTCGCTTACTGCTCGAGCGCATGAACCCGCAGCAGCGACAGCGCATGGAGTCCAACCTTGGCTCGGGGGTCATCGTCAGTGATGAGGGCTACATCCTCACCAATCACCACGTGATCGATCAGGCCGACGCGATCGTGGTCTTGCTGCCGGATGGACGGGAGGCCCTGGCGCAGCTGGTGGGAAGTGACGCAGATTTTGATCTGGCGGTTCTCAAGGTGGACCTGCCGCGACTGACCGCCATTGAGGTCGGTGAACCCCAACAGGCTGAGGTCGGGGATGTGGTACTGGCGATCGGCAATCCCCTCGGAGTCGGCCAGTCAGTGACCCAGGGCATCATCAGCGCTACCGGCGAGCGCTACGTGAACCTGGGCGCCGGTGGCACTGGGAGCTACCTTCAGGATTTTCTCCAGACCGATGCGGCGATCAACCCCGGCAACTCCGGCGGCGCACTGGTCGACGCCCACGGTCGCCTGCTGGGCATCAATACCACCGAGTTGAGCGAGAGCGGCTATGCAGGTGGTGTCGGCTTCGCGATTCCGGCGAATATCGCATTCAAGGTAATGCAGGACATCATCGAATACGGACGCGTGGTTCCCGGCTGGTTGGGCATCGAGGCTCAGGCGGTCACTCCACAGCTGGCTCGGGCGTTTAACCTGGGCTCAAGCAATGGCGTGATCGTGACCGCCATCTACAACCAGGGACCGGCCCATCAGGCCGGACTACAGCCAGGGGACGTGATAACACATATCGACGGCTTGCCGATCAATGATGGCATACGCGGGGTTGCGGCCATGGCCACTTTGCGACCGGGAGATACCGTCGCAATTACCTATGTCCGCGAAGGAGAATCCCGCACCGTGACTGCCACCGTCTCGGAAAAACCCTCGACACAACAGAACAATTGATGGGAGATGACAGCATGCGGAAGCTGGTTGCCACCTTACTACTGCTTTTACCTTTCTTGGCGGTCGCGGAAACCTCCGACGAGGCACGGCTGCAGACCCTACTCGACCGCTTCCTGGCGGGAGCGGCCAGCGATCCGGAGGTCCACAGTCGCTTCTGGGCCGATGACCTGATCTACACCAGCTCTTCAGGGCAGCGTTTCGGCAAGAGAAAAATCATGGAGGGCATGGAACAGTCCAGTGATGAGCCCATCACCGCCAGCTACCACGCGGAGGAGGTGGATATTCGCCTGTTCGGCGATACGGCAGTGGTCGCCTTCCAGCTGATTGGTGAAGAGAGCGGTGAGGGGCAGAAAAAAACCAGCCGCTATTACAACACCGGCACTTTTCTGAAGCGGAATGGCCAATGGCAGGCAGTGGCGTGGCAGGCCACGCGCATTCCCGACTGACACTCGCCATACAGCCCCAAAAAGCGAGGGCAATCGCGGAAAAGCCCCCTCGCCCGTCTGCGGATCTACTTGTTCCGTACCCGATACTCCGCCGAGCGGGCGTGTGCCTCCAGGCCCTCGCCCCGCGCAAGGATTCCTGCCACCCGCCCCAGCGTCTTAGCACCCTCCGGCGAGCAATAGATGATCGAACTGCGCTTCTGGAAATCGTAGACCCCGAGCGGCGACGAGAATCTGGCGGTACCGCTGGTGGGGAGGACGTGATTGGGCCCGGCACAATAGTCTCCCAGCGCTTCCGCCGTATGACGACCCAGGAAAATGGCCCCGGCATTGCGAATCAGGGGCAGATATTTCTCCGGATTGGCCACCGAGAGCTCCAGGTGCTCAGGTGCAATACGGTTGGAGATGGCGATGGCCGATTCGATGGAATCCACGGCGACAAGGGCGCCGCGCTCCTTCAACGAAACTGCGGCGATCTCCCGCCTGGGCAATTCTGCCAGTAACTTCTCCAGCGCGCGCTCTACCGCATCCAGAAACTCCTGATCGGGACTGACCAGAATCGACTGCGCCTGCTCGTCATGCTCGGCCTGGGACAGGAGATCCATGGCGATCCAGTCTGGATCCGTCTCACCGTCACAGATCACCAGAATCTCTGACGGACCGGCAATCATGTCGATGGCGACCTGGCCGAATACGGCACGCTTGGCCGAGGCGACGAAAATGTTGCCCGGACCGACAATCTTGTCCACTCTCGGCACCGCCTCGGTACCATATGCCAGTGCCGCCACAGCCTGGGCGCCACCGATGGTGAACACGCGATCCACGCCGGCGATGGCGGCAGCAGCCAGCACCAGGTCACTGATCTGGTTATCCGGCGCCGGCACAACCATCACCACCTCTTCGACACCGGCCACCTTGGCGGGTATGGCATTCATCAACACCGAGGAGGGGTAACTGGCCTTGCCACCGGGCACGTAGATACCCACGCGCTCCATAGGAGTAATCTGCTGGCCGAGGACAGTGCCATCCGCCTCGCGGTACTGCCAGGACTCCTGCTTCTGATGATCGTGATAGGCGCGCACCCGCTCCGCAGCCGCCTCCAGAGCGCGCCGGGCCTCAGGCGCCACTCGCTCCCGCGCTGCCTGTAACTCCGACGCCGACACCATGAAGTCACCCGCGGCCTGCAGCTGTCGCCGGTCAAACTGGTTCGTATACGAGATGACGGCTACATCGCCGTGTGCGCGGACCTCGCGCAGAATCTCCGCTACCGTCTCCTCGACCCGGTGATCAGCGACCGATTCCCAGGCCAGCAGCAGTTCCAGCTGGGCATCAAAATCCGGGGCGAGACTATCTAACTGGCGAATGACGGCCATGCTTTTGACCCTGCTCCTGCTCTGTACTGCTTTTTCCTGAATAGCGATTTAAGGCGCCGAATTTATGCCACAGGTTCTGTGCCAACGGCTTCAGCGAGCCGGTCCACCAATGCGCGGATGGGCTCGTACTTCATTTTCATCGACGCCTTGTTGACGATCAGACGGCTGCTGATCTGGGCAATCGTGTCCCGCGCCTCCAGCCCGTTGGCCTTGAGGGTATTACCGGTATCCACGATATCGACGATCTCATCCGCCAGCCCCATCAGTGGAGCCAGCTCCATAGCGCCATACAGCTTGATGATATCTGCCTGACGGCCCCGCGCAGCGTAATACCGCCGCGCGCTCTCGACGAACTTCGTCGCCACTTTGATCCGACCACGGGGCAGCTCTGCACCACGAATTCCGGCCGTCATCAGGCGGCAGCGGGCGATGCCGAGATCCAGGGGCTCGTAGATACCGTCGGTGCGATGCTCCAGCAGGGTGTCTTTGCCAGCCACACCAAGATCAGCCGCTCCGTGCTGCACATAGGTCGGCACATCGGAGCCGCGCAACAGCAACAGCCGCACGCCTTCCCGGTTGGTATCAAAAATCAGCTTGCGACTGCTGAAAATATCTTCGGCGGGCTCGAGTCCGGCGGCGGCCAGCAGCGGCAGAGTTTCCTTGAGGATTCTGCCCTTGGTCAGGGCGATAGTGATCTGCATGAGACTTATGAGTTATTTATCGGTATCGCCGCGGGGCATGACCCCGCGACACTTGAGAACAGCCTTCGGTGGACAGATTGTCGGCAGCCAGTTTACCCGGGTACCCGTCGAATGTTGGCGCCCAGCTGTTGCAGTTTTTCTTCGATGCACTCGTAACCGCGGTCAATGTGGTAAATACGATCAACCACTGTCGTACCTTCGGCAATCATCCCTGCAATGACGAGACTGGCAGAGGCCCGCAGGTCCGAGGCCATCACCGGCGCCCCCTTGAGCTGCTCCACGCCAGTCACAATCGCCGTGTTGCCTTCAAGCGTGATGTTGGCCCCCATACGATTGAGTTCGTGGACCTGGATCAGGCGGTTTTCGAAAATTGTCTCGACCACGGTGCCCTTCCCTTCTGCCACCGCATTCATGGCCATCAGCTGGGACTGCATATCCGTGGGGAAGGCCGGATAGGGCGCCGTACGGAAACTCACCGCTTTGGGGCGGTTGCCCTTCATATCGAGCTCGATCCAGCCATCCCCGGCGCTGAGGTGGGCTCCGGCCTCCTCAAACTTCAACAGTACCGCGTCGAGAATATCTGCGCGGGTGTGAGTGAGGCGAACCTTGCCGCGGGAGGCAGCCGCCGCAGCGAGGAAGGTACCGGTCTCGATACGATCCGGCATCACGCTGAAGGTACAGGGGTTCAGGCGCGGCACGCCGTGCACACGCATGGTGTCGGTACCCACGCCTTCGATCTGGGCACCCATGGCGATCAAAAACTCTGCCAGGTCGACGATCTCGGGCTCGCGGGCGGCGTTGTGCAGCACGGTAGTGCCCTCGGCGAGTACCGCCGCCATCAGCAGATTCTCGGTGCCACCGACTGTGACCTTTTCCATCACGATGTTGGCGCCTTTCAGGCGGCCATTGGAGCGGGCGCGAATAAAGCCCTCATCGATGGTGATTTCGGCACCCATCGCCTCCAGGCCCTTGAGGTGGATATCCACCGGCCGGCTGCCGATCGCGCAGCCGCCGGGGAAGGACACATTGGCCACCCCGTGACGGGCCAGCAGTGGCCCGAGCACCAGGATCGAGGCGCGCATGGTCTTCACCAGCTCATAGGGTGCGGTGAGATCATTCACCGAACGCGGATCGATCTCTACACCGAGCTTTTCATCAATCGTGACATCGCAGCCCATACACCTCAGCAGAGTGATCATGGTGGTGATGTCATTGAGGTGCGGCAGGTTATGGATATGTACCGGCCCATCAGCCAGCAGTGCAGCCGCAAGGATTGGCAGCGCGGAATTCTTTGCACCGGAAATCTTCAGGGTGCCGGATGTCGGGCCGCTCCCCTCAATAATCAGTTTGTCCATGGGATACGGGCCTACTGTCCGGCTTCTGCCGGCGTGAGTGTCTGCATCTGCACAGCGTGCAGGGTACCGTCGGCAATTTTGTCACCGAGCGCGCCATAGACCAGCTGCTGCTTCTTCAGGCGACTCAGGCCCTCAAAGGCCGGACTGACCACAGTCACCATGAGGTGACTGCCCTCGAAGGCCACATCGACCTGGCTGTCTGGAATGTGCCCTTCGATCAGGGTTTTGATTTCTTCGGGTTGCATAGGCGGGAAACACAGAGTTGGATTGCAAAATAGCGCGGCAGTTTACTGGAAACAGCCGGTCCGCGCAGCCGCGCGGACCGGACTCGCACTTAACTGACCTGGTCTGCGACCTGATCTGCGGACCAGTTCGCAATGACCTTGTCGATATCACCATGAGTCTGCATGGCCTGAGCAAACTGGCTGCGGAAAGTCTTACCGAGGTTCACACCGTTGAGAATCACATTGATCAGCTTCCACTGGCCGGCCCGGTTGCGCACCAGGGTATAGGACACTTTGGTGATCCCCTCCTTGCTGCGCACTTCCTGAAGTACGTTTACCCGGTTGCCGGAGGGGTTCGAGCCCGGATTCACCACGCGCACATCCATATCGCCGAACGTCGCCACGCCACGGGCAAAGGTTGACACCAGGTCACGGCGGAAGGTGCTGGCGAAACGGGACTGTTGGGCGGCCGAAGCCTGCTTGGCATAGCGCCCCATCACGCCGCGGGCGATAAAATCAAAGTCCACCACCGGCGCCAGGACGCTGTCCACCGCGTTGTAATAGCGCTGGGGGTCAGAGTTCAGGTACTGGGATTTGGAGCGGATAACCCCCAGCAGGCTCTGGGAAACACCCTCGATAACGTTGTAAGGGTTCTGGGCTGCACTCACCGCCGGGGCCCAGGCGGACAAGAAAAGAGTGCAGAATGCGGCCTGCAACCACAGAACCAGCGGATTGCGGCCGGGTACGGAAATAGCGTTCACAAAGTGTCTCCCATTTGGCAAATCGGTCCTTGGACGCGATGGGCGTCATAAAGTGCCACGATACTGCCGCTTTTTCTGACTGGATCAGTCTATTCAGAGCCTCCCGGAAGTGTGCGAACCGGCTGAGGCTGACAGCGACGGCGGCAGACTATACCATGGCCGCGCCCGCGGATGTTGTGGCCTCGATTACAGTCGGTTACACCCGCACATCTCATTTTTCACCTAAATCATTCTTTGAGGGTAGCATGCCGGAAGTATGGCAGGCGGCACTGGCACTGCTCGCCGGGTTAGCCGGGCTTGTCTGGGGCGCAGACCGCTTTGTCGCGGGCAGCGCAGCACTCGCATTGCGCCTCGGCCTTTCCAAACTGGTCATCGGCCTGACCATTGTCTCCCTCGGCACTTCTGCTCCCGAAATCATGATTGCCGTGAGTGCTGCGCAGCGAGGCGCCGGTGAACTCGCCATCGGCAATGCCCTCGGCTCCAACCTGGCCAACATCGGTCTCGTACTCGGGGCAACCGCGCTGATCGCCCCGTTGCCAGTCCAGCGACACTTGCTGGGCCAGGAGATCCCCGCGCTGCTGGCTGTCACTGTTCTGGCGGGCTTCGTGCTCCGCGATGCACGCCTAACTGCCGGTGAAGGCTTCTTTCTGATCGCCCTGCTTTTGCTTCTTTTATGGATGACAGTGCGCCTGAAGAAACGCCGCCACGGCAGCGAGGAGGAAGATGTGGAAATTCGCGACTACACCGCTTCTCGCGGCTTCCTCTGGTTCGGGATCGGACTGGCAGCTCTTCTGGCTAGTGCCGACATCCTGGTTTGGGGGGCAAGCCATCTGGCCGCCGCGGCGGGTATCAGCCCACTGGTCATCGGGCTTACCGTCGTGGCCGTGGGCACCAGCCTGCCGGAGCTTGCCGCCTCGGTCGCAAGCGCCCTCAAGGGCCACTTTGACCTCGCTATCGGCAACGTTGTCGGCTCCAATGTCGTTAATATTCTCGCTGTCATGGCTGTTCCCGGTATCATCGCCCCCCTGTACATGCAACCGGTGGTATTCCAGCGCGACTATCTGGCAATGCTGGCAATGACGTTGCTACTGGTAAGCGCAGTGGCCACGAGCCTGTGGCGGCGCCCCTATGGCGCCCGAATCGGAAGGCGCATCGGCGCCCTGCTGCTCGGCAGTTATGGGGCCTACTACTGGCTGCTGCTACAGACGTGAACAACGAGCCGCCTAATTCCTACACTCAAGTAAAGCTGTTTACAGAGATAAACAATGACCCAGGATCTGATCTTACAAGCTGGCCGCCGCACCATATTGATGGAGACCGAGGCGGTGGCCGCGCTGGAGCATCGCGTCAATGCCGATTTCAAGAAAGCCTGTGAACTGATCCTTCAGTGCCGCGGCCGCACCATCGTCACCGGCATGGGGAAATCCGGCCATGTCGGCGGTAAGATCGCGGCCACACTGGCCAGCACCGGCACGCCGAGCTTTTTCGTGCACCCCGGCGAAGCCAGTCACGGTGACCTGGGCATGATCACCCGCGAAGACCTGGTTATCGCCATCTCCAATTCCGGCTCCTCCGCCGAGGTGCTGACTCTGCTGCCGCTGCTGAAACGGCTGGGTATCCCCATGATCAGCATGACCGGGAAACCCGATTCACCGCTGGCGCAGGCCGCGGATGTGAACCTGGATATTTCCGTGGAAACTGAGGCCTGCCCGTTAAACCTGGCCCCAACCTCATCCACCACAGTCACGCTGGTCATGGGTGATGCGCTGGCAGTGGCACTGCTGGAGGCCCGCGGCTTCACCGCCGAGGACTTCGCCTTTTCCCACCCGGGCGGCGCCCTGGGTCGGCGACTACTGCTCAAGGTCGAAGACGTGATGCACGCCGGTGACGAACTTCCGCAAGTCTCCCCGGAAACCCTGCTGTCCAAGGCCTTGCTGGAAATGACCAGCAAGGGTTTCGGAATGACTACGGTGGTGGATAACAAAGGAACCCTGCTGGGCGTATTTACCGACGGCGACCTGCGCCGGGTCATCGACCACAAAGTGGAGCTGGACACCGCCACCATGGATGCAGTGATGAGCCGCCGCCCGAAGACGGTATCCAAGGACACCCTGGCTGCGGAGGCACTGCGGATTATGGAAGACAACCGCATTACCGCGCTGGTGGTTGAAGACGATGCCCACCATCCCATCGGCGTGCTACATATGCACGATATACTGCGTGCCGGCGTCATCTGAAGGAATAAAAGGAAAGAGACCAGTGAGTTCCAAGCACAAAGAACAAAGCGAAGCGCAGAAACAGCAGGCGCATATCGACCAGAAGCTGGCTCAGGTGCGCCACCTGGTGCTGGATGTGGACGGCGTCCTCACCGACGGCCGCCTCTACTTCGACAACAGCGGCAACGAGCTGAAGACCTTTAGCACCCTGGACGGCCACGGCATCAAGATGCTGCAGAAATCCGGCGTGCAGGTTGCGATCATTACCGGACGCCGCAGCAGTGTGGTTGAGCGCAGAGCCCACGATCTCGGCGTGCACAAGCTGATTCAGGGGCGCGAGGACAAGTTCACCGCGCTCAGGGAGCTATTCGGCGACGATGGCTATCGCCTCGAGGACATTGCCTATGTCGGCGACGACTACCCGGACCTGCTGGTAATGAACCGCGTGGGCTGCCCGATCTCGGTACCCAACGCGGCGCCGCCGGTGCGTGAGCGCGCCATCTGGGTAACCGAAGCGAGAGGTGGTGAAGGCGCGGTGCGGGAGGTCTGCGATCGCATCATGAAGGCTCAGGGCACTTTTGATGCCGCGCTCGCTCCATATCTACAGACAGTCTGA